>NZ_MBST01000004.1:0-261207 GCF_001695865.1 Ensifer sp. LC384
CCCTCTGGTGAGCGCCATTGCTATCTTCTTGATATTCTGCGCGGCGGCGGCCAGTAGGCACTGGCATGCGACGCGGGTGAGACTTCGGAACCTGGCATAGCGATGCCCGTGCAGTTGCTTGGCATCGGCAAACGAGCGTTCGACGGTCTCCTTTCGCCGCTTGTAGATCGCCTTGCCCCAAGGCGTCTTGCGGTGGGCGTCGGTACGCTCGCGGGCGTCCTGCCAGACATGGCGGGTGATGGTGCGTTCATCCTTGGCATTGGCGGTGCAGGAGGCCAGCAACGGGCAGTCGTGGCAGAGGGCCGGATCGGAGCGGTAGTGGCGATAGCCGTTGCGGTCGGTGGTGGCATAGGTCAGGAGTTGGCCTTGCGGGCAGCGGTAGCCGTCAACCTCGCCGTCGTAGGCGAACGTCGACTTGCGCATCATGCCGGGTTTGGGCGGGGTGGGATTGCGATAGCCGGTGACGCCGAGGATGTCGCGTTGCTCAAGTCCCTTCGCAATGCCGGATGTGGCATAGCCGGCATCGAGCCCGACCGCCTTGACGTCGAAGGAGAAGCGTTGGCGCTGGCGGTCCAGCCGGTCGAGATAGACGACACTGTCATGCACGTTGGCCGGCGTCGTGAACGTATCGGTGATGATGGCGTGCCGGCCGTCGACCGTGCGGTGGTCGAGATCGAAGAAGCCCTTCGGCTTGCCGTCGCGCACCATGTAGCCGCTGTCGGGATCGCTGCGCGACACCTTGGTTTCCTTCACCTCCGGCTCGCGCTCTTTTTGCTTCAAGGGCTTTTGGCCATGCAGCGCCCGCTCGGCCTCGATCGCCCGGTCGAGATCGGCCCAGTAGTCGGACCGCGACTTCGCGATCATGTGCAGATCGTATTTGCCCTTGTTGGCGTTCGCCTTCAGGTGGGTCGAGTCGGTATAAAGCACCGTACCATCGACCAGCCCGTGGCCGATTGCCTGCTCGACGATATGGTCAAAAATGTCCTGGGCGACCGAGGTGTCATTGAAACGCCGGCGGCGGTTCTGGGACAGCGTCGAGGCGTCAAACACACCATCCGTGAGCTTCATCCGCAAGAACCAGCGATAGGCGACGTTGACCTCGATCTCGCGCACCAATTGCCGCTCGGAGCGGATGCCGAACAGGTAGCCAATGAACAAAGCCTTGAACATCAAGGTCGGATCGAGCGGCGGTCGGCCGTTGTCGGCGCAATAAAGTCCGGCAACCCGGTCATGGATGAAGGAAAAGTCGATCACCGCATCGATCTTGCGAAGCAGGTGATCCTTCGGAACCAGGCTATCGAGCGTCACCATCTCGAGCGCTGTCTGTTCGGGAACGGGTTTCTTCAACATGTCCCAATGAATCATAAACCCCTGGACGGTGCCAGGGGTTTGTCAGCGGTCTGAGGCCGCTGCTCGCAGCGGCCTTTTTCATGCGGCGTCCGACTAGCGCTGTATCGGATCGAGGCCACCGCTCGATCCCGTCATCAGGCGTGAAGGTGATAGATCTTGTTGACGATGACCCAGCGTCCGTCGATCTTGACCAGCGACAGATAGTCGGAAAAGCGCTCGCCGGCGAAGCTGTCGACCACCTTGACGGTCGCCGCGTCGCCGCTGATGTCGGTCATCTCCACGTCCATATCCGGCTGGGTTCCGGGCGGCGCGCTCCCCTGGTCCAGAACCGCCTTGATGAAGCCGTCGCGCGTCATCCATTCCAGCGCGCCTCTGTAATTGCCGATGATCGCCGCGTCTGGGTGAAACGCCTTGCGCAACGCACCTTCGTTGGCAAAGGCCATGCCGTCGACATAGAGATGCACCACCGCGCTGATCGCCTGCTCGTCGGACATTCCCGATCCTCCGGAATTGTTGGTCACGACAGGAGAGGTAGTGCGGGCGGCGGAAAATTCGATGGGGAGATGCCCCGCGTCGGCAAGGAGGCGGGGCATGTGCATTCAACGATTGGTGAGCGCCAGCGACGCATCCGTATACCGCTTGCCGGCAACCAGCGCCGGCGACAGTGCATCGCCGAGCCGCACGAGTTCGTCGACGGTCAGCACGATATCGGCCGCGGCCGCATTCTGTTCCAGGTGGTTGAGCTTGCGCGCGCCCTATGCCGGCCCGTTTCTCTATTACCCCAGCCGGCGCCAGATGCGTTCGGCTCTTCGCGCCTTCATCGATTTCTTCAAGCAGGTTGGCTAGGTCGATTGGCGGGCTTCATCGCCTGTTGGAGTTTGCATCGGACTTGCAATTGCCTGTCGGCCCTGCACAGTCGTGCTCACGCGGAATGTCATGAGGGGAAGCGCAGTGAAGAAACCCGGTTCGATGAAGGCGCTGGAAGATCTCGGGCGCGTGCGGCTGTCGAAAAACTTCTTCCTGCGCGAATTCCTGCATTCGGAGATTGCCGATTTCCATCGCATCCCGAACATACCCGATGATCCCGAACTCGCGATCGAGGCGGGTCGGCGATTATGTGAAGAGCTGCTGGAGCCGCTGGAGGCGACCTTCGGCCGTTTGACCATCCGCTCCGGCTACCGAAACCGAGCGGTCAACGGCTTTGGCAATGCCCATGGCCTCAACTACTCGAGCAATGCCGCCTCGGCGGCCGATCACATCTGGGACATGCGCGATGCAGACGGCTGCATCGGTGCGTCCGCCTGCATCGTCATCCCCTGGGTCTGGGACCGTCGCGGAGAGATCGGCGGATGGCAGTCGATCGCCTGGTGGATCCACGACCATCTACCCTATTCGTCGCTCTGCTTCTTTCCGAAACTCTGGGCTTTCAACATCCAGTGGCACGAGCGCCCGGCGCGCCGCATCCGAAGCTTTGCCGAGCCGCGTGGCATGCTGACCAAGCCGGGCATGGCAAACCATCATGGTAGCCACGATGCGTTCTATGCGCTCTTCCCCGAGCCGGCGGGCGCGCCGAAATTCACCTTGTAACGCACGTGGTCGTCGGTCGCCGAGTAACGGTCATAGAGCCGCCGCGCCGCCGCATTGTCGCGTTCCGTATACCAATAGAGCCGGTCCCAGTCCGATGTCCGGCAGAGCGCGATCAGGTCGTCGATCATGGCACGGGCGACGCCCCGGCCGCGCGCCGACGGATCGACATAGAGATCCTCGATGTAGCAGATGGGACGCCGAAAGAAGGTTGCGAGCTGTTCCTGGCAGATGGCGAAACCGACCGGTTCGCCACCGAGGATCGCCAGCCGGGCAAAGAGCGGTGCTGCGGGGTCGATGAGGCGGCTCCAGGTCAGGCTGATGATATCCTCCGCCAGCTCCGTGCCGGAGAAGGCGACATAGCCGGCCCACAGGCGGCGCCAATGCGTTTCATCGCCGGCGGTCGCCGCCCGTATGCTCAATGCCATGGTCCTTGCCTTGCTCCTATTCGCTGACGTCGTTGAGCTGGCGCATCGCTTCGTCGCTCAAAGTCAGCCGGGTCGAACGAATGAGGCTTGCCAATTGGTCGAGATTGGTGGCGCTGGCGATGGGCGCGGTGATGCCCTTGCGGCTTCGCACCCAGGCGAGCGCAATCTCGGCCTGTGTCGCTCCGATCTCCTCGGCGATTTCATCGAGCACGCCGAGGATGCGCATGCCGCGGCCATCAAGATATTTTTCGACGCCCGAGCCGCGCGCCGAGCCCTCCAGGTCCTTGTGGGTGCGGTACTTGCCCGAGAGGAAGCCACGCGCCAGCCCGAAATAGCTGATGACGCCGATCTCCTCGCCGATGCAGAGATCGCGCAGCGGCCCGTCGAAGCTGTCGCGATCATAGAGATTGTATTCCGGCTGCAGCACCGCATAGCGCGGCAGGCCGCCATTGGCGGCGACATCGAGCGCTTCGCGCAGCTGCAGCGAGTTCAGGTTCGAAGCGCCGACGGCGCGCACCTTGCCCTCAGACAGCAGCTGGTCGTAGGCGGCAAGCGTTTCTTCGTAAGGGGTTTCGGGATCGGGCCAGTGCGAGAGGTAAAGGTCGATATAATCAGTCTGCAGACGCTTCAGCGAATCCTCGACCGCCTGCAGGATCCAGCGGCGCGACAGGCCCTTGCGGTCCGGCGCAAGCTCCGAGCCGACCTTGGTGACGATCACGGCCTGGTCGCGGCTGCGACCGGGCTGTTTCAGCCACTTGCCGATGATCGTCTCGGATTCGCCGCCCTGGTTTCCTGGCGCCCAGGAGGAGTAGACGTCGGCGGTATCGATGGCATTGAGGCCGGCTTCGAAGAAGGCGTCGAGCAGGGCGAAGGACGTCTTTTCGTCCGCCGTCCAGCCGAAGACATTGCCGCCGAAGACGAGCGGCGCGATTGAAAGGTCGGTGCGGCCAAGTCTGCGTTTTTCCATGGTTTCGCTCCATTGGACTGGATGAAAGCAAGTGCGCGATCGGGAGGATTGCCGGCAGGAACATAAGGCAAGCGAACAAAGCTTGTCACCTGCCGCCTGGTTTTTTTATCGTCTGTCGCCGCTTGATAGGTACGTACCTCGCCGCTACAGCGCCACGCGTCAGATATGACGCGCCGGGCACTGTAACGCCTAAATCTGCTGCATGGTTTTCTCAGTAATTCGATTCCGATTTAAGGAATCATGCAGTAGTCTCTGTCTCCAAATCAGGGAGCCCCGCCATGTTTCGTTTTGGAATTCTGTCCACGGCCAAGATCGGCCGCGATCTCGTCGTGCCCGCCATCCAGGACGCCGAGAACTGCGTCGTTTCGGCAGTCGCCAGCCGCGACCTTTCAAAGGCGCGCGCCATGGCTGACCGCTTTTCCGCGCCGCATGCCTTTGGCTCCTATGAGGAAATGCTCGCCTCCGACACGATCGATGCGGTCTATATCCCGCTGCCGACGTCGCAGCATGTGGAATGGACGGTCAAGGCCGCCAATGCCGGCAAGCATGTGCTCTGCGAGAAGCCGATTGCGCTTCGGGCATCCGAGATCGATGCGCTGATTGCCGCACGCGACCGCAACAAGGTGCTGATCGCCGAGGCCTTCATGGTCACCTACAGCCCCGTCTGGCGCAAGGTCCGCTCGTTGCTGGCCGATGGCGCGATTGGCCGCCTGCGGCATGTGCAGGGTGCTTTCACCTATTTCAACCGCGACCCTAGCAATATGCGCAACATTCCGGCGCTTGGCGGCGGTGGCCTGCCGGATATCGGCGTCTATCCGACGATCACCACGCGCTTCGTAACGGCCAAGGAGCCGGTGCGCGTGCAGGCGAGCACCGATCGCGACCCGGAATTCGGCACCGACATCTATTCGAGTGTGCGCGCCGACTTCGGTGATTTCGAACTCAGCTTCTACATCTCCACGCAGCTTGCCGCCCGCCAGGTCATGGTTTTCCACGGCGACAAGGGTTTCATTGAGGTGAAGTCGCCGTTCAATGCCGATCGCTACGGCCGCGAGGAAGTGGAACTGACCAACCAGAACCACGCCCAGTCACAACTCTTCCGGTTCCAGGATGCACGCCAATACAAGCTGCAGGCCGAAGCGTTTGCCCGTGCTGCCAAGGGCCAGCAGGAGGAGGTGGTGACGCTTGAAAATTCGCGGCTCAATCAGAAGCTCATCGACGCGATTTATCGCGCCAGCGACAAGGACGGCTGGGAAAAGATCTGATCCGGCTAAACGCATTTCCAGGAAAAGTGCAAAGCGGCTTCAGCGGCTAGATATCGTGACAAAACTGATCTCGCGGATCGCCCCCTTCGTCGTCATCCTCGGGCTCGACCCGAGGATCCAGCCCTGTCCCGATTGCGCAAGGGCTTGAGGGCGCTGGATGCTCGGGTCGAGCCCGAGCATGACGCAGAGAGTGGAGTTGTTGGCGACCAGCGTTGCCGCGAGCGGGATTGCGTCAACGGTCTATGCTCGTCGGCGCAAGCCGGTGGGCATTTCGTTTTCGCTGGATCAGGCGAGGGCTGCCCGCTCCCTGGCAAAGCCTTTCACCTTGAAGAACAGGAAGTCGGCGACGCCAATCATGCCGACGATCACCAGCCCTGTGCCGATTGCCGTGAGCGAGCCATAGGCTGCCGCAAGCAGTGCGAGGCTTGCGACCTGCCAGAGGATGTCGCCGGCGATGCTGACGCGGGCGGCTGCCGACACCGGGCCACCATTGCGGGCCGCCGAGAGATGGAAGATCCCCCAGGCGAGAAGTCCGACGCCGAGCAGCTTCATCATCAGCGGTGTGGCAGCGGGGCTTATGAGGGCGGCGAGTGCGGCAGCATCGAGGATGAGGACGGCGCCGACGAAGAGGGAAAATGTGCCGTCGGCGAGGAAGGTCTTGTTGAGCAGGCTGCGGTTGGAAAGGGTCAACATTTTCGGCTCCGTTGGTTTGTCGATGGCCGGATGCTGCCGCCTTGGGATCATGAAGCCAATTACCTCCGGGGTAATGGATTTTGCGCAGCGCCTGCGCCAATCTGCCGGCGCAACGGAGATCGGCATCGATGGAATTCGGCAATCACCTGAAGGAATGGCGCGGGCATCGCCGCATGAGCCAGCTTGACCTGGCGGTCGCTGCCGGCATCTCGACGCGGCATCTCTCCTTTCTCGAGACTGGCCGCTCGAAGCCGTCGGAAGGCATGATCCTGCGCCTTGCCTCGGTGCTCGACATTCCGGCGCGCGACCAGGGCACCCTGTTCTCAGCGGCCGGCTACCGTCCGCGCATGACGACGCGTCCGGCGTCGGGGCTTGATGCCATGCCGCCGGCCGTGGCCAATGCCATCCGGCTCATCCTTGCCCGACACGATCCCTATCCGGGCCTTGTGCTCGATCACGAATACACGCTGCTGATCGTCAATCCCGCGCTGGCGGCGCTGGCCGTTTCGACTGATGTGCCCTTCAACCCCGGTCAGAATTTTCTCGATGCCTTTCTCTCCTCAGGAAATGTCCGCTCCCTCGTTGTCAACTGGGAGGCCGCCGCCGCCGATCTCGTCCAGCGCGTTCGCACCGAAGCCTGGCTGCAGGGGCCAAGGAGCCGCCTTGGCAAGCGGCTGGAGAAACTCGCAGCCGATCCCGCCGTCAAGCGCGCGGTCGAAAATTATCCGGATACCGATCGGCTGCCGGTCTTGCCGGTCGAGCTGCGCGTCGGGTCTGTCAATCTGAGCTTCATCACCACGCTCCAGACCTTCGGCTCGACACAGGACGCTTTGGTGGAGGGCGTGCTGATCGAATCCTTCTTTCCGGCCAATGAGGAAACGAAAGCGTTCTTCGAACGAAAGGGCTGAACGAGCCTACAGCGCCGCGCGTCCTATCAGACGCGCAAAGGTCGCTGCAGTACTTTGAATTGCTCCATGTTTTCATCCTTAAATCGGATAGGATTTAAGGATAGGTGCAGTAGGCCCTGACCCTAGCGGCCGTTTGGCAGGCCGACAGCGATGGCGCCGCAAAGTGCGAGAGCGACACCCATGTTGTAACCACCGATCGCTGCCGCAATCTCCAGCGAATTGTCGGTTCCGGCGATCGAGCCGGACAGCGCGCCCGCTGCCGCCAGCACCACGGCAATGAGCACGCATGCAAGTGCGGAGCGCAGACAGCAGGCGGTGATGCCAAGAACGAAGGCGGCGATGACGATCATGGAATTCCGTTCCGGAAAGGATGCCGACCATCCTGTCGCAACGGCGCTAAATTTCGTTTAACCGGCGCGGCAAACTCTGGCCTTTTGCGTCCTCAGCCGTTCCGGAAGGGCAAAAGGTCTGTTGAGCGTGGCGCCAAAGGCTGGCCTTCGACAGGCGCTGGCGGCAAACTGGAATCATGAGCTCCATCTTCGACAACGATTCTCCGAGCAATCTCACCGAGTATTCGGTGTCCGAGCTTTCCGGTTCGATCAAGCGAACGGTCGAGCAGGCCTTCGATCAGGTCCGCGTGCGCGGCGAGATCTCGGGCTATCGTGGTCCGCACTCCTCCGGGCACGCCTATTTCGCGCTCAAGGACGACCGGGCGCGCATCGATGCGGTGATCTGGAAGGGCACGTTCTCGCGCCTGCGCTTCCGTCCCGAAGAGGGCATGGAAGTGATCGCCACCGGCAAGGTCACGACCTTCCCCGGTTCGTCGAAATACCAGATCGTCATCGAGACGCTGGAGCCGGCCGGTGCCGGCGCACTGATGGCGCTGCTGGAGGAACGCAAGCGCAAGCTTGCGGCCGAGGGACTGTTCGACGCCGGGCGCAAGCGGCCACTGCCCTATATGCCCAGCGTGATCGGCGTGGTCACCTCGCCGACCGGCGCCGTCATTCGCGATATTCTCCACCGCATCGCCGACCGGTTCCCCGTGCATGTCGTCGTGTGGCCGGTGCGGGTTCAGGGTGAGGGTTCCGGAGACGAGGTGGCGGCGGCCATTCGCGGCTTCAACGAATGTGAACCCGGTGGGCCGATCGCCCGGCCCGACGTGTTGATCGTCGCGCGCGGCGGCGGCAGCCTCGAAGATCTGTGGGGCTTCAACGACGAGGCGGTCGTGCGCGCGGCGGCGGCCTCTGCCATCCCGCTGATTTCGGCTGTCGGTCATGAGACCGACTGGACACTGATCGACTATGCCGCCGACCAGCGTGCACCGACGCCGACAGGAGCGGCGGAAATGGCCGTGCCTGTTAAGGCCGATCTGGAAGCGGAAGTGTCGGGCCTTTCGGCGCGACTGAAAGCCGGCATGGCAAGGCAGATGGAAAATCGCCGCCAGGCCGTGCGGTCGCTGGCGCGCGCGCTGCCGTCGCTCGATCAGTTGCTGGCGCTGCCGCGCCGCCGTTTCGACGAGGCTGCCCTCGGTCTCGGCCGCGGCTTGATGATGAACACTGCGAACAAGCGCCGGCTGTTCGAGCGCGCCTCCGCCGAGCTGCGGCCGGATCTGCTCAAGGCAAGGCTCGGCGATCGCCGGCAACGGATAAACGATGCGATGAACCGGGCGGAGCGCGTCATCGAGCGACAGGTTCATCGCGGACAGTCGCGCGTATCGGCGGCGGATGCGTCGCTGCGCGCGCTGCCGTCACGTCTGCTCGCTCAGATCCACCGCTCGACGGATCGTGTTGCCGGCCTCGTCGCGCGCTCCGACGCGGCGATCCGCACGGATATCCGCCGCTTGACCGGTGTCATCGCAGCGCAGGACCGCGTCCTGCAATCGCTGTCCTATCGCAACGTCCTGCAGCGCGGCTTTGTGCTGGTGCGCGACGGGGAGGGCGGGCCCGTTCGCCAGGCCGCTGCCGTTGCGCCCGGCATGGCGTTGTCGCTGGAATTTGCCGACGGCAGCGTTTCGGCGATCGCCGGCGAGGGTGGGGAGCCGCCCGCCCAGGCGGCCGCCAGGAAGAAGCAACCGAAAACCGGCGGTCCTGGCGGCGACCCGTCGAAGCAGGGGAGCCTGTTCTAGACGGGGTTTGCGACCTTCGATCACCAAAGCCGTTCAATACGAAGGGGGCCAAGCGGTTTCGGCAGTGCCAGTCTTCATTTCGTTGTCATAGAGGCGGCATAACGCCACCGGCAACGGCATTCTGCGGGATGGAAGTCAGACATGGTCGAACGAGCCAAGATTATCTTCATTCATGGCGCCTCCAGCAGTGGAACGTCCACTTTTCGCAGCCAAACCTTGGTTTCGGGGCGAGCGCCGCGGCTCCAACGAATGTCATTGTAATGGATTGATTCCTTAGATCATTTTTTCCGTCGATCGATCTTGATTCCAAGTCTTCTGCAGTAGGAACAACGGATGCGTATTCTGCTCGTGCTTGCCCACCCGCTTGAGGACAGCTTTGCCGCCAGCGTCGCCCGCGAAGCGCAGCAGGCGCTTGTTGCCGGCGGCCATTCCGTCGATCTGCTCGATCTTTATCGCGAGGACTTCGATCCGAGATTGAGCAAGGCGGAGCGCGGCAGTTATTTTACCGACAGCTACGATGTCGCCTCAACGGCCGGGTTGATCGCTCGGCTGCAGGCGGCGGACGGGATCGTCCTGGTCTTTCCGCAATGGTGGTTCAATTTCCCGGCGATCCTCAAGGGCTTCTTCGATCGGGTCTTCGTGCCGGGCGTCGCCTTCGACAACGATCCGGCCGGTGGCCGGATCATCCCGCGGCTGAAGAACATCAGGCTCTTCTGGGCGCTGACGACAACGGGATCGCCGTGGTGGGTGGTCCATCTCTATATGGGTAACCCGGTGCGGCGACTGTTGAAGCGCGGCATCGCCGCCTTTTGCGCTAAAGACCTCGATTTCCGCATGCTCAGCCTGCACGATATGGACCGGGCCGACGACGGGAAGCGCAAGCGTCACCTGGCGCGCGTGCGGCAGCTGGTCGCGCGCATCTGAACGGTGGGCCTATTCATAGGCCTTCAGCAGCTTTCGCAGCAGCGTATCGAGCGCTTCGCGCTCGTCGGCCGCAAGGCTTGCAACGACGCGGTGCTGGTTGGCGACATGGGCCGTCGCAGCCTCATCCACGCGTTTCAAACCTTCCGGCGTCAGCGCTATGATCACGCCGCGGCGGTCGTCCGGGTTGTCGAGGCGCTGGACGAGCCCCTGCTTTTCCAGCTGGTCGATGCGGTTCGTCATCGTCCCGGAGCTGACCATGGTGGTCGCCAGCAGGTCGCCGGGCGAGAGCTGAAAGGGCGGTCCGGAGCGCCGCAGGGCCGCAAGCACGTCGAAGCTGGCCGACGTCAATCCGCGTTCGGCGAAGGTCTTTTCGATCTCGCGCCCGATATGGTTGCGCAGCCGCGTGAACCGGCCGAGAAGACCCATGGCCGAGACATCCAGGTCCGGCCTTTCGCGCTGCCACTGCGCCAGAATCCTGTCGACGTGATCCATCCCAACCTCCATCCGTTCGTTCGAAATCCCTAGGGCTACGATATCTTGACGTCAAGATAATATCGGCTATAACGGAGATATCTTGATGTAGAGATACTTGAGGAAGAGACATGATCGCCAACCGCAACGCCGACCTTGCCCTGACCGCGCTGGCGCCTGCCATCTGGGGCAGCACCTATCTGGTCACGACCGAACTGTTGCCTCCGGGCTATCCCTTGACGGTCGCCATGTTGCGCGCCCTGCCGGCGGGGCTCCTGCTCCTCCTCATCGTCCGCCGGCTGCCTTCAGGCATCTGGTGGCCGCGCACGATCCTGCTCGGCGCGCTCAATTTCTCGTTCTTCTGGGCGATGCTGTTCGTATCCGCCTACCGGTTGCCCGGAGGTGTCGCCGCCACCGTCGGCGCGATCCAGCCGCTGATCGTCATCCTGTTGTCGCGCGTCTTTCTCGGCTCGCCGATCCGCGCGCTCAGCATCGTCGCCGGCGTCGCCGGCATCGTCGGCGTCGGCCTGCTCGTGCTGACGCCGGGTGCAACGCTCGATCCGCTCGGCGTCGTCGCCGGTCTTGCCGGTGCCGTTTCCATGGCCTTCGGCACGGTTCTGAGCCGCCATTGGGCGCCGCCGGTGCCGCCATTGACCTTCACCGCCTGGCAGCTCGCCGCCGGCGGGTTGCTGCTGGTGCCCATGGCTCTGTTCTTCGAGCCGGCCTTGACGACCCTGACGGCGGCGAACGTCGCGGGCTTCGCCTATCTCGGTCTGATCGGCGCCGCCTTCACCTATCTGCTGTGGTTCCGGGGTCTGTCGCGTCTCGAGCCCTCGGCCGTGGCGCCGCTCGGCTTCCTGAGCCCGGTCGTCGCGATCCTGCTCGGCTGGGGTGTGCTCGATGAGCGCCTGACACCGGTCCAGGCCATGGGCATTCTCGTCGTGCTCGTCAGCGTCTGGCTGAGTCAGCGGGCGCAATTGGCGCCCCGGGTTCGGCCGGCCCGTGCGTAAACGGTGAGCCTGCAGTTCGCTCCACCTGTCCAGGCAAGCGCTGAGGTTGGGCAAGGCAGGCGACCTGCGGAAAGACCTACCCGAGGTCTCGGTCGCCGGGACCAGCCGCCGCCCTTGCCGCGGCGGCCGCCAAACCCCGGGCGATCGGCGTGCGGATATCGGCCGCAGCCATTGCCTTGAGCCCGGATGCGGTCGTGCCGGCGTAGTCTAGAAAGATTTGCACGATTTCGGCGGGCGTCTGCTCACTCTCGAAGAGCAAGCTGCTGCCGCCGAGGAAGAGTTGGCGCACGGCGCGCTCGGCGATGCCTCGCTCGATGCCTTTCGTCACGGCATCGCAGATCATTGCATCGGCAAAGGCGGCAAGAAAGGCGGGGCCGGAGCCGGTCAGCCCCGTGAAATAGTCGAGCTCCGCTTCCGTCGCGATCCTTTGCGCCTTGCCGGACGCTTGGAAAAGTCGTTCGGCGAAAGCGCAGTCCGCATCCGTGGCATCGGGGCTCGCAAGCCATGGCGTGAAGGACAGCCGCCTTTCGGCCGCAGCGTTCGGCATCGCCCTGATGATGCGACGGGCGTTGAAGCGGTCGGCAAGGTCGGCAAGCGAAACCATCGCCATCACCGAAATGACCAGCTTGCCCGAGAGATCGAGCGCGATGGCGTCGAGATCCTGGGGGCGCACGGACAGCATCACCACATCCGCATCGGCGGCGAGCGCTGTGTTGCTTTTTGTCTGGCTGACACGCGGCCAGGGCTCGAAGCCCGGCACAGCGCCGCTGCGCGAGGAGACGGTCACCGCCTCCTCGGCGATCACGCCATCGGCAAGCGCCGGCAGCAGCAGGGCCTTGCCCAGCCAGCCGCCGCCACCGATGACACCAAACTGCGTCAAGCCCACTCGCCCTGACGCATGACCGGCACGCGGCTGCCGTCGGCGCGCAGACCGTCGATATCGACCTGGCCGGAGCCGATCATCCAGTCGATGTGGATCAGGCTGGAATTGCCGCCTTGGGCGCGGATCTGTTCCGGCGTCAGACTGGTGTCGTCGACGAAGCAGCCCGAGTAGCACTGGCCGAGCGCGATGTGGCACGAGGCGTTTTCGTCGAACAGGGTGTTGTAGAACAGGATGCCGCTCGCCGAGATCGGCGAGGAATGCGGCACAAGCGCCACTTCGCCGAGCCGTCGCGCGCCTTCGTCGGTGTCGAGCACCTTGTTCAGCACTTCCTCGCCGCGCGATGCCTTCGCCTCGACGATGCGCCCGCCTTCGAACCGGACCTGGATGTTGTCGATCAGCGTACCCTGATGCGACAGCGGCTTGGTGCTGGAGACGTACCCCTCGACGCGCAGCGCGTGTGGCGTCGTGAAGACCTCTTCGGTCGGGATGTTGGGATTGCAGATGACGCCGTTTTTCGCTTCCGACGCGCCGCCGCACCAGAGATGTCCATCGGCCAGCCCAACGACGAGGTCGGTGCCGGGGCCGGTGAAATGCAGCGAGGCGAAACGTTCGCCGTTGAGCCACGCGGAGCGTCGCGCCAGGTTGGCATTGTGCGCGTTCCACGCGGCGACGGGATCGTCGAGATCGACGCGCGACGCTGCAAAGATGGCGTTGGCCAGCTTTTCCACAGCGATCGGCTCGGGATCGTTCGGGAACACCAGCCGCGCCCAGGAGGGGTTGGGATAGGAGACGATGTTCCAGTTGATGTCGAAGTTCGAGATCTTTTCGAGCGCCGGCTTGTAGGCGATGGAATTGGCCTTGTTGGCGCGCGCGACCTTGCTCGGGTCCTGGGCGGACAGCATCATCGGGTTGTCGCCGGAGATGGCGAGACGAGCAGCGCCGCCGGCAAAGGCCTTGGCCATGCCTTCGTAGAGCCAGTCGCTGGCTCGATCGAAGCTCTCGTCGGGGGCATAGGCATAACGCGCAAGCGTCGTTTCCTCGTCGGAATAGAAGGTCGTCACCAGACCCGCGCCGGCCTTATAGGCATGCTTGGTGATATCGCGCACGAGCGGCATGGCGGCGATCGGCGCCGTCATCACCAGGTCCTGGCCCTTCTGCAACTGCAGGCCGACCTTGATGGCGACTTCCGCGAGCTTGTCGAGTTTGACCGGGTCGATCGGGGTGGGGGTGTTGGCGGGATAGGTCATGATCTGCCTGTCTTTATGAATTCGATGTGAGAAGGTTTAATGCTGTTTGCGGCGAAAATGAAGGCTGGTGATGGCAAAGGTCAGATGCGTCTGGCTGCCGCGCGCATTCTGCCGACATTGCTGTCGTGGACCTCTTCATAGGGTTCGAAATAAAGGATCGAGCCGACAGCGATCTCATCGGCGGCGAAGTCCTTGAGCGATCCGATCGGCGTTCCGCCTGCGGCCGCGTCCATCAAACGTTCGAGATAGCGTCGGTTCGCGTCGATCAAAGCCCTGTCATAGCCGCCACCGGCAATGCGATCGCGATCGCCATGGCTTGGCAGGATGCGGGCGATCGGCCAGTCGCGCAGGCGCTTCAGTTCGGCGATATGCGTGGCGACCTGTTCGGCTTCGGCGATAAAGGTGGCGCAGTCTTCCACCGTGTCCCCGGCCAGCAGCAGCTGTTCTTCAGGCAACCAGAGGACATTGCCATCGGCGCTGTGAATGGCGAAATGATGCAGTTCCACCTTCCGCTGCCCGACCTTCAGGTCAAGCCGGCCCTCAAACAGGCGGTTGGGCATGACGAGGGGATGGATCGGCGGCGTCGCCGTTTCAATCTTTTCGCGGTTTTCCGCCAGCCGTGCCGCCGTCAACGCCAATGCGATGATCTCGCAATCGGCAAAGGCGGCGTTTCCGGCCACGTGGTCCTTGTGCCAATGGCTGAGCACGACCCGGATCGAGGTCACGCCGAGGCCTTCGAGGTGGCCCCGAATGGCCTCGGCGTGAGGCACGGAGATGTGGGTGTCGTAGACGAGCGCCTCGCCGCCATCGACGATGGCATAGGAAGCGACGCCGAGTGCATAGGCACCGTCGTCAAGCCAGTTTGGCCCTTCGGAGTGCAGCCGGGTCCCGGCGATCCGCCCGTCGTAATAGGCGAAGATGCCGGGATAGGGCTGCAATATCATCAGGGTCGACGTCTCTGGCATGGCGCGCTTGCTCCTCCCGCAGGTTTGCCACCGTCATAGGACGGCGCGTGCCGAAAAAGAAGGGCCGGCACGATGCTCTATTGCGCGCGCAGCAGATAGGCGTCGTGCTGCTTCAGGAAAGTCATCAGGCGCTCGCCGTAATCAGCGGTCACCGCTTTCCTGACGCTCGGCCGTTCCGCCAGCGACTGCCGCCAGGCGGAAACGCGGTCAAGGCCGTTGAAGATCCCGTGGTCGACCAGCGTGTCGAAGAGGTCGAAATAGCGGAAGATCGGCGCAAAGACGGCGTCGACCAGAGAGAAGTCCGTTCCAGCGAAATACGGGCCATCGCCGAGCACGGTTTCGACCGTTGCGAATTTTGCGGCGACCGCCTGGCGCTTCTGCTCGAAGGTTTCGGCATCCCCGGTGGTCTCAAAACCCCAGAGGTCCGAGAGGATTGATGAGCCGTATTCCATCCAGCCGCGGTGGCGCGCCCGTTCCAGGGCATCGGTCGGATGCAGCCTGACACCGGCCTGCGTCTCTTCGAGGTACTCGCAGATCACCGAGCTTTCGAACAGGACAGCCTCGCCCGTCTCGTGCGGGATCTGCAGCAACGGCACCTTGCCGAGCGGCGAGATTTTCAGGAACCAGTCCGGCTTGGCGGCCAGATCGATGTTGACGCGGTCGAAGGCGGCGCCTTTTTCGGCAAGCGCGATCGCGGCCCGCTGCACATAGGGGCAGAGATGATGGCTGATCAAGGTGAGGGTATTGCTCATGGGCGATCTCCTGGGTTGGCTGAAGTATATGCATTTGCATGTATGTGCGCTTGCCAATAGTTTCAAGATCGATGTAATTGCATCTATGAGCGATGTTCCAAAAAACACAGCGCCGCGGCCGACACCGGCCGTCACGCAGGCCTGGGTCGGCCTCATGCGCGCGCAGCGGCGCGTGCTTTGGGCGATCGAAGTCGACTTCAAGAGGGCCGACCTGCCGCCGCTCGGCTGGTATGACGTGCTCTGGGAACTGGTGCAGGCGGAAGGCGGCAAGCTGCGCCCCTTCGAGATCGAGTCCCGCACCTTGCTTGCCCAATACAATCTCTCGCGGTTGATTGATCGCCTGGAGCGGGAAGGGCTTGTCCGTCGCGAGGCTTTCGATGCCGATGGGCGCGGACACTGGGTGGTCGTCACCGACGAGGGGCGCGCGATGCGCGCGCGCATGTGGCAGATCTACTCCGGCTCGATAGAAGCCCATGTCGGCGCGAAACTGAGTGCGGACGAAGCGCTGCAACTGGCGAGCCTACTCACCAAACTCCGGTAGAACTCTAAGGCATGTCGCGCAAAAGTGTGCAGCGGTTTTGCGATAACGACATGCGCAAAAACAAGAGCTTAAAGCGCAGTAGGCGAGTCTGAAGGATCGCTACGCGCTTTAACTGTCGAGGCCGAAGGATTTCTCCAGCGCCTCCCAGGTTTCATCCATGGCAAAGGTCGAGGAGAGATAGGGCAGCGCCACATGGCCGTAGATCGGCGATAGCTGCCATTCGGCCGTTTCTTCATCCACACCGGCGATCTGCTGCAGGTAGATCGTCGAGACCAGGCCCGTCCGGTCCGCACCGGCCTTGCAATGGATCAGGAGCGGTTTCGGCGCATCGCGCAGGATCGCCATCAGCGTCTCGGTTTCCTGGAGGCTGATTGCTGATGACGACGACATCGGGAAATTGATGAGGCGGATGCCGTTGCGCTCGGCGGCGGCCGCTTCGTCGCGATACCAGCGTGCATTGCTCTCGCCGCGCAGGTTGAGAATGGTGCGGATGCCGTAGCTCTTGGAATAGGCGGCAATCGAACTCGAACTCGGCTGGGCCGACCGGTAGACTTCGCCAGCAACGAGCGTATGGAAGTTGCCCGTCCATTGCAGCGCGACCAGATAAAGCACGGTGGCTGTCGCGACGACCGCGATCGCAATGGTGAGGCGGCGGGCGATACGCTTTGGGCGCAGGATCAATCCGGACAGCATGGACGGGCTTTCAAGGACTTCGAGGATCTGAGGTCTAGCCGGCGTCCATGATGTTTTGATGGCGAGCGTCAGGCGATCAGCGACGCCGCCACGGCCTTCAGCGCGGCCCTTGCGTCGCCGGGCGCAAGCCGCACCTGAAGGCCGCGCTGACCGCCGTTGATGTAGACCCGCGTTTCGGAAAGGGCAGCCTCTTCGATCGCGGTCGGCACCAGCTTCTTCTGTCCGAACGGACTGATGCCGCCGACATGATACCCGGTCAGACGTTCGGCATCGGCCGGCTTCATCATCGCTGCCGACTTGCCGCCGAAGGCTGCGGCCAGCTTCTTCATGCTGACTTCGCGATCGGACGGCACGACACAGCAGACCGGCTTGCCGTCGACCTCGGCCATCAGCGTCTTCAACACCCGGCTCGGATCCTCGCCGAGCGCTTCCGCCGCCTGCAGGCCGACGCGTTCGGCGTTCGGGTCGTAGTCGTAGGTGTGGACGGTGAAGGCAACGCCGGCCTTGGCAAGCGTCTGCGTCGCGCGGGTGGTCTTGGACATCGTGCCTCTCCAGGCGTCAGGCGTTCGCCCTGTCGAGCAGGGTTTCGTAGAGCTCCGGCTTGAAGCCGATCAGCAGATTGCCGTTGGCTTCGAGCACCGGGCGCTTGATCATCGACGGTTGCGCCAGCATCAGCGCGATTGCCTTGTCGGCATCGAGGTTCTGTTTGTCGGCATCGGCCAGGTTGCGGAAAGTGGTGCCGGCGCGGTTGAGCACGATCTCCCAGCCTGCCTCCGTGCACCAGCGCTCGAGACGGGCGCGGTCGATCCCTTCGGCCTTGTAGTCGTGGAAGCGATAGGCAATGCCCTGGCCATCGAGCCAGGTGCGCGCCTTTTTCATCGTGTCGCAGTTTTTGATGCCGTAGATCGTGACCGTCATTCCCATGCCTTTCCTGCCTTGCGGCAAATTCGTGCCGGGAGTGATAGCCTCCCTCTCGGAGAGAGGGAAGGCCTTCGATGTCTCAGGTGACGCCGACGTAGCGGCCCGGCCTGTGGTTGATGGCGAGCGTCATGTTGACGACGGCGGCGCCCACCACCGACAGAACCAGGTTGGCCGGCGGCAGCACGAAGAAGGCCGCGGCAAGGATTGCAAGGTCCACGGCCAGCTGGAAATAGCCGGCGCGGATGCCGAATTTCTCCTGCAGATAGATCGCCAGAATATTGATGCCGCCGAGCCCGGTGCGATGGCGAAAGAGGATCAGCAGGCCGGTGCCCATCAGCCCGCCGCCGACAATGGTCGCATAGATCGGATCCAGCCTGGCGAATTCCACCCATCCCGCCGTCAATTTCGAAAACAGCGCCACCAGGGTGACCGCCAGAAAGGTGCGCAGCGCAAACATCCAGCCGAGCCGTTTGATCGCCAGGATGTAGAACGGCAGATTGATGAGCGAGAACACCAGCCAGAACTGCGCGCCGGTCGCATATTGCAAGAGAAGCGCGAGGCCCGAGGTGCTGCCCGTCAGCAGCATCGCCTTGCTGTAGATGATGACGCCGAGCGACATGATCAGCGTGCCCGTCAGGATCGCCAGCGCATCCTCGTAGAGGCGGTGGCGCTCGGCGGGCACCTCGTTTGCATCGATCATTCGCTCGGCCTTCATCGTCTTCGTCAGTCCTTAGAGGTTCTTGAACTTGCCGATGACGTCATCGACTTCGGCCGTTTTCAGCCCGGCAATGTTGATGCGACCGGAGCCCGGCATGTAGATGCCGTGCTCGTTCCTGAGCCGCATGACATCCGCTTCCATAAGCGGCAGCAGCGAGAACATGCCCTCCTGGCCGGCAATGGCGCCGAGCGCCTGCCAGCGGTCGCGCAAGCCTTCGGCAAGCGACCGGCGAATGCCTGTAATGCGCTGGCGCATGGTTTCGAGCTCTTCTCTCCAGTCGCGCGCGAGGTCAGCGTCCGACAGGATGGTGCGCACGATGGCAGCACCATGATCCGGCGGCATCGAGTAGCTGGTGCGCGCCAGACCGGCGAGGTTGGAGCGAACCGTGTCGGCCGACGAAGGCGAGGTGGTCACGGCAAAGATGGCGCCGGTGCGCTCGCGGTAGAGCCCGAACGACTTCGAGCAGGAGACGGCAATCAGGGTTTCCGGCACGATGCCGATGAGGTGGCGAAGGCCGGCAACGTCCTCGTTCAGTCCGCGGCCGAAGCCCTGATAGGCAAGGTCGATCAGCGGCAGCAGGCCGCGCTCGGCGGCAACCGCCGCGATCTCCAGCCACTGCGCCTCGGTGATCACGCCGCCCGTCGGATTGTGGCAGCCGGCATGCAGCAGCACGGCGTCGCCGGCCGAGGCACCCTCGAGCGCGCTCATCAGATTGTCGAAGAGCACGGTCTGGGACGGCACGTCGAAGAACGGATAGCCGGCTGTCTCGAGGCCCGCAGCCCTAAAGATGCTGGCATGGTTCGGCCAGCTCGGCAGGCCGATCCAGATGCGCTTGCCGCCCATCTGGCGGATGAGGTCGGCCGCAAGCCGGAGCGCGCCGGAGCCGCCCGGCGTCTGCACGCCGGCAAGATGGCTTCGGTTGATCGTGTCGCCGCCGACCAGCGTCCAGAGATGATCGACGAAGACGAGATCGCCCTCGGGGCCGACATAGGCCTTGCTGTCCTGCGTTTCGAGAAGCCGCTTTTCCGCTTCCTTGACCGCGCGGAAAATCGGCGTGTGGCCGGTTTCGTCGCGATAGACGCCGACGCCGAGATCGACCTTTCCGGGGCGCTCATCCCTGCGATAGAGCCCGATCAGGGCCAGCAACGGATCGTCGGGTTGGCGGGTCAGAGCGTCGAACATGCCGGAATTCCCCCTTGGCAGTGACAGAATAGCGATAGCGGTCGAGAAGGTCGTGCGGGTAGCCAGCCCTCCGGCTGCCCGACAGGCTTCTTCATTAAGGCAATGACCGCGCAAAATCGACGCCGGATTTGCCACGGGGACAATATTCGCCTAGATCGAATTGCGTAGATCGGTGCATTTCTTTTGCTGATTTGCGCAGACCCTGGAAAATGCGAGGGAAGGGCTGACCGATGGCCGAGCGTGGCACGACCGAACTCGACGCGATCGACAGGCGGATCATCCGGTTGCTTGTCGAGGATGCGTCGCGAAGCAACAACGAGCTTGCGGCGCGCGTCGGCCTATCGCCGGCACCGCTTTCGCGCCGGTTGGCGCGGCTCTATTCGGCAGGTGTTATCCGGCAAACGGTCGTCGTCGACCCCAAGGCGGCAGGGGTGGGCTTTCAGGCTTTTCTGGAAGTGACGCTGGAGCGAACCGCAAGCAAGGTCGGGCAACGCTTTATCGAACTGGTGTCGCGCATGCCCGAGGTGGTGGAGTGCCACACGGTTGCCGGCGATTTCGACTTCCTGCTGAAGATCGCCGTGCGCGATGTCGCCGACTACAAGCGGCTGCTGTGGAGCGAGTTCGAGCAGATCGGCGAGATCAAGACGCTGCGCTCGACCATCCTTCTCGACAGTCCGAAGATGACCGCCACGATGGCGCCGTGAACACCGGAACGCCCTGCGGACGTTCCGGATAAAAGCCACGGTGCGGCGTTTCCTTTAAGCTTCCAGCGGCCCCGGCTTGCGTGCGGCGCTGGAGGCGGTTGCGCAGGCAATCTTCATCAGGTCCGAGCGCCGACGGGCGAGCCTTGTCGATACCCGGGTAACGATCAACCCGTCCTGCGGGGCGCGGACTTCGATGGCGCCGTCCGGCCGGCCGGGACGATTAAGGATCGTCACGAGCAGATCGCCGGCCTTCACCTTGTCGCCAATGTCGCGGTGGAAGAGAATGGCGCCGGATTCCGGGGCGCGGATCATTTCGATGTTGTCGAGCGGTGCGACGATGCCACTGAACGCGGGAAGTGCTGCCCTGTCGCCGGCGACAACGCCGCGCGCAACGAGGAAGCGCAAGACGCCCTCGGCGTCCTTGCGTGCCATCTCAGGATAGACGTCGCGTGTGCCGCGAAGCTCGACCGTGACGGAAAGCCGCCCGGGCAGGCTCGTCTTCTTCTGATCCGCCGTCTCATATTTCCAGGCGTAGGCGACAGCCTCTTCGAAGGCGGAGCTTTCGCCATCGGAAAGAAACACCGCTTCCATGTCGAGCGCCGTGGCGAGGTCGGCGGCTTCCGGCCAGAAGGCGTCATCGATATAGGCATATTGCAGCGCTTCGTCGTCGCAGTGCAGGTCGAGCATCAGCTCGGCGCCGAGCGCCATGTGCAGCAATTGCCGTTTCAGGCGATCCGTCGCCGAGTGGCGCTCGAGATCGCTCAGAAGGCTGTCGCGCTCGCCGAGCGCGATCAGCGGGAAATCACGGTTGAAATTGGTGCGCGAACCGAGATCGAACCGGCCCTGCAACTCGCCGAAATGCGATTGCGCAGTACCAATGGGGTTTGCCTGCGGCACGACGGTGATGTCGCCGAGAATGGCGCCGTTCTTCTCTGCCTCGGCAAGCATCTGCAGGAGGAAATGAGCGAGTGCCGTCCCCGGCAGTTCGTTGGCGTGCAGCGCCGCTTGAATATAGGTTTTCGGCGCGTCGGGGTTCTTGCCCTTGAAACGGAAGACCGGCAGGCGCCATTCGATGCCTGCGGTGTCGCCGGCGATGATGATTTCCGAGATGTCCATGGTCTCCCCCGCTTGTCTCGTTTCGTAGGCTTATCGGCATTCCCGATACGCTCTGCAAGTGGCTAGAAACGGGGGGCGCAGACCTTGGCGGCGGCGGAGCAAGGCTTTGACTTTTACCGTGCGGTCGCCGTCTTCTGGTGGCGCGCGCACCAGACGGGAACCCGCACATGATCCTGATCGGCCAATAGGATTCCCCCTTTGTCCGCCGTGTCGGCATCGCGCTGACCCTCTACGACATGGATTTCGCGCACCGCCCCTGGTCCTCCTTCGGCGATGCGGACAGAGCGAGCGCCGGGACGGCGAAGGCGATTGTTGCGCCGGTGATGAGGAAACGAAGCATTGGCCTCTCCTGTTTGTCGGCGTGTGCCGAAAGGTGTTTCGATGGAGAGAAGATGACAGTCGCCTGCTGTTCGCACTAGCCGCCGGAAGGCGGACTTACCGTTCGGCAATTCCGAACACGTCTCAACCGTACTGGTTCATGTCCGCCTCGAAAGCGGCCAGCGTCGGAGAACCTTGGTTTCGCTGAGGCCCTTGCGCGTGTGGACCAGTGCAAAGTCGAGCGCCGTCCAGGTGATGGGCGTTCCCAAGTCGGTGTAGGGCGCGAAGCGATCGCCGTAATAGAGCGTCATATGCGGGACGACCTCGCCTCCCGGAGCCTTGCCATCGGAAAGTTGGCTCACCAGCTCATCGAGCAACTGGCTTCCGCTTCCGCACGTCAATATCCTTGGGTATTGGCGACCCTGGTCGATACTGACGAGCCGATCGAACCGGATGTCGAAGGATGCCGCATCGACACGTGCGCCGAGGCGCGTGGCGTAGTGGACGGCCTCATTCGGCAATCCGAGCCCTTTCCAGACCCGGTGGAGCGAGACGTGCAGCCGGTCGGGATCGTAGATCTGGCCCGTAGCCCCGTGCCTCTCCTGATCGTCTCGCGCCAAGTGCAAAGCCGTGTCGGCGGCGGCAGCGCCAGGGAGTATGGCGAAATAAAGCAGGTCGAGGGACCGTCGTGGTGACGGCGGCCCCAGGTCCAGGGAAAACTGGTCGATCGGCATGCGACCCTCCATCAACGGCAAGTCGATTGGTCATGTCACGTCGTTTCTTTTGGCCGGTCGCTAGCAGATGGGGATGGAGGAGGGGCATGCTAAGGCACGCCCGCGAAAACTTCGATGCCCTTTTCCCCGGCACACTACATCGGCGGCATCTTCTCGAATTTCGGCAGCGCCGGGTCAAGTTGATCCCAGGCGTAGCCGCGGCTGCTGTAAAACACCACCTGCGGCTTGTACCGGGCAGGATCGTCGAGGCTCGCCGCGCGGATGACGAAGAACTCGGGCTTTGCCGCCAGGGTCATGTAAACAGGCGAGCCGCAGGTGGGGCAGAAGGCCCTGGTCTTCACATTGCCGCTGTCGGCGACCATGTCCCACTGTGCCGCTTCGCCTTCAAGTTTCACCCCTTCGCGGCGAAAGGTGAGGTGGGAGCCATGGCCGGTGCCGCTCTCGCGCTGGCAATCGCGGCATTGGCAGTCGCTGGAGACGACGGGTTCGCCGGAGATTTCATAGCGGATCGCGCCGCAGGCGCATCCACCGGTGTAGGGCTTGCTCATGTCATTGCTCCTTGCGCTCTGGGGTCGGGAATGCGCGCGTGGCATCGAGCGCGCTCGATGGTCGGGCATCGCAGACGGTTGTTTCGCTGCTGTTCAGACGGGCGCCGCAACGCCCCGCGCCGAATAGGACGCGTCCGGACGCGGGCACGGCGCCCGCGTCAGGCTTTGGGCGTGGTCTCAGTCCTGCCCTTCGGTCACGGTACCGATCTGCCGCAGAACCTTCTTCCAGCCTTCGCTCATGTTCCTGTAGGCCGTGTCGTTTCTCGGCGTCACAAAGCCGGAATGGACGAGGCGAAGGTGCGTTCCGTTGTCGACCCTGGCTAGCGTCCAGGTGACGACGGTGTTCAGCCGCGAGCCATAGCCGGCGTTGCCTTCGTGTCCGCCCTTCCAGGCGTAGACGAACCGTTCGTTTGGCAGCACCTCCAACACCTGGCAGTGGATGACACCGTCCCAGGCGCCGGCCGGTGTCGTCTGAAAGGTGAAACGACTGCCCTCGACCGGCTCGAAGCCTGTCGGAACCATCATCCAGCGGCTCATCAACGCACCGCTTGTTAGCGTTTTCCAGATCGTCTCCGGGGCGTGGGGGAAGACCTCGTCGACCACGATGTCCTGCGTGTGGGGCTGCAACGCTACTTCATTCATGGATCGATCTCCTTCAAGAGAGTGCGCAGGTTTGCAAACCGTTCCCGCCAGAAGACGCCGTAATGGCTCATCCAGTCGACCAGCGGCTCGAGGCCCTCGGGTTGGGCGCGATAGTAGACGTTGCGGCCTTCGGGGCGCTCGGTGACGAGACCCGCCTGCTTCAACGATTTGAGGTGCTGCGAAATGGCGCCCTGCGTCACGCCGCTGCCGCGCGTCAGTTCGACCACCGTGATCTCGTCGGCATTGGCAATGCGCTCGAACACGGCGCGCCGGGTCGGATCGGCAAGTGCGCGCATGAGGGTGGTAACGGGTGCTGCTTCAATCATGATGAAAGCATTAGTCCATACTGATTGATTAGTCAATGCTATTGTTTTTGATATGGGATGGATGGCTGCAGCGGCTGGCTGGCACGGAAACGCAAAAGGGGCATGCCACGCACGCCCCGTCAGAGTTTTTCGAACGATGTTTGGCAAACAGGTAAAGCGCCTGCCGACCTTACAGCTGGTGGATCGCTGTCGCCTGCGACCACACGACCATCCATCGGTCGTCGCGATATTCGTATGCATCGGTGTGCCAGTAATCGCTGCGGGGAACGTTGTGCCCGTCAAAGACGACTTCGAGCTGGGCGCGATAGCGCATAAGCGCGGCCCCGTCATAGAGGCGCACCGCAATATCGCCAGGCTCCCAGGCCAGGTACCTGATCCGGCCGGCCGCGATTGCCCCCAGATACTCGTCTCTTGATAGCGATGCGCCAATCGGTGTTATCAACTGGAAGTCGGGAGCGTGAAACGGGCGTGCCAGCGCGACATCGGCGCTGACCAGAGCGGAAAGCCGGGCGCGCTCCGTCTCCCGCAGGATCTCGGCCTCTTGTGTCTGTCGTGTGGTATCGGTTGCTGCCGGCGTCATCGGTATTCTCCATCTGAGGGGATGAGAGATCGCTTGATCTCCCATATGTCGGGAACGTTCGCCGCTATGGGTTGACCCTATCTGCCGACGGAAACGGCAGGCACCAATCCCAGGGCGATGAGGCTTTGCGCGCTGGCGCAGATGCACTCGTCCTCAGGGCGTGAGTGCCAGTTCAGCATGCGCCTGGCTTTCGAAGCGTCGATGCTCAGGTTGCGGCCAAGCTCGTGAACGATCGTGCGGGCGTTGGGATCGGTTGATGCCATCGCCCTGATGATCTCGTCCGGGACTTCGCCGACCGGCAGTTGCGCGGCATGCTCGGGAAAGGTGCGGGCAAGGAGGGCCACCAGTTCCTTGAGCCAGAAAAATCGACCGCCGACGATGAAGCGATGGCCGCCGGCATCAGGATTGGTCATCGCCCTAATATGGGCATCGGCGACGTCGCGCACGTCCACAACCGAAAAGCCGAAGCGCGGGATACCTTCGAAGCGGCCTGTCATCAGATGGTAGATCAATCCGACGGACGTCCCGAAATCGCGCCCGAGCAATGGGCCGAGGACGACGCTCGGATTGATGACGGCGAGATCGAGGCCGGCCTCGTGCGCAAATGTCCAGGCGGCGCGCTCGGTGAGGGTCTTGGACCTGTAGTAGGGCGTCGCCCGCGGGCTTTCCGGGTCGGTCCAGTTCGCTTCGGTAAACGGCGCCTGTCCGTCGCCATGGTTGGTGGCGGCAACCGACGAGGTCAGAACGACCCGCTCGACGCGTGCGCGGTGTGCGGCGCTGAGGACGCGCAACGCACCGTCGCGCGCCGTCTCAATCAATGCTCGTTCATTCTCGGGAAAGCCCGGAGGAAACGGTGATGCCGTGTGAATGACGTAGCGGCACCCTTCGACGGCCTCACGCCAGCCGTCATCTGCATCCAGATCGGCCTGCACGAAGCTCAGCCGCTGCAACTCGCCAGGCGCGTGCGCGCCAAGCTGGCTTCTGATGGCCTCACACTTTCCCGTGTTCCGCAGGCTGCCTCGAACCCGATAGCCCCGCCTCAGCAACTGCAGGGAAACGTGGCCTGCGAGGAAACCGGCAATGCCCGTGACCAGCACGGTGTCATCCTGGCCCTTTGTTTCGGCAATGCGCATCACGGCTCCTTCTGGCCATGCCGGAATGGCGGTCCTTCGAATTAGACAAATGGACTCAATATGTCTAATCGTCTTTTGACACTGTGGGCTCGAAGTGTCAATGTGTCTGCATGATATCGACTGATCAGAAAACGACGCACATCCTCGATGCCGCGTTGCCGGTGTTCGTGCGCTTTGGCTTTCGCAAGGCGACGATGGCCGACATTGCGCGCGCTGCCGGAATCTCGCGGGCCTCGCTCTATCTGAGCTTCAACAGCAAGGAAGACCTGTTTCGAGCCGGTTCGGCGCGCGCGCACCGGCAAACGATGGCCGAGGTCGAGCTGGCGCTGAAGGGGCGGGGCAGTGTCTTTGATCGCATCGAAGCGGCGATCGCCACCTTCCAGCGCGGACTGATCGCCCCCTTGGGCGCAAGTGCGGATGCAAGGGAACTGTTCGAGGTCAATATGGCGCTGGCCGCCGATATTACGCTCGAGACGCGGGCGCGGCTTCTCGATCTGTTGTCGCTGGCTTTGCGCGAGGCTGCAGCCAAGGGGGAAATCGACCTTGGCGTCGTCGAAGCCCAGCCCGCCGACTTAGCAGGAATAATTCTCGCAGCAATGAGCGGCATCAAGGAAATGCGCGGGGTGGAGCCGGGTCTTGGAAACGACACCAGGCTGTTCATGCGGCTCTTGCGGGCGGCGGTGGCACCGCGTCAGATCGCTGGCGAGCTCGCCTAACGAACCGCGCTCAGGCGTTCGCGGGCAGAAGCTGACATACGGTGAAGCCGTGGTTGTTGGATTGGAGCTCGACCGCATTGCGGAACTGTCAGGCTAACGTCGGTGACCGATCGGAATGATTTCGGGTGCCATTGCCGCGAACGGTCTGCCATCCCAGCCGCCGAGCCACTGTTCGACGTCGAGGCCCGCTTCGTCCATCATCGCGGCGAGGTCTTCGTATGACGGGAAAGAGATTTTCGACTGTGCTGAATAGGTGCGTTCGTCGGCGGCGATCCGGTAAAACGTATCATACTCCACGTTGCCGGTATCGGGGTCATGCCGCACGTCGTTCCACGCAAGCACCTCGCCCAGCACAGGATGAACGATAGCTCGCCCGGATTCGGCCGGCGTCCACTCTTTCCATTCCTCGACCCGCGGGTTTCGGCTGTCGAAGATGAAGCGCCCTTGCGGGGAGAGATGTGCGACTATGGTCTTCAGAGTGGCCAGCTGGTCTTCCCTGGTGAGGAAGACCTGAAAGGCATGGCCGCTGAGCACCACCAGGTCGAAGGTCTCGTTCAGACGGACCGTTCGTGCATCGCTTTCGACCCAGAGTACCCGGTCGCCATAGGGTCTTTTCTTTGCGACATCCAGCATTGGGGCGGCCGGATCGACGCCGACCACACGTTTTCCGCCTTGTTGCGTTAGCGCGGCTGCCAAGAGACCGGTGCCGCACCCAAGATCGAGGATCGAGGTGCGGCTTGCGGCCATGGTCTTGAGATACTCGGAATCGGCGGTCCAGCCGTTCTCGATGTCGTAGAACTCTACAAGGCTTGGATCGTTATAGAGTTTGTCTGCCGGCATCGAGATGACTGGATTACTCCCACTCGATCGTGCCAGGCGGCTTCGAGGTCACGTCGTAGACCACGCGGTTGATGCCACGGACCTCGTTGATGATGCGCGTTGCCGCGCGGCCGAGGAATTCCATGTCGTAGTGGTAGAAGTCCGCCGTCATGCCGTCGACCGAGGTGACGGCGCGCAGCGCACAGACGAACTCGTAGGTGCGGCCGTCGCCCATCACGCCGACCGTCTGGACCGGCAGCAGCACGGCGAAGGCCTGCCAGATGGCGTCGTAAAGGCCGGCCTTGCGGATCTCATCGAGATAGATCGCGTCGGCTTCGCGCAGGATCTCGAGCTTCTCGCGGCTGATGCCGCCCGGGCAGCGGATGGCGAGGCCCGGTCCCGGGAAGGGATGGCGGCCGATGAAGCTGTCGGGCAGGCCGAGTTCGCGGCCGAGCACGCGGACTTCGTCCTTGAACAGCTCGCGCAATGGCTCGACCAGCTGCATGTTCATGCGTTCCGGCAGGCCGCCGACATTGTGGTGCGACTTGATCGTCACCGACGGACCGCCGGTGAAGGAAACGCTTTCGATGACGTCGGGGTAAAGCGTGCCCTGGGCGAGGAAATCCGCGCCGCCGAGCTTCTTTGCCTCTTCCTCGAACACCTCGATGAACAGCCGGCCGATGATCTTGCGCTTGGTTTCGGGGTCGCTGACGCCTTCCAGTTCGCCGATAAAGCGGTCGGAGGCATCGACGTGCAGGAGGTGCAGGTTGTAGTGCTCCTGGAACATCGAAACGACGTTCTTCGCCTCGTCCTTGCGCATCAGGCCATGGTCGACGAGGATGCAGGTCAGCTGATCGCCGACCGCCTCGTGGATGAGGAGGGCCGCGACCGAGCTGTCGACGCCGCCCGAAAGCGCGCAGATCACCTTCTTGTCGCCGACCTGTTTGCGGATCGCGTCAACCGCCTTGGCGCGGTAGGCCGACATCGACCAGTCGCCCTTGATGCCGGCGATCTTGTGCACGAAGTTGGCGATCAGCTTGGCGCCGTCGGGCGTGTGCACCACTTCCGGGTGGAACTGCACGGCGTAGTATTTGCGCGCCTCGTCGGCAATGAAGGCGAAGGGGGCGTTGGCGGAGGTCGCCACGACCTCAAAGCCCTCGGGGATCGCCGTCACGCGGTCGCCATGCGACATCCAGACCTGGTGGCGCGAGCCAAGGGACCAGACGCCGTCGAACAGTGCGCAGTCCTTTTCGACCTCGAGGAAGGCGCGGCCGAATTCGCGGTGGTGGCCGCTTTCGACCTTGCCGCCGAGCTGGGCGCACATGGTCTGCTGGCCGTAACAGATGCCGAAGACCGGCAGGCCGGAATCGAAGATCACCGACGGAGCGCGCGGCGAGCCGATGTCGAGGGTGGAGGCCGGGCTGCCGGAGAGGATGACGGCCTTCGGCTTCAGCCGCTGAAAACCTTCTTCCGCCGACTGGAACGGCACGATTTCGCAATAGACACCGGATTCGCGCACGCGCCGGGCGATGAGCTGCGTCACCTGGCTGCCGAAATCGACGATGAGAACGGTGTCGGGATGGGCTGTCTGGGTCATGTCGGGCCTTCAAACAAGCTTGATCATGGCGAGCCTTTAATGAAAGCCCGTCTTTTGCGCAACGATTAGATTGCACCCGGACAATCCCGGGCTTTCAGAGCCGGACTTCTCCGGTGCCGATCGCGGTCTCAAGGCTGTCGATGACGCCAGCAAGCTTCTCGTCGATGACGTGAAGATACTCCGTCCAGTCGTTGACGTGCTTGAGCTCCGCCTTGCCGTCGGAAATACCGCGAAGCGCAATGAGCGGCACGCCAAAGGATTGGCAGGCGCGCAACACCGCATAGGTCTCCATCTCGACCATGTCGGCGTCGATGCCGTCATAGGCGGTGCCCGAGACAATGTTGGCGCCGGTCGAGAGCTTGGCCTCCTTGATCCCGGGAATGCGGTGCGGCAGCGAAACGACGGCGGGAAGATCGAGAAACGGCGTTGCTCCCTTCTCGAAGCCGAGCGCCGAGGCGTCCATGTCGCGGTAGCCGACCGATATCGCCTGATAGACTTCGGTCTGCTCGAGTTTGGCGGCACCCGCCGAGCCGAGCGAGACGACGAGATCGGGAAGGCTGTCTTTGGCGGCAAGGCCGGCCAGCGCCTTCGTCAGGGTGACGGCGGCCTCGACCGGTCCGACGCCGGTCATCAACGGTGCGATCCGCGCCTTCAGATGAGGGCCGTATTCGGCATCGACCGCCATGACATAGAGAACCTTGCGGCCGGCGACGTCCTTCATTTCAAAATTCATCCTTCGATACCCTCGCGTCCGCGGATGACCATCATCGTGCCGGTCATCGAGGCGATCAGCTTGGCCGGCCCGTCGGAGCGGATCGCGTAGCCGCGCCCGTCGGAGACGATGATGGTCGTGCCCGGCTTGGTGACCTCGCCGCGAAACAGGAAGCGCTCGCCGCGCCCCGGCGACAAAAGGTTGACCTTGAATTCGATCGTCAGGATCGAGGCGTCGGGATCGATGACGGAATAGGCGGCGTAGGTGCCGGCCGAATCGAGCGCTGCGGAGATCACGCCCGCATGCAGGAAACCGTGCTGCTGCGTCAGCTTCTCGTCGAAGGGCAGTTCGATCTCGACCGTGCCCTGCTCGACCAGCGTCAATTCCGCGCCGATCGTTTCCATGGCCGCCTGTCGTGCGAAGCTTTCCCTTATGCGTCTGCGGAAATCTGGGGGATCGCTCTCGTCCATCAGTCAACACGGCCTTGGTTGTCGCGGCAGGCCCGATTGCCTGCCCTATCGATCGACGGACAGTGGCACGGCGGCACCGGTGCGACAAGCTCAATTCATGAGGAAAATCGAGCCGTTGAGCACCGTCGCGAACGCCACCCAGGCGAGATAGGGCAGGAACAGCAGAGCAGAAGCGCGGTCCCTGTGCCAGCTTGCGGCGATGACGCCGGCGATCGCGATCAAAAGCACGATGATGACGATCAATGCCGACGAGATGTCCTGCATGCCGAAGAACAGCGGCGACCACAGGAAGTTGAGGATCATCTGTGCGAGCCACAATCGCATCGCGGCGGTGCGGCGGTGGTTGAGAAACAGGCGGGCGCCGACAATGCCGATCATCACGTAGAGGATCGACCAGACCGGGGCGAAGACCCAGTTGGGTGGATTGAAGGCCGGTTTTGCCAGCGACTGATACCATTCGCCGGGGATGTTGTTGTAGTCGATGAGAAGGCCGAGACCGTGAACGGCGGCGATGAAGACCGCGTATACGATGGTTTTGTTCTTGGCATCGGCAGATAGAGCGCCCTTGAGTGCTTTCCAGCGGGGATGGCTGTTTCGAAGCGCCCATGTGCCACCTATATCTCTGCCATGAAAAGCTTTCGCCGCATCGACATCCGGCCAGCCGAACCGGACGACATCATGATGATCGCCTCCGTCATCGTCGAAACCTGGCGATCGACCTTTCGCGGGCTGATCTCCGATGCCTATCTCGATGCCATGAGCATCGAGGAACAGGCGCTGCGCCATGCCAGGCGCATGCGCGTTGCCGACGTCTTCCATCTGGTTGCCGTCGACATGGGCACCAACAGGGTGATCGGCTTTGCCAATTATGGAAAAGCCCGCTCGATGCCGCCGCGTTTCGATCGCGAGCTCTATGCGCTCTATATCCTCAAGGACTTTCAAGGCGCGGGCATCGGCTCGGCGCTCGTGCGGAGCGTCGCGGCCCATTGCCGGGAGCTGGGCGGGGCGTCGCTGTTTGCCTGGGTGCTTTCCACCAACCCGAACAGGGCGTTTTACGAGCGTCTGGGCGCCGTCGCGGTCGGCCAGGGGCAGGTGAGCCTCGGCGGGGAGAACCACGACCAGACCGCCTATCGATGGGACAATCTGGCAAAGCTCGCCGGCGAGGGCCGGTTTTCAGCCTGAGACCTACTGTCAGCTGCGAGCGAGCCGGACGATATGCTGGTCCCAGGCGACCCGGTTCGGGTGACCCTTGAAGCGGCCGTCATAGGACGACACGGCAAAACCGTGATCGGCGGCGGCGACGCCGGCAGCATCGGCAACGCGCTGTTCCTTTAGCACTGCGCCGGTGCGGGCATCGAGTGTCACGGCGATGCCGCCCTTGGGCGAGGTGAGGCCGATCAGTCCCTCTTGGCGGTTGACGGCGATGGCGCCGACATAGTTGGCGAGCGCCTCCGTCGTGCTTTCGGGCAGCGACACGAAGGCGAGATCTTCGCCATGCGAGAAATGACCGACGAGCGGCGGCAGGTCGTCGCGCGCCCCCTCGTACTGGCAGGCAAACCAGATCTCGCCTTTCGGGCCGATATCGACGTGGCGGGTGGAAAGCCGGCTGAGCTCGCCAGGCAGCGTGTGCTTCTGGATCAGGGCGCCGGTCTCGGTATCGACCAGCGTCAGGCTCGGTTCCATATGGTCGAGATTGAGCTTGGTACGGCCGAAATCCGGATGGGTCTCGATGCCGCCATTGGCGATGACGAGCATCCGTCCATTGGCGGAAAGCGTCATGTCGTGCGGGCCGATGCCGTAGGTCGGAAATTCACCGATGCGGGCAAAGCGCCTGGTGCCGTCGTAGATGCCGATCATGCCTCGATTGGCGGCAAAGTCGTTTTCGGTTGCGTAGAGCAGGCGGCCGTCGGCGGAAAAGCAGCCATGGCCATAGAAGTGCCGGCCGTCGGCGGCGGCAATGACCACCGGCTCGGCGCGGCCGTCGGTCGCTAGGATCATCGCATAGGTGCCGGGGCGGCGGGCGAAGGCCACCATCCGTTTGCTGGCCGCGGAATACGCCATGCCGTGCGCGCGTGCCGGCAGCGCCGTGCGCTCGACGATCTCGCCGGCCTCCGTCAGCGTCGCAACGCCATAGCTTCCGTCCGGCGCCATGAAAGCGGAGGCAAAGACCGCGTCGGCGCGCTCAAGGGCAAAGGCGCCGCGAGCGCCGAGCGTCGCCACCCAGGCGGCGCCGGCCATCTTGATGAAATTGCGTCGGTCGATCAGACCCGTGGTGGCGCGCATGCCATTCTCGCCTGCCATTTTGTCGGACCGGCAGCAGAATTCCGCCGCCGGTCCTTGTCGCTACGATGTAGCAGATTGCTCTTTCAGAGCCAGCCCCGCCGCTTGAAGTAGAGGAAAGGCACGATCGCCGAAAGCACCATCAGTGCCAGGGCATAGGGGTATCCGAACCGCCATTGCAGCTCGGGCATGATCTCGAAGTTCATGCCGTAGATCGAGGCGACCAGCGTCGGCGGCAGGAACACCACGGCAGCGACCGAGAAGATCTTGATGATCTGGTTCTGCTCCAGATTGATCAGGCCGAGCGTCGCGTCGAGCAGGAAGTTGATCTTGTTCGACAGGAACAGCGCGTGGTCGCCGAGCGACGTCGCATCACGCTGGATCAGCTTGATCCGCTGCCGGCTTTCCTTTGCCGCTTTGCGCGGGCCGATGCCTTCGAGCGCCACATGATAGGCGACGAGCCGACCGATGCTGACCAGGCTTTCGCGGATGATCGTTAGAAGGTCGCCCTTCTGGCCGATCTGCTCGATCAGCGACTGCAGGTCGCGCGTCTTCTTCGTGGCGCTGGCATTGGTCTTGCGGAACACTTCGCGCGAAATGCCGTCGACCTCGCTGCCGGCCCGCTCCAGCGCGTCGGCGGTGCGGTCGATCATCGCTTCGAGAAGCCCCAGCATGGCCAGTTCACCCGTTTCACAGCCCTGGCCGTTGGCCTTCTGCAGCCGGTTGGCATAGGTCTGGAACGGCTTCGGGTCGGCATGGCGAACGGTCACGAGCGTCACGCCCTTGACGATGAAGGTCACGGGGACCTTGACCGGATAGTCGCTGTCGAGCTTGGCGACGGCCGTCATGGTCATGAACTGCGCGCCGTCTTCCTGATAGAGCCGGTCGGACAGCTCGATTTCCTGCATCTCGTCGCGGGTCGGGATTTCGATGCCGAGTTGGCCTTCGACCAGTCGGGTCTCCTCAACGGAGGGATTGAGCAGATCGAACCAGATAACCGGCGTCGGAGAGGCAAGGCTGTCGAGCATATCGACGAGCACGAGGTGGCTGTTCTGGCTTTTGTAGATGCGCAGCATTTTGGGCTCCATAGGGCGAGTCATCCGACCGCCACGAAGCCCTGATCAATCAGGACCGAGCGGTCGTGAGCATGAAGGCTCGACTTCGACTGTCGGGGTTCATTGCAAGTTGATCCTTGTGGTGAAACGTGCCCGCGAGAGCGGACACGAGAGCGCTTTGCGCCCAAACGGAGGGATTGTCAACACCTTGGCTGGTGGCTGCCTGTTCAGTCGCCGTCGGCAAAGGAGAAGCCGGCGCCAAGGCCGATGGCGCCGCCGAAATCCTTGTTCAGCCGGTCGAGAAGATCGGCGGTGTTGAGCGTGAGGAAGTCGAGCTTGGCGCGGCTCTTGTCGTCGGCAATCGCCTCGCCGATCGGGCCGTCGATGTTCTGCGAGATGGCGATGACCGACTTGAAGACGAAGTCTGCCGATCCGGCGACGGAGCGGCTGTCTTCCGGAAGCAGGCTTTCCATGTCCGCCACCTTGAACAGGGTCTGCAGGCCGCGGAAGTTGGCGGCGATCGAGGGCATGGTGTTTTCCGATCGCCAGTAGATCGCCAGCTTCGGATGCCCCTTGTCCTGCCTGCCGTCGACCGTTCTGGCATAGAACGGCTTCAGCCGCTGGTCTTTCACCATCTCGACGCCGTGCACGAAAATGCCGAGCAGCTCGGTTGCCGCTTCCTTGCTGTCGCGAAACTGAGGATTTCCAGGGCCGGGCTTCTTCCAGGCGGATTGGATACCGTCGGGCTTTTGCCACTCCGCCAGGAATTCGTGAGCGATGGTGTCGAGGTTCTGCGCGATCGCCACGCCATAGCGGCAACGGAAGTCGCCCTCCTTGCTCGCAAGCGCCTCGGAACCGTTGCCATAGAGCACGTATTCCAGCGCGCCCAGCCCTTGCGCCGCGACGCTCTTGCCGTTGAGCGATGCGACGTCGGTCGCCGTCTCGTCGCCCTTGGCAAGAATGGCCTGCACCTGCTTCAGGCCGGTGCTCTTGCGGTCGGGGTAGAACAGAAAGCGCTCGAAGCGGTTCTGCTCGAGCGCCGGCCCAAGACGGATGATTTCGACCGTCGACCAGGCCCGCACCAGCTCGGAAAATGCCGCTCGCGCATTGTCCTGCGACACCGCCGAAGGGGTTTCACAAAGGGCTGCCGAAGCCTTGGTCAGGAGTGCCGTCTTATCTGACAGATTGCGATAGCCGGGGATGATGAAATCGTCGACGGCCTTTGCCATCACGGCCGGCACGGCCGCTTCATTGACGACACGCGGCGACAAGGGGCTCCCCTCCTGCGCCATGGCAGGCGGCGCTATCGCCGCCAGGAAAAGGCCTAGGGCGAGCGTGGGCATGTGAGGCATCAAAGGGACTCCAGAAATGCGATGAGGTCACGGCGGTCGCGCGTGGAAAGACGGGCGAAGGCATCGCGGGCAGCCTGGCCCTCGCCGCCGTGCCATAGAATGGCTTCCGTCAAATTGCGGGCGCGCCCGTCATGAAGCAGATATGTGTGAGCGCTGATGGTTTTCGTCAGGCCGATGCCCCAGAGCGGCGGCGTGCGCCACTCGCTGCCGTTCGCGCTGCCCACGGCCTGGCCATCGGCAAGGCCTTCGCCCATGTCGTGCAACAGGAAATCGGAGTAGGGCCAGATCAACTGAAACGCCTGGGCCTTGCGGCTGGCATCCCGGCGGGTCACGAATTTCGGCGTATGGCAGGCCGTGCAGCCGATTTCGTAGAACACCTGCTTGCCGCGCAGTGTCTTCGGAAAGCTCGCCTGGCGGCGGGCAGGGACGGCGAGGTTGGCGGTGTAGAAGGCCACGAGACCAAGCACCGGATCGGGCGCCTCGACCGCGCCAAGGCGCGCCTGCACGCCGGTGGGCATTGCAAGGCAGGCGGCCTGGGCTTGGGTACAGTCACCGTAGCTGCGATCGGCATCCGGCGTCGACAGGCCGATGTCGGCAGCGAAGGCATCCGCCGTCTGCTGTCGGACCGTCGGGTTTTGGGCCTTCCAGCCGAAGCGTCCGAGCACGATGTTGCCGGTGTTGCGGTCGCGGGCGAGGGCCGCGCGTCCGCTGATGCCATTGCCGTCGTGATCGTCGGGATCGGCGCCCGCCAGAATGTCGGCCTCGTGAATGGCTTCGATCAGCCCGAGACCGATCATCTGCGGTGCTACGCGAGGAGAGAGCGTCGTTGTCGGGTCGAGATCGCCATAACCGAGGTCGGTGACGGTGTAGGACGGCTTGCGCAGGAACACGAGTTCGCCGTCGGCCAATGTGACCGGCAGCTCGGAGTAGGTCATCTTCATATGGCCTTCCGCAGCAAGTCCTGGAACGGCGCTATCCTGCAACTGACCACCGTACACAGGATCGGGAAAGTTCAGCAGATCGTAGTTGGCCAGCATCTCGCGCTCGCGATCATTGTGCGGCGCGCGCGCCAGACGGTAGAGCATCGATGTGGCGTCAGGCGAGCCTTCCGGCGGGCGGCCGCGCCCATCGCGCGGATGACAGCTTTCGCAGGCCCGGGCGTTGTAGAGCGGTCCCAATCCATCCGACGCCTGGGTCGAGGAGGGCGACGACACCCAGAGTTTCTCGAAGAGCGCATCGCCCAGCTTGAAGGCCTCCTCGTCCGAGAAGGCAAGGTTGGCGGAAAACAGCGTGAAGCTGTCCTGGTCGACAGGGGCGATCGAGGTCCCGGCGCCACCGGACATTGCCTCGTACCGCTCGGCTTTGGAAAAGTCGGTCGTCGGTCGGACGATGGTTTCAACGCGGCTGCGGTCGGATTCGGAAAGATCGTCGCGTGTCCGTGACAGGTTGGAGGCGTCGTCAGACGCGGCAACAGCTGTTGCAAGCAGGCAGAGCAGCGCTGCGAGCTGTCGCGACAGGGATTGGACAATCCGTGCATTCATCGATCGAAGATCGGGCCGCGTTGTTGCGACGCGGCCCGCCTTTTCAACTCATTGGAACACAGCGTTAGGATTATCCAAGCTGTCGGAACCTTCAAGCTCAATTGTTCCAAGATCGAGCGATGCAATGACGCGTTGTACGGTCTTGGCCTGGGCAACGAGGCCATCAATGGCGGCTTGAACCGTGGCATTGCCCTCGGCATTGCCTTCGCCGATCATTTGGTCGTAGGCCTCGACGGTTTCGGCGCGCTTGGCCATGGCCTGCATCTTCTCGACCGTGGTGGCCAGATCCTTGGTCATTTCCTTGTCGAGTGCCGCGTCCTTGGCGGCAACGAGTTCCGAAAGCGAGGCGCCGGTCAGCTTGGTGCCGTCGACGCGGGTATATTCGCCGGTATAGGCCGACTGGATGCCGATGGCGTCGTGCAGGTGCGAGTTGTGGGTGTTGTCGGAGAAGCAATCGTGCTCTTCCTCCGGATCATGCAGCAGGATGCCGAGCTTCATGCGCTCGCCGGCCAGTTCGCCGTAGGAGAGCGACCCCATCCCGGTCAGGATGGCGGTGAGGCCAGCTTTCGGATCGGCTTCCACGGCCTTGCTCGCCGCGCCATCCGGCGTCCAATTGGCGGCCATTTCTTTCAGGTCCGAGACGAGCAGCTCGGAAGCAGCCTTCAGATAGGCGGCACGGCGGTCGCAATTGCCGCCGGTGCAGGCCTTGGCGTCGAAGTCCGTGTAGGGGCGTTTGCCGGCACCCGGGCCGGTGCCGTTCAGGTCCTGGCCCCAGAGCAGGAATTCGATGGCGTGATATCCGGTGGCGACGTTCGCCTCGACGCCGCCAGCTTCCTGAAGGGTACCCGCCAGCAGTTCAGGCGTGATGTTGGTGGCGTCGACATCCTTGCCGTCGATCTTGATCGTCTTGTTGGCGATCACGTTGGCGGTGAAGAGGCCGTTTTCGTCGCTCTCGCTGCCGTAGCTCGGATCAACATAATCGATCAGGCCTTCGTCCAGCGGCCAGGCGTTGACCTTGCCTTCCCACTCGTCAACGATGGCGTTGCCGAAGCGGTAGACTTCCGTTTCCTGATAGGGGTTGCGGGCCTTGAGCCACGCCTCGCGCGCCGCCTTCAGCGTTGCTTCGCTGGGGGTGGCGATCAGCGCGTCGATCGCCTTGTCGAGCGCCTCTGCGGTGATCAGCGCATCTTCGAACTTGGCGTGCGCAACGACGGTGTAGTGCTTTACCACGGCGGCTGCATCGGTGGCCGCCTGGGCCGGCTGCAGGGCCAGCGCCGACGTTGCCGTCATGAGCGCCAGCGCCGCGGCGCGGATGAAATTCTTGGTCATGACCCTCTCCTGTTCTTTTCCCGGCGGGACCGGAACGGACACCGCGGGACGGCGTCATCGCTCGGCAAGGGTCGTCGGAAATCCCCCGCAGACCCGCCGGAGCCGACTTGTCATGAACCAAAAGTAAACTGGTGTCAAAGTGTATAGTTTAGAACGTTTTCAATCTGATGCCGGCGGTTTGACGATGTGCCGAAGCCGCCGGCGAGGCGTTCAGGCCCTGCGCTGCATGAGGCAGAAGAAGAAGCCGTCCGTACCGGTCGAGGCAGGCGTCAGCGTCACCGTCTTCATGTCGGCAGACCACGGCTGCGGCTTGTCTGTGCCGAACAGCCCGGCCCAGATGTCGGCGGCCGACAGGATCTCGAACTCCGGATTGTCCTCGCAGAAGCCGTAAACCTGCGCTTCGTTCTCCTCGGGAAGGACCGAGCAGGTGACATAGATCAGGTGTCCGCCCGGCCGCACGAACTGTGCGGCGCTCGCCAGCGCCTCTTCCTGCTGGGAGATGCGCTCCTCGAGGTTCTTCTGGTTCAGCCGCCACTTGGTATCGGGGCGACGACGCCAGGTTCCGGTGCCGGTGCAGGGCGCATCGACGAGAACTCGGTCGAAGCGGCCGGCAAGCGGCGCCAGGCTGTCGGCGGATTCGTGCACCTGGACATTGCGCGTTCCCGCGCGCTTCAGCCGTTCGATGATCGGCGCCAGGCGCTTGCGGTCGGTGTCGTAGGCGTGCACCTGACCCTTGTTGTTCATGGCTGCCGACATGGCGAGCGTCTTGCCGCCGCCGCCGGCGCAATAGTCGAGCACCTGTTCGCCTTCCTGCGGGAAGGCGAGATCGGCAACGATCTGCGATCCCTCGTCCTGAACTTCGAACCAGCCTTTCTGGAACGAAAGTTCGGCGGTGACGTTCGGCAGACGCGAGGCGCCTTCGCCGGCTGGAATGCGGATGCCGTTGCGCGCGATCGTCGCCGGCTCGGCGCCGCTGCGCTCCAGTGCCTTCAGAACCTTGGCGCGTGTTGCCTTGAGCGTGTTGGCACGCAGGTCGAGCGTGGGACGCCCGGCGAGTGCCTTGGCTTCGTCGAGCCAATCCTCGGAGAAGTTTTCTTCGAAGGATGCCTGGACCCACTCGGGAATGTCGCCCTGGATGTGGGCAGCGGCGTCCTCGAGCCGGCGTGTCGCGAAAGCCTGCGCCATTTCGGCAGACGGCATCTCGGGGGCGAACTTGTCGCCATCGAGTTCGGCGGCCAGCGTTTTGGGCGAAAACCCCCACTGGCGGTACATCACGGCATGGCCAAGCGCGGTGGCGCTGTCGCTGTCCATCAGATAGGCGTGGGAGAGCTTCATGCGAAGCGCGTCATAGACGATGTTGCCGATCGCCGACCGATCGCCCGAACCGGCGAACCGATGGGAAAGGCCCCAGTCCTTGAGTGCGTCGGCGACCGGGCGCTTCCGCTTCTCGATATCCTCAAGAACTTCGATGGCTCCTGCGAGCCTGCCGCCCAATCGCATCTTCGATCTACTCCTTTTTCGCCGTGGTAGCGGCGATGGCATCGAAGAGCAAGACGCTGGCCGGGATTAAACGCGGGGAACAGTATTTCTCAAAGCAGAACCGCCGGGAATGAATGCCGGACGGAAGTAAACTGCGATCAAGAATTGACGACGCGATAACAGATGCTGGCGGTGCCGGAACTGACCATGCCGATCTGCGAGGCGGCTGCCTTGGAAAGGTCGAGTACGCGGCCGCGGATGAACGGACCACGATCGTTGATGCGAACAACGACGGTCTTGCCGTTGCGCTTGTTGACCACCTGCACCTTGGTGCCGAATTTCAGACTGCGGTGGGCGGCGGTGAGGCGGGCGGCGTTCATGCGTTCGCCGGAAGCCGTCTTGGAGGTCAGCGCATACCAGGACGCGCCGCCGCAGCCGGCGCCTGCTGCCTGGCTATCGGAAACGGAAACGAGGCCGATCCCGGCGGTGAACAGCGCTGCCGCGGCAACAGTCTTGATTTTCGCTGGCGTCAAACTGGCGACCCCCGGTTAGAGCCCTTGGGCTGGAGCTCTTGGTTAATTCTGTCGAAGATCGCTAATTGGGGCGAAAAATGGCGAAAACGTGCTTCAACCATTTACGTTCTATTAGGAATTGTTAAAAAAGGACGAAAATTAAAAATCGAAGATTGTTTGAAATAGTTTAAGCGAGACCAGGAAGTTCTTTGGAATCAGCGGTTGAACGTGAACCGCGGCACGCACGCGAGCCGAGATATGGCTTAACGAAAAAAATCATTAAAAATTTCGAATTGAACGAAATGTCCGGAATCCGGATGGTTCAAAACACGCTACTACCGCTGTGGTTGCATTCAATTCGCAGAGTATAGAATGAATATCTCAGGAGGGTCACAATTCAGCGGCCCGTGAGATCGCCATTACTAACGATCATGCTATCGGGTTTGTTCCATTGCGAGCGGGATATGTTGACCGGTTCGCGCAGCAATTGTTCATTCTCCGCGCCAGCTGTCCGCCTGCCACATTTGCGCAAGCGAAACGCGATAGTCGGGATAGGCGAATTCGAAGCCGGTTTCCCGCATGCGTGCATTCGAGACGCGTTTGTTCTCGCCATAGAAGGAACGGGCCATCGGCGAAAGCTCGGCGGTTTCGAACGGCGTTTCGGGCGGCGGCTCGACGCCCATCAACCGTGCGGCCTCGGCAACGATGTCCTGCGGCGGCGCCGGCTCGTTGTCGGTGATGTTGAATACCCCGGCTAGACCCTTGTCGGCGAGGAAAAGGGCCGCCGCGCCGATGTCCTCGACGCGGATGCGGTTGAACACCTGCCCCGGCTTGATCAGGCGCCGGGCGGTGCCGTTGGCGAGATTGCAGAAGGCGTTGCGGCCCGGCCCGTAGATGCCGGCGAGCCGGAGCACGGCGACCGGAACGTTCTGCCTGGCGCCGAAGGCGATCCAGGCGTCTTCGGCCTCCACCCGCTCGACCGAACGGGCCGAGACCGGCTTGCGCAGCATGTCTTCAGTGACCCATTCTCCACCATGGTCGCCATAGACGCCGACAGTCGAGAGATAGCCGATCCACTTGAGATTCGGTGCGAGCCGAGCGAGATCCGGGCTCGAGGTGCGGAACATCGGATCGCCGTCGCGACCGGGCGCGATCGACTGAATCAGGTGCGTTGCCTGACCAAGCGCAGCAACGAGCGCGTCGGAGATCGTTTCGCCGTCGAAAAGGATCGGGCGGATGCCGACCTTTTCGAGCTTCGCCGCCTTCTCCTCGGTACGGGTGGTGCCGACAACGCTTGTCGCCTTCGGAGCCATTGCCCGCGCGATTGCCATGCCGGAGTAACCGGCGCCAAGGATCAGGACATGCATCGGCTCACTCCCGCCATTTGCCATTCGTTCAGGACGTCTTCGTCCGTCTCTGGCTCGCATTGTTCGGCAAATTCCGCAAGCGCCGCCGGCGCGACCAATCGCGACAGCGCCCAGACCGCCATCGCCCGCACCACCGGCGAGGCGTCATCAATGCGTGCCTTGACTGCGGGCACGAGCGCCGGGTCGCCGGAATTGCCAGCGGCGATCAGCACGTTCCTCACAAAGCGATCGCGGCCGATGCGCTTGACCGGCGAGCCCGAAAACAGGCCACGGAAAGCCGGGTCATCAAGTTCGAGCAAACTGTCGAGCGCTGGCGCCTTCAGGTCATCGCGCGCTTTCAGCTTCATTTCAGAGGCGGCCCGCGCGAACTTGTTCCAGGGACAGGCGGCAAGACAGTCGTCGCAGCCATAGATGCGGTTGCCGATCAGCGGCCTGAGTTCCGGGTCGATCGGCCCCTTGTGTTCGATCGTCAGGTAGGAGATGCAGCGCCGTGCGTCGATCTGGTAGGGCGCCGGAAACGCGCCGGTCGGGCAGGCATCGAGGCAGGCGCGGCAGGAACCGCAGTGATCGCGCTCCGGCTTGTCAACGACGAGGTCGGCCGTGGTAAACAGGCTTCCGAGAAACACCCAGGAGCCGAATTCGCGGCTGACCAGATTGGTGTGCTTGCCCTGCCAGCCGAGCCCGGCCTTTTCCGCCAGCGGCTTTTCCATGACCGGGGCCGTATCGACGAAGACCTTGACGTCCTCGCCGGCGCGGGCGGCAAATCGGGTCGCAACTTCCTTGAGCTTGCCCTTGATGATGTTGTGATAATCGCGGTTCTGGGCATAGACAGAGATCGCGCCGCGATCAGCCTTTGCGAGAATCGCGCGCGGGTCATCGTCCGGCCCATAGTTCATCGCGAACATGACGACGGAGCGCACTTCGCTCCACAGCACCCGCGGATCGGCGCGGCGCGCGGCGGTCTCGGCGAGCCATTCCATCGTGCCGTGGAAGCCTTCGTCGAGAAAATCCTGGAGCCGGGCCGGCGCCTCGGGAATGGCATCCGGCCTTGTGATGCGACAGAGATCGAAGCCCTTGTCAGCCGCCTCGGCCTTCAGGAACTCGGTCAGCTTCAGCCGCCGTCGATCCCCATTGTCAGCCTTGGCAGCAATGCCGGGCACGGTCTCAGTCCTCAGAAGTCAAGATCCGCATAGTGCGGAACCGGGGTCACGCCACGCACGCGTTCGGAGAGCAGCGGGCGGAAGGAGGGGCGGGACTTCAGCCGCTGGTACCACTCCTTGGCGCTCGGGGCATCCGACCAGTCGATCTCGCCGAGATAGTCTAGCACGGACACGGTCGCGGCCGCGGCGAGATCGGCATAGGAAATCCGGTCGCCGGCAAGCCAGGGGCGCGAGCCGGCAAGCCACGACAGGTACTTCATGTGCTGACGGATATTGGCGCGCGACGTGCGCAGCACCTTGCTATCCGGTGCGCCGCCGCCCTGGTCGGGCGTCATCTGCAGCTTGAAGATACGCTCGCGCACCAGCGGCCGCGTCACGTCGGCTTCCATCTTGTGCAGGAACCATTCGGCCAGGCGACGGATTTCGGCGCGCTGGAACGGATCCTCGGCCAGAAGCCGCCGATCTCGTTTCATGATGCCGTTCGTCTCGTCGAGATATTCCGAGATGATCGTGGCGCCACAGAGCGCCCTCATACTGTCGTCAACATAGACCGGTAGCGTCCCGGCCGGATTCAGCGCCAGAAAGTCTCGCCGGTTTTCCCACGGCTGTTCCTCGGTCAATTCCGTCTGGTAGCCGTATTCCGAAAGGATAAGGCGCACGAACCGCGAAGCGGAGGACATGGGGTGATGGTACAGTGTCGGCATCGATGATCTGGCTTCTTATGGTCTTTTTTCAGGGGACGTCAGCGTGGCGGCGCATGCGTCTGGCCACGGCTCATCAGAAAAAGCTATAGGAACTTGTGGTGGCAAACACAAGCGAATCAGCCTTTTCCTCCCACTCCAAAACTTGTCAGGAAAATCTTATATATGGCGGATCAATCGATCATCAGCGCGCTCGTCCTCGGCCTCATCGAGGGGCTGACGGAATTCATACCCGTATCGTCGACGGCGCATGTTCTCCTCGCCGGGCATTTCCTCGGCTTCAGATCGCCGGGCAACACTTTTGCGGTTCTGATACAGCTCGGTGCCATCCTGGCGATCCTGCTCGTCTATTTCCAAAGGCTTCTGTCGATCGCGCTGGCGCTGCCGACGAGCGTCAAGGCTCGCCGCTTCGTCGTCTCGGTGCTGTTCGCCTTCCTGCCGGCCGCCGTCATCGGCGCCATCGCCCATGACTTCATCAAGACCGTGCTGTTCGAAACGCCGATCCTGATCTGTGTCGTGCTGATCATCGGCGGCCTCATCCTTCTGGCGATCGATCGCCTGCCGCTGACGCCGCGCTACACCGACGTCATGGACTATCCGCCGTCGCTGGCGCTGAAGATCGGCCTGTTCCAGTGCCTGGCGATGATTCCGGGTACGTCCCGCTCCGGCGCGACGATTGCCGGCGCTCTGCTGATGGGAACGGACAAGCGGTCGGCGGCGGAATTCTCGTTCTTCCTCGCCATGCCGACGATGCTCGGCGCGTTCACGCTCGACCTCTACAAGAACCGTGATGCGCTGTCGTTCGACGATTTCACCGTGATCGCCGTTGGCTTCATCGCGGCGTTCGTCGCCGGCATCTTCGTCGTCCGCTCGCTGCTGGACTTCGTCTCGCGCCGCGGCTTCACGCCTTTTGCCATCTGGCGCATCGTCGTCGGCACCGCCGGCCTCGTCGGTCTCTGGATGCTTGGCTGAGGGTCGCTACTTCACTGCATAATTCCTTAAATCGGAATCGATTTAAGGACAAAATTATGCAGCAACTCAAAGTGTTACAGCGACCTTTGCGCGTCTAAATAGACGCGCGGCGCTGTAAAAACAAAACCGCGTGCGTTTCAGATGAAACGCACGCGGTCCCTGGCCCCCGCCAAAAACTTGAGATCTATCGCCCCAAGGGCGCCGGCTTACTTGCCGGAAAGGTCGATCGACGCCGTCGTGCACGGGTCGACACCATAGGCGGGCGTGCAGCCCTTGCGGCTGCTCGCGACCGTGTTCGGCGCGACGAATGAGCCAGCCAGAATGATCAGTGCCGCACACGCAAAAAAGATTGCGATCGACTTGCCCATGGACGCCATGCCTTTCGAGAGTGATGCTGTCGCCGCCGAGACTTTCTTGCGATCGGGGCGCGGGGCGGTTTTTATGCGTTGGATATGTCTTGATCAATATCAGGACATGTTGAATCTGCGGTAAATGCCATTCGCTTTTGTGACTGCGGCAGAACTGCAACGCTGTTGCCTGAACGACACAGCAAAAAAGCCGCCGGCAAGGCCGGCGGCGGTCAAAGAAGGCGTCGTGGGACGCTGCCTTAGGCGGCGCGACCGCCGCGCGTATACTGGCCCCGCGGGCGATAGCGCACGAGATAGGTCGACAGGATCGATTCCAGCATCGTCGGAGTGATGCCGATGCCGCGAAGCGTCCGGTCTTCGGATTCGGCCTTGGTCGAGACGATATTGTCGGATTTCAGCAACACTACCTGATCGGCCGTCACCGGCGGCGTGATGAAGGGGATCATCGACGCGATGCTGCCCATCAGCGAGGCGAGGCCGAAGGGCACCGATACCAGCGAGCGCTTGCGATCGATCGTCTTGAGCATGATCTCAAGACATTGGCGGAAGGTGAGCACTTCAGGCCCGCCGAGCTCGTAGATCGTGCCGGCCGACAGCTGGCCATCGACCGAGCGGGCAACAGCCTCGGCGACATCGGTGACATAGACCGGCTGGAACTTGGTGTTGCCGCCGCCGATCAGCGGCAGCGCCGGTGCGAACCGGGCCATGCTGGCGAACTTGTTGAAGAAGCCGTCTTCGGGTCCGAAGATGATCGACGGGCGCAGGATGATCGCATCCGGCAGCGTTTCGAGGATCGCGGCTTCCGCCCGGCCCTTGGTGCGGGCATAGCTCGATTCCGACTTGGCGTCCGCGCCGATCGCCGAGATGTGCGTCAGCTTTGCGCCGACATTGCGGGCGGCTTCCGCAACCGCCCGGGCGCCGAAATCCTGCACGGCGTCAAAGGTGTTGCGGCCGCTCTCGAACAGCACGCCGACGCAGTTGATGACGTGGTCGGAGCCTTCGACGGCGCGGTCGACCGACTTGCGATAGCGCAGGTTGGCCTGGACGAAAGAGATCTGGCCGACATTGCCGAGCGGCTGCAGGTGGCCTGCAAGGTCCGGGCGGCGAACGGCGACGCGGATGCGATAGCCACGCTTGGCAAGCGCGCGCACGACATGACGGCCGACGAACCCGGATCCGCCGAAAATCGTCACCAGCGGCGGAAGGTTGGACAAGGTCATGGGAAACGCACTCCTGATCTCATTTGGACGAATTGGTTGCTACATAGCCCAACAGCCGCGAGAGGTGAAGGCCAATCCTCGCGGCCGGCGGCGGCGCCGCAGCTTGGCAGTGTTCCGCGTGTCAGATGCCCTCGACGACCACCATCTCGGCGTCTGCCACCTGCTGGCGGATCGCGGCGGCAATCTGGTACTCGGGGGAATTATAACAGTCGACGGCGGCCTGCAGCGAGGGAAACTCGATGATGACGTTTCGGGCGCGAACGGCACCTTCCAGACGCTCGAACTCACCGCCGCGTGCCAGGAAATTGGCGCCGTATTTCTCGAACGCCGGCTTTGCGGCCGCCACGTAGTCCTTGTAGCGTTCCAGGTCCCGCACATCGACCCGTGCGATCCAGTATCCTTTGGCCATGCTGACCTCCTCGTCTTCAGGCAATAAAAGCAGACGGGAGTGTTACTTCCGGCAAATTCCGACCGAGGTCAAGCACAACGGTGGCAACCGGCGGCGATGTATGGTGCTCAACGCCGACCTGTTGCACGCGGGTGTCACGATCAGCGCGAAAGCGCGTCGTTCATCTCCTTGAGAATGCCGCGAGCGGCGACAAGCGGGTCGCTGGCTGCGACGATTGGGCGCGCGACGACGAGATGGCTCGATCCGGCCTTCAATGCATCGGCGGGCGTCATGACGCGCTTCTGGTCGCCCTTCTCGGCGCCGGCCGGGCGGATGCCCGGGGTCACCAGCGCCATGTTAGGGCCGATGATCTTGCGCACCGCCGAGGATTCTTCCGCCGAGCAGACGATGCCGCCCATGCCGGCAGCACGGGCCTGTTCGGCCCGTCGCAGCACCAGCGTGTGCGGGTCGTATTCGTAGCCGGCGTCGATCACGTCCTGCTCGTCCATTGAGGTCAGCACGGTGACGCCGAGCAGGCAGAGGTCCGATCCCCTGGCTGCTTCGACGGCTGCCTTCATCGCTTTGGGGTAGGCGTGCAATGTCAGCATCGACATGCCCATCTTCACGATGTTCTCGACGCCCTTGGCCACCGTGTTGTCGATGTCGAGCAGCTTCATGTCGAGGAAGACCTTCTTGCCGCCTGCCGCCAGATCGCGCGCGAACTCGAGGCCGCCGGCAAACACCAGCTGGTAGCCGATCTTGTAGAAAGCCACGTCGTCACCGAGCGTGGTGACGATCTTTTCGGCCTCTGCGATTGTCGGAAGATCCAGGCCGACGATCAGTCGGTCGCGTGCGGTTTTGGTCATGTCGCGGTCACCCCTGCCAGAATTCCATCGGGGTCCAGTCGCATGTGAGGGCGCGATCCGCAAGGCGGAACGCGAAGAGATTGCCGCCGCCGCCGCCCTTCTGGTCGGCGCTGCGGCTGATGGCGGTGCCGCCCAGCCTGCACTTCAGCAGGGTGCCGACGCCACCATGGCCGACGAATGCGATGGGAACTTTTGGGTCGTGTTCGTCAAGGATGCGAAAGACGGCAGCCGAGATGCGGGCCTGCGCGTCGACGGCGCGCTCCCAGCCGTTGAAGCTTTCTGTCGGATTGGCAAAGAACCAGTCCGCCGCCTTCTCGAATTCCGGAGGCGGCAGGAAGCCGGTGGCCGAGCGGTCGTTTTCGCCCGTCGTGTCGTCGGTTTCGACAACGACGCCGGCAGCCGCGGCCAGAAGGCTCGCGGTTTCGGTCGCCTTGGTCTCGTCGCTCGAAACGATCCGCCCGAGCGTTCGAACCCAAGGCTGCAGCGCCGTCGCTTCCGCGCGTGCGCGTCCGATCTCCGACAGTCCCCATTTCGGTACCGGAACTGCCGGATCGACCTGCACCTGCGGGTGCGTGATATAGAGGCCGAGCACTGGCGCGCTCCGTCAGTGCGCTTTGCGATAGACCCAGAGCTGCGCCGGGGGAATGTTGCGCACGACGAAGTCGAGATGCTGGATGCTGTAGCGGTCGGGCATGGCAACGACCGGAGACAGCGGGCCATAGGAAATCTGCACGACGGGGCGACCGACCGGGATGCGAGACAAGAGATCCTCGATCAGCTCGACGCGACGGTGCATTGGGAAATTGAGCAACGGCACGGCGGAGACGACGCTGTCGAAGGTCCGGTCCTTCATCGCACCAAGCGTCTGCTCGAGATCGAACGCGTCGCCATTGATGAAGTTGACGTCGGCAAAGTTCGCCTTGAGCTGCTGGTAGAAGTCGGTGGAGTACTCGACGGACACCAGATCCTCCGGCGCGATACCACGCTCCAGGATCGCCTTGGTGATGACGCCGGTTCCAGGGCCGAGTTCAAGAACCGGCAGTCCGGAATGGGGATTGATGACGCTCGCCATGCGGCGGGCGGTGACGGACGACGTCGGCAAGATTGCCCCGACCGCCTTCGCATTGCTCATCCACCCTTTGAAGAAACGGATCTCCTCGTCGAATTTCCGGCCAAGCCGTTCCTTCACCTTCACGCGCAAATTCATTGAACCCCTCAAAACCGTCGTCCTCTCATACGGATCGTCCGGTCTCGCTGATTCGAGCGGGGCGCGGACATTGCGGATATAATGTGCTCTCATCTGCGGCAAAAACAAGTCTGTCTGCGCCTAAAGGCGTCGTCTTATCAACAGCACGCGAATATCAGCACAAACAAAAAACCCGCCACGCGCGGCGTGACGGGTCGCATTTTCATTGCGGCACGGGCGACTAAACCCGCATCGGCATCAGCACGTAGAGCGCGTCTTCGGCCGCCAGATCGCGCACCAGCGTCGGCGAACCCGGGTCCGCCAGCATGAAGATGGCGTCGGTTCCGGTCAGCTGCGAGGTGATGTCGAGCAGGTATTTTGCGTTGAAGCCGATTTCGAGCGGGTCGTGATCGTAGCCGACCGGCAGCTCTTCCGTGGCGCTGCCCGAATCCGGGTTGTTGACCGTCAGCGTCATCTGGCCGTCGGTCAGTGCCAACTTCACGGCGCGCCCGCGTTCGGAGGAAATCGTCGAAACGCGGTCGACGGCCTGGGCGAAGGACTGGCAATCGACGCGCAGCTCCTTGTCGTTGTTGGCCGGGATGACGCGCTGGTAATCCGGGAAGGTGCCGTCGATCAGCTTCGAGGTCATCACGATCGAGCCGATTGTCAGGCGGATTTTTGCGTCCGATACTTCGAGCGTGACGACGAGATCGGGATTGTCGAGCAGCTTCTGCAATTCGCTGACGGTCTTGCGCGGGATGATGATGCCCGGCATGCCCTCGGAGCCGGACGGCGCTTCGACGTCGGCGCGCGCAAGGCGGTGGCCGTCGGTTGCCACGGCGCGCAGCTTCAGGTCGCCCTTGCTCTCGACCGTGTGCACGAAGATGCCGTTGAGGTAGTAGCGGGTTTCCTCGGTCGAGATCGCGAATTGCGTCCGGTCGATCAGCATCTTCAGGTCGGTCGCCTTGAGGCGGAAGGTGTGCGAGAAGCTGCCGGCCGTCAGGTCGGGGAAGTCGGATTGCGGCAGGCACTGCAGCGAGAATTTCGACCGGCCGGAGGCGACCGTCATCGCCGTGCCTTCGGCGTTGGTCGCCAGCAGCACTTCCGAGCCGTCGGGAAGCTTGCGCACGATGTCGTAGAGCAGGTGTGCCGGAACCGTGGTCGCGCCGGCCTGTTCCACTTGCGCCGGCGTCGCCTCGGTGATCTCGAGGTCGAGGTCGGTCGCCTTCATTTCGAGGCTCGCACCGTCGGAGCGCAAAAGAACGTTCGAGAGGATCGGGATCGTGTTTCGCCGTTCGACCACGCGATGCACGTGGTTCAGCGACTTCAGAAGATTGGACCGCTCGAGAGTAATGCGCATGGGATGCTACCGCTTTCAACCGTTGCCCGGCGGGCGAGGCTCCCGCCGCAGCGTCAACTGCGAGTGTCCCGGCCAACCGACCGGAAGGATGTGGACCGGCAAAATGGCAGAAACAGCGCCTGAAAAGCAAGGGGTTTGACTGGCGCTGTCCCCAGATGACACGCGGGCCGGCCGCTTGACGCCCTTGCCCTGCCATGTCGGCTCACTCATAAAGGCTAAAACCGGTGCGCCGGCATTGCCATCAGGAAGCTGCAGTTGGAAAAACATAAGACGTCGGAGGCCACGGACGGGCAGAAGCAGCGCAGCTACCGCCTGCACAATGCCAGCATTCCCGCGCGTCCGCTCGACGTCGCGCTCTATCTCGTGGCGACGCCGATCGGCAATCTCGGCGACATCACCCTGCGCGCGCTGGAAACGCTTGCCGGCGCGGACGTGCTCGCCTGCGAGGACACGCGCGTCACACGCGTGCTGCTCGACCGCTATGGCATCGTCAATCGCCCCTATGCCTACCACGAGCATAATGCCGACGAGGTCGGCCCACGGCTGCTGGCAGCGCTTGGCGAGGGCAAGTCGGTGGCACTCGTCTCCGATGCCGGTACGCCGCTGGTTTCCGATCCCGGTTACCGCCTGGCACAGCTGGCGATCGAGGCCGGCTATCGCGTCGTGCCGATTCCCGGTGCTTCCGCCCCGCTTGCCGCGCTGGTCGGTTCCGGCCTTCCAAACGACGCCTTTCTCTTCGCCGGCTTCCTGCCGACCAAGGACAAGGCCAAGCGTGACCGGCTGCAAGAGCTGGCGACGGTGCCCTCGACGCTGCTCTTTTTCGAATCGCCGCATCGGATCGCCGCCACCGTCGCGGCTGCCGCAGCGGTGCTTGGCGAAAACAGGAAGGCGGCGGTCTGCCGCGAACTGACCAAGACCTTTGAAGAGTTTCGCCGCGGCACGCTCGGCGAGCTCAAGGCGTTCTACGAGGGGTGCGGCGCGGTCAAGGGCGAGATTGTTTTCGTCATCGGCCCGCCGGACGCGCCGCCGGAGCCGGAAGCAGCAGACGTCGATGCGCTGCTGACCCGGCTCATCGCCGATATGTCGACCGGCAAGGCAGCGACCGAAGCCGCCCGCCAGACCGGTCTTCCGCGCAAGGAGCTCTACGACCGTCTGCTCGAGCTCAAGGATCGCCATGGCGACTGACGGGCCCGATCGGCGCAAGCTCAAGGCTGAGAGGCGCGGGCGGTTTGCCGAGTATCGCGCAGCACTTTGCCTGATGTTGAAGGGCTACCGGATCGTCGCGATGCGCCATCGCACCAGGCTGGGCGAAATCGACATCATCGCGCGCCGGGGCGATCTCATCGCCTGCGTCGAGGTCAAGGCCCGGCGTTCTGCCGACGACGGCGTCTTCGCCGTCACCGGAACGGCCCAACGCCGCATCCGCGCGGCAAGCGATCTCTGGCTCGGGCGTCAGCCCGATTTCGCCAGGCTTTCCGTGCGTTACGACATTATCACCGTGACACCCTGGGGCTGGCCGCGCCACTTGGCCGACGCGTTCTGAATACGGACGCGGGATGAGGAAAGTGTGCGCGGTTTTCCGCCCGCATCCGCGTCGATCATATTCGACGATTTGTAATCATCCCGACATAAAAGCGTTACCGGCCTGTCATGGAAGGCCACTAGTCCACTGCCATCCGCAACCCGGTGGAGAGGACCAGTCATGTTCAAGAAAATTTCACTCGCAGCTTTCACCCTTGCATTTTCGGCAACCTCGTCGCTTGCCGCAACCAATATTACCTGGTGGCACGGCATGGCCGGCCGCAATGGCGAAGTCATCAACGAGATCTCGCAGAAGTTCAACGAAGCCCAGAGCGCCTGCGCGCTGACCCCGGTTTCGAAGGGCACCTATGAGGAAGCGCTCGCTTCCGGCATCGCCGCCTTCCGTTCGGGCGAGCAGCCGAACATCCTGCAGGTCTTCGACGCCGGTGCAGCGACCATCATCAACGCCAAGGGCGCCGTCGTTCCCGCCGAAGACCTGATCATCAAGGCCGGCCACAGCTTCGACCGCAACGCCTTCATCGACGGCGTGCGTTATTTCTACGCCGATAGCGAAGGCAAGTTCGTCGGCATGCCGTTCAACTCGTCGGCCCCGATCATGTACATCAACGACGAAGCCCTGAAGAAGGCCGGCGTCGAAGCGCCGAAGACCTGGGAAGAGTTCGAGGCCGCAGCCCCGAAGCTGAAGGCCGCCGGTTACATTCCGCTTGCCCAGTCGCAGCTCACCTGGCAGTTCACGGAAAACTTCTTCTCGCGCAACAACATCCAGTTCGCGACCAACAATAACGGCTATGACAGCGTTGCCGACACGAAGCTGAAGGTCACCGACCCGAACCTGGTCATGATGTTCGACAAGCTCAAGGCCTGGAAGGACGAAGGCTACTTCGCCTTCTACGGCGCCGGCTGGAACGACAACCAGAAGGTCTTCGAAGAAGGCAAGGCTGCATTCTGGATCGGTTCGTCCGGTTCGTTCGGCGGCCTGCAGAAGACGGCGCAGATGCCGTTCTCGGCAACCTTCCTGCCCTATTGGAACGCGATCGAAGGTGCCGGCACCAACTCCTTCATCGGCGGCGCGGCACTGTTTGCCATGTCGGGCAAGTCGGACGAGGAAAACAAGTGCGTCGCCGACTTCTTCCAGTTCCTGACCTCGCCCGAGATCCAGTATTTCTACCACAAGGCAACCGGCTACGTGGCGATCACCAAGGCAGCCTACGAGCTTGCCCAGAAGGACGGCTACTACAAGGAAAAGCCGGTGGCAGAAGTCGGCATCAAGCAGCTGATGCTGCCGGCCGGCGACTGGTCGAAGGGCTACCGCCTCGGCTTCTACCCGCAGATCCGCGAGATCATGGAGCGCGAATACGGCCGCATCTTCTCCGGTGAAACGACGGTCAAGGACGCCTTCGACACCATCGAGAAGGAAGGCAACGACCTGCTCGCCCGCTTCGCCAAGACTGCCGGCTGATCTCGATGACATCGGGAACGGAACTCCTCCCCGCGCCGCGGGGAGGGACGGGAACGGACGGGCGTCGCTTCGGCGCCCTCCGGCTGTTTGGCGGCAAGGCGAAGGGCAGCGAAGAAGCGGCCAAGCGCGTGCAGTTCTCTTCGCCTTACCTGCCTTACCTCTTTCTGGCGCCACAGCTGGCGATCATCTTCGTGTTCTTCTACTGGCCGTCGATCCAGGCGATCCAGTCGTCCTTCTACCTCGAGGACCCGTTCGGTTTCGGCTCGACCTTCGTCGGTATGACGAACTACACCGACGTGCTGAAGTCCGGCGAATATCTGGGCATCGCGCGCTTCACGGCGATCTTCACCACGCTCGTCACCTTCTTTGCGCTGTCGATCGGCCTGCTACTCGCCGTCAAGGCGGATGGCGTCATCCGCGGCAACGCCACCTACAAGACGCTGCTCATCTGGGTCTATGCGATCGCGCCACCGGTTGCCGGCCTCATCGGCATGATGTTCTTCGACCAGCACATCGGCCCGATCGTCGAGCTTGCGCGCTGGTTCGGCTGGGACATCAAGGTTGGCCTCAACTATTTCGATACCGCTTTCTCGATGATCGTCGTCTCGGTCTGGAAGCAGATCCCCTACAATTTCATCTTTTTCCTCTCCGGCCTGCAGGGCATTCCGGTGGCGGTGCGCGAGGCGGCGGCGATCGATTGCCGCTCCGGCTTCCGCCGTTTCTGGACGGTGATCCTGCCGCTTCTGGCGCCGACCGCCTTCTTCCTGCTGATCATCAACGTCACCTATGCGCTGTTCGACACCTTCGGCGTCATCGACGTCATGGTGAAGGACAAGGCGGCGAACAATCCGATCACCCTTGTCTACAAGGTCTACATGGATGGTTTCCGCGGCAACGACCTCGGCGGCTCCTCGGCCCAGTCGGTCATCCTGATGCTCATCGTCTTCGTGCTCACCATCTTCCAGTTCCGCTTCATCGAGCGGCGCGTGCACTACAACTGAGGCGGGGCCGATGTATCGCACCAAGTTTTTCGACCACGTCATCCTTCTCATCGGCGTCTTCATCATGGTTGCGCCGGTCGTGGTCGCGTTCATGACGTCGACGCACGAGGCGGCGGATATCCACCGCAACGGCCTCAACCTGACCTGGGGCGGCCATTTCGTCGAGACCTACGAGACCGTGCTCACCCGCAAGGGCGGTTTCACCGGCAAGATCACCGGCCTCAACATGATGATGAACTCGATGATCCTTGGCCTTGGCTTCGCGCTCGGCAAGATCATCCTGTCGATGCTGGCCGCCTACGCGATCGTCTATTTCCGCTTCCGGCTCGCGACCTTCTTCTTCTGGATCATCTTCACGACGCTGCTCTTGCCGCTCGAAGTGCGCATTCTTCCCTCCTACGAGGTGATGAACACGCTGAAGCTGACCAACACCTATACCGGCCTGATCGTGCCGCTGCTCGCGTCGGCGACGGGCACTTTCTATTTCCGGCAGTTCTTCAAGTCTGTGCCGGACGAGCTGCTCGAGGCGGCGCGCATCGATGGCGCCGGCCCGTTCAAGTTCTTCATCGACGTGCTGGTGCCACTGTCGCGCACGATGATGGCGGCGATCTTCATCATCATGTTCGTCTATGGCTGGAACCAGTATCTCTGGCCGACATTGATGACCACGGATGAAGGCTTCTTCACGCTGGTGCGTGGCATCAAGCAGATCCTGCTCGTCTGGGTCGGCTCGAACATCCCCGATTACAATGAGGCCTTTGCGCTCGCGATCCTTGCCATGCTGCCGCCGGTCCTGATCGTGGTGATCTTCCAGCGCTGGTTCATCAAGGGCCTGACGGAAAGCGACAAGTAGACAACGGAGAGGCGAAGCCGTCTTCGCCGCTCCCTCAAACGCAATTTACCAACGGAGGCAGCCATGGCGGCCATCACCATCGCCGAGGTCTCGAAAATCTATACCGGCAATGTCGAAGCGGTGAAGTCCGTCTCGATCGATATCGAAGACGGCGAATTCATCGTGCTGGTCGGCCCGTCCGGCTGCGGCAAGTCCACGCTCCTGCGCATGGTCGCCGGCCTCGAATCTATCTCGAAGGGCGCGGTCAAGATCGGCCCGCGCATCATCAACGAGGTCGACCCGGCCGAGCGCGATATCGCCATGGTCTTCCAGAACTATGCGCTCTATCCGCATATGACGGTCTACCAGAACCTCGCCTACGGCCTGAAGAACCGCAAGACGCCGAAGGCCGAGATCGACGCCCGCGTCGCGGAAGCGGCGCGCATGCTGGAGATCGGGCCCTATCTCGACCGCAAGCCGCGCGCGCTTTCCGGTGGCCAGCGGCAGCGCGTGGCCATGGGCCGCGCCATCGTGCGCAAGCCGGCCGCCTTCCTCTTCGACGAGCCGCTGTCCAACCTCGACGCCAAGCTGCGCGTCTCCATGCGCGGCGAGATCAAGCGGCTGCAGAAGCGCCTCGGCACCACATCGCTCTACGTCACCCACGACCAGCTCGAGGCGATGACGCTGGCCGACCGGCTCGTGGTGCTGAACGGTGGCCGGATCGAGCAGATCGGTCGCCCGCTCGATGTCTACCATCGTCCGGCCTCCACCTTTGTTGCCAGCTTCATCGGCTCGCCGGCCATGAACCTGATCAAGGGCCGCATCGATGGCACGCGCCTCAATGTCGGCACCTACATGATCGAGCTTGGCGAGCGTGCTCCGGTCGAAGGGCCGGTTACCGTCGGTCTGCGCGCCGAGGATCTGCGGCTTGCCGGCGTCGGCGAGGACGCGATGCTGTTCCAGGTCGACTATGTCGAGGAGCTCGGGGCGCAACGCCTCGTCCACGGCACCATCGAAGATCAGGCACTGACGGTGGCGCTTTCTCCCGAAATCCCCTTGTCCGGCGATCTCGCCGTGACGATCGCGACCGACCGCCTGCATTTCTTCTCGACCGAGAACGGCAAGCGACTGGAGCGCGGCGCGTCTTTCGCCACTATTGATGAAAGCGCTCGCCCCCTCGGCCTGGAGCCGGCACTATGATCGAAAAGTCTGTCAGCATCCTCTCCGTGCCGTCGCAGGAAACCCGCGCCGGTTTCACGACGATCGAAAGTTCGATCGCTGCCCATGACGCCGTGATGGCGGCGCTTCCCGAGATGAACAGCATCGAGATCGGCGGCGAGCCGTCATCGAACGAGCCGCTTGCCTTCCCGTTTGCCGTCGCCGCCTGGAACCTGGAACGCTGCCTGTTTGCGCCGGAAAGCGCCACGCACCTGGCGGCAACCGCCGCGCCGGTCGTGCTGCTTTCGGAAATGGACAATGGCATGGCCCGCACTGGCCAACGCCACCCGACCGCCGAGGTCGCAGCCACGCTTCGGATGCAATACGCCTACGGCGTCGAGTTCATCGAGCTTGGCCTCGGCTCCGATACGGAACTGGAATTCTGCAAGGACGATGTCAACGAGAAGGGCTTCCACGGCAATGCCGTGATGGCCAAAGTAGCGCTCAGCCAGCCGTTCATGATCCGCCTCTGGGGCGAGCGGCTCTGGTTCATGGATGGCGGCGACCAGCCGCGCGTCGGCGAGCGTTTTGCCATCGGTGCCCTGATCGAGACGGAAGCGGGGCCCTTCGTCGCCGTTTCCACCCATCTCGAAAGCGCGACGACGGCGCCCTATCGCGAGCGCCAGGTCAAGGAACTCATCGATGCGCTCGATGAAGCCTTCCCGGCCATGCCTGTTCTGATCGGCGGCGATCTCAACACCGGCAACCATGCCGGCGGTGACTTCGAGGCGGAAGGGCTGTTCGCCATGAGTGCCGCGCGCGGCTTCACCCGCCATGGCGGACCGATCGAGCTGATGACGACCCGACCAAGCCTGATCACGCGCTGGCCGGAGCGGGCGATGAAGCTCGACTGGTTCCTCACGCGCGGGCTGAAGATCGGCGAAAGCCGCATCATTCCATCGCTCGACGCGACCGGTCGTCCGCTCTCCGACCACGATCTCATCACCTGCACGGTCGAGGGTTTTGAATAGGCCGGCCCCTCTCCTTGCCTAAGGCGCGCCCGCACTCTACATGTTGCGGGCTTTTCTACAGCGCCGCGCGGCTTACCAGACGCGCAAAGGTCGCCGTAGCACTTTGAATTGCTGCATGTTTTTATCCTTAAATCGGATAGGATTTAAGGAAACATGCAGTAGAGCGGGATGAGGAAAAGTGCGCGCGGTTTTCCGCCCATATTCCGCTCGAACGTATTAAAATCGATCATGTTCATGATTTTGGGTCGATCGACCCAAAATCATCAACTGATCCAACAGGGACGGGAAGATGGCGAAAATCGTCAATGTCGGGGTCCAGATGGACCATGTTTCGGGCATCAACATCGCGGGTGATTCCACCTTCGCGATGAGTCTCGAGGCGCAGACACGCGGCTATCGCCTCTTCCACTACACGCCCGAGAAGCTGTCCTTGCGTGACGGCAAGGTTTTCGCGACAGCGCAGCAGATGACACTGCGCGACGTCAAGGGCGATCACTTCACGCTCGGCGAGCCGGAGCGGCTGGATCTTTCGACCATGGACGTGATCATGCTGCGTCAGGACCCGCCCTTCGACATGGCCTACATCACCTCGACGCATCTGCTCGAGCGCCTGCATCCGAAGACGTTGGTGGTCAACGACCCGGCCTGGGTGCGCAACTCGCCGGAAAAGATCTTCGTCACCGAATTTGCCGATCTGATGCCGAAGACGCTGATTACCCGCGATGCCGCCGAGATCGCGCGTTTCCGTGAGGAAATGGGCGACATCATCCTGAAGCCGCTCTACGGCAATGGCGGCGCCGGCGTATTCCACTCCACGCGCGACGACCGCAACCTGTCGTCGCTGCTTGAAATGTTCGGCCAGATGTTCCGCGAACCCTTCATCGCGCAGGAATATTTGCCGGCGGTGCGCAAGGGCGACAAGCGCATCCTGCTCGTCGACGGCGAGCCGGTCGGCGCCATCAACCGCGTGCCGGCCGAAGATGACGCCCGCTCCAACATGCATGCCGGCGGCCGGCCGGAGCCGACCGAACTGACGGCGCGCGAGAAGGAAATCTGCGCCCGCATCGCCCCGGCGCTGAAGGAACGCGGCTTCCTCTTCGTCGGCATCGATGTCATCGGCGACTACATGACCGAGATCAATGTGACGTCGCCGACCGGTATCCGCGAGGTCAAGAAATTCGGCGGCGCCGACGTCGCCAGCCTGCTGTGGGACGCGATCGAGCGCAAGCGCGCCTGAGGCACAGCGATGGGTTGCGATCCGGTTCTCCCGTTGCCGGGCTCCGGAGACTGATAGCAACCGATCGCCTGCGACGGCGATGTTCTATTATTGTTCTTGTTTTTGTGCGTGATCCGTGCAAGATTTTTCGCTGCAACCGAGAGGGGTTGCGGCGGCACGGCGGGCCGCCCTGGTCGAAGAGGCGGTCATGGTTGCGCGTGTCAGTACGGTTGCTTTCCAGGGGATAGAGGGTGTCCCGGTCGACGTCCAGGTCATGGTCGCGCCCGGACGGGTCGGCATGCAGATCGTCGGCCTGCCTGACAAGGCGGTCGCCGAGAGCCGCGAGCGTGTGCAGGCCGCCCTTCATGCGTCAGGCCTGGCGCTGCCGGCCAAGAAAGTCACCGTCAATCTCGCGCCCGCGGATCTGCCGAAGGAAGGCAGCCATTTCGATCTGGCAATCGCCCTCGGTTTGATGGCCGCGCTCGGCGCCATTCCCGGCGATGCGCTGAACGGCTATGTCGTGATCGGCGAGCTCAATCTCGACGGCACGGTCGCGGCTGTCGCCGGCGCGCTGCCGGCGGCGATAGGCGCCAACGCGCTCGGAAAGGGGCTGATCTGCCCGGCCGAAAGCGGGCCGGAGGCAGCCTGGGCCGGTGCCGAGATCGATATTCTCGCACCCCGCAGCCTGATCGCCATCGCCAATCATTTCAGAGGGACGCAGGTTCTCTCCCGGCCGGAACCGGCCATTCGTGCCGGTGATGCCGATCTGCCTGATCTCGCCGATATCAAGGGGCAGGAAAGTGCCAAGCGGGCGCTCGAAGTCGCCGCCGCCGGCAACCACAATCTGCTGATGGTCGGCCCGCCAGGCTCGGGCAAATCAATGCTGGCGGCGCGCCTGCCGTCGATCCTGCCGCCGTTGACGCCGGCCGAGCTGCTCGAAGTTTCAATGATCCACTCGATCGCCGGGCAACTGCCGGGCGGCAAGCTGTCCGACCGGCGGCCGTTCCGCACCCCGCATCATTCCGCCACCATGGCGGCGATGATCGGCGGCGGTGTGCGGGCAAGACCCGGCGAGGCATCGCTTGCCCATAACGGCGTCCTGTTTCTCGACGAGTTTCCGGAGTTCTCGCCACAGGTGCTCGATGCGCTGCGTCAGCCGCTGGAAACGGCCGAATGCATCATCGCCCGTGCCAATCACCGGGTCAGCTATCCCGCCGCGATCCAGCTGGTGGCGGCCATGAACCCGTGCCGCTGCGGCATGGCGGGCGAGCCCGGCCGCAGCTGCGCCCGTGGCCCGCGCTGCCTGACCGATTACCAGGCCCGCATCTCCGGCCCGCTGATGGACCGGATCGATCTGCGCATCGACGTGCCGGCCGTCAGCGCCGCGGACCTGATCCGGCCGATGGCAGCAGAGGCAAGTGCTGCGGTGGCAAGACGTGTCGCCCGCGCCCGCGAATTGCAGATCGATCGTTTTATGGCGCTCGGCAGTCGCGAACCGGCCAGCAACGCCCGCTGCTCGACGGCGATGATCGAGCGGATCGCCGAGCCCGACGCTTCGGGGCTGCAATTGCTGCGCGACGCTGCGGAGAAGCTGAAGTTTTCAGCACGCGGCTATCACCGCGTCCTGAAGGTTGCGCGAACGCTCGCCGATCTCGACGGAGCCGCAACCGTCGGCCGGCTGCATCTCGCCGAAGCGATCTCCTACCGCATCGCCGGCGAGCGCCTGCAGGCGGCCGCGTAGCGCTCGTCTGAAGTGGGTCTGGCTAATTGATGGGCAGAACAGAAGGGCGCCAATGACGCCCTTCCGGCAATTTGCGGAGGTGGCGGCTACTTACGCACCAAGACCTTCGAACAGAACCGTCGAAAGATACCGTTCGGCAAAGGACGGAATGATGACGACGATGTTCTTGCCGGCGTTCTCCGGTCGCTGGCCGACCTCGATGGCGGCAGTGAGCGCTGCACCCGAGGAAATGCCGACCGGCACGCCTTCGAGCCTGGCGACGAGCCGGGCGATCTCGACGGACTCGCCGCTGTTGACGGTGACGATCTCGTCATAAATGCCGGTGTCGAGGATCGCGGGCGCGAAGCCGGCGCCGATGCCCTGGATCTTGTGCGGGCCGGGGTTTCCGCCCGAAAGCACCGGCGATTCCTCCGGCTCGACCGCGATCACCTTGATCGACGGCTTGCGTGCCTTCAGCACCTGGCCGGCGCCGGTGATGGTGCCGCCGGTGCCGATGCCCGAGACGAGAATGTCGACGCTGCCGTCGGTGTCGTTCCAGATTTCCTCGGCCGTCGTCTTGCGATGGATTTCCGGGTTTGCCGGGTTTTCGAACTGCTGCGGAATGATCGCGTCGGGCAGGGTGTCGACCAGTTCCTGTGCCTTGGCGATGGCGCCCTTCATGCCCTTGGCGCCTTCGGTCAGCACCAGCTCGGCGCCGAGCAACGCCAGCATCTTGCGGCGCTCGACCGACATGGTTTCCGGCATGGTGAGGATCAGCTTGTAGCCCTTGGCAGCGGCGACGAAGGCAAGCGCAATGCCCGTGTTGCCCGAGGTCGGCTCGACCAGCGTGGTGCGGCCGGGTACGATCTTGCCCTGCGCTTCCAGGGCTTCAATCATGGCAACGCCGATACGATCCTTGACCGAGGCGATTGGGTTGAAGAATTCGAGCTTGGCGAGAAGATTGGCCTTGACGCCCTTCTCCTTGGCAAGCTTGTCCAGCCGCACGATGGGAGTGTCGCCGATCGTTTCCGTGATCGAGGAATAGACGCGGCCGCGGCCGGGCTTGCGCGTGTCAGACATTAAGTTTCTCCCTTGGATTTGAACCGTTTGGTTGTGACAATAGGGACAATGCCCGTTCTATTCCAGAACGGTAAACGCGACGCGCCGATCCGCCGGAGGAAAAACCACCGGCGCAAGCGCTGTCCGGGGAATGTTTTTTCAGGCGGCGCGGGTGGCGATATAGGCGGCGGTACCGGCGAGCACGCCTGCGGCGACGCGGTTCAGCGCCTGCAAAGCCTTCGGCTGTTTGAGCAGCGTGCGCGCCCGTGCCGCAAGCAAGATATAGGGCAGGAGCACGGTCAGCAGCACGAGGAATGTGGCCATCAGCAACAGTCCGTATTCGCGCGGCCCGATCGCGGCGATGTCGATCAGCGTCGGCACGAGCGCCACGTAAAACAGCATCGTCTTGGGATTGCCGAGCGTGACCAGCAGGCCCGAAAGAAACGACATCGACGCGTTTGTCGACGTCTTCGCCTTGATGTCCTGCGGCAGGAGGCCAGCCGTCCAGAGCTTCCAGGCGATGTAGCCGAGATAGAGCACGCCGGCGAACTTGACGATCAGGAAAACGGTGGTGAAAGTCTGGGCGATCAGCGCCAGGCCGAGCACCACGGCGGTCAGATAAACCATGTCGCCGAGGATCAGGCCGAGACCCATGAAGAATGTCTCGCGAAAGCCGGAGCCGAGCGCCCGCGCGACGAGGGCGGTGACGCCGGGACCGGGAATGATGGCTGCGATGAAGAGAGCGCCGCTATAGGCAAGCAGGGCTGCAAGCGTCATGATCGTTCCTTCCGGTGGCGACGCCGTTTCTTAGCGCAGAGGGTCTGAAATGGAAATCCGGATCGTCATGCAGACGGCAATTTCGCGATAAAATTGATCGGGTGACAAGTCTGGCATTGCCCGGAACCGGCAGATGCGTAGAGCTCTGCTGCATGTTTCCTTAGATCCTAGCCGCTCTAAGGATAAAACCATGCAGCAATTCAAAGCGCTACAGCGACCTTTGCGCGTCTGATAGGACGCGCGGCGCTGTAGGAAATCCGCAACAAAGGCGCGCGTCATGCCCGAGATACAAAACCTCATCGGCTTTGCCCTCATTGCCCTCGGCATGGTGCTGACGCCCGGGCCGAACATGATCTACCTGATCTCCCGGTCGATCAGCCAGGGGCCGGCCGCGGGGCTGATCTCGCTCGGCGGCGTCGCGCTCGGTTTCGTCGTCTACATGGTCTCGGCGGCGCTCGGCATCACCGCGCTGCTGTTTGCCGTGCCTTTTGCCTACGATGCTTTGCGCCTGGCCGGTGCCGGCTATCTCGTCTATCTCGCCTGGCAGGCGATCAGGCCCGGCGGCCGCTCGCCCTTCCAGGTCAAGAACCTGCCGACGGACGGCCCGCGCAAGCTGTTCCTGATGGGCTTCCTCACCAGCCTCTTGAACCCCAAGGTCGCCGTGCTCTATCTCTCGCTCTTGCCGCAGTTCATCCGTCCTGAGGCGGGCAACGTGCTGGCGCAGTCGATGATCTTCGGCTCGATCCAGATCGCCACCAGTGTCTCGGTCAACGCCATGATCGCGCTGGCGGCAAGCTCGATCGCTGCCTTTCTGGCCGGGCGTCCCTTGTTCATGGTGGTACAGCGCTGGGCCATGGGAACGGCCCTTTTCGGCTTCGCCCTCAGCATGGCCGCGGAAGCGCGCCGCTAGAAGAACGTGCCGCTATAGCTCCGGAACGCGTCGCTTGCTGTCGCGCGCGCCTTTGCGGTGTCGCGCGACCGCGTCTTTCCTACTCGAATACCGGCCGCATGAAGCTGCGCTCGTAGCTGAAGATGCAGCGCGTCTTTTCGGCAAGGGCGAAGGCCTCCAGGCATTCCGGGTCCTTGGCCATTTTCTCGCGATAGATCTCGTATTCGGCCAGGCTCGGAAAGGTGAAGAGCGCCAGCGCGATGTTGTTGGCGCCCTCGTGCGGCATAAAATAGCCGTGATGGGTGCCGCCGAGCCGATTGACGAGCGGAATCCAGAGCTTGGCGTAATGTTCGAACTCGGCCAGCTTGTAGGGGTCGATGACGTATTTCAGATAGCAGGTGATCATGCGGTTCTCCCTTCGCGTCTCCGCTTGATAGGCGAGGGCAGGCGAAGTTTCCAGCCGAGATTCATGCCGGCCGCGGCGAGCAGAATGGCGATCGAGCCGAAGATCTGAATCGGCTGCAGCGCATGGCCGAAGGCCAGCCGGTCGACGACGATGGCGGCGATCGGATAGATGAAGGACAAAGCCCCGGTCATGTGTGTCGGCAGCCGCTGGATCGCGCCGTAGAGCAGCACATACATGATGCCCGTATGAATGACGCCGACCGCGATCAGGATCGACCATTGTTCGGCGCCGGAAGGGGCTGGGGCGGCGAGGGCAATCGGCGCCAGCATCAGCGTGCCGGTGACCACCTGGATCAGCGCGATCAGGTGCGGCGGCGTTCCCCTGAGCAGCTTCGTCAACAGCGCCGCGATCGCGTAGAAGAAGGCCGCGCCGATCGCAAGGGCGATGCCGATCAGATAATCCTGCGGCGCAAACCCGCCGCCGGGCTTAGCCGAGATGATCGCCAGCATGCCGGCAAAGGAGATCGAAAGCCAGAAGACCTTGGTCGTGGTGATCTTTTCGCCGAGAAACAGCGCGCCGAGCCCCAAAAGCATGAACGGCTGGGTGTTGTAGACCATCGTCGCGATCGAGATCGAGGCATGCGAATAGGCCGCGAACAGCAGCAGCCAGTTGACGACGATGGCGATACCGCCAGCAATCGACAGGAGCACGGCCCGCCGGGTGAAATGGCGCCGGTCGAGCAGACCGAGCATGGCCGCGATCGCGACCAGCGTCACTGCGCCGAACACGCAGCGCCAGAAGACGACGCTCGTCACCGGCTGGCCCGACATCAGCACGAACCAGCCGATCGTGCCCGATATCAGCATGGCCGCCGTCATCTCGGCACTGCCTCGTTTAATGTCTGCGCCCATGGCGATCGCTCCTCGGTTGATGGCCCAAGATTAATCGGCGTCCGCGGCGGTTTATATGGAAGATCGCAGGCATTTTTGCTATTATTCCTAATCGTAGAAGATAGTTTCGATGTTTTGGCTTATGAGGCTGCCGATGCTCGATGAACTCGATCGCCGCATTCTGGATATTTTGGCGGCAAATGCGCGTGTCTCGCTGAAGGAACTGGCGCAGGAGGCGGGCCTCTCGTCGCCAAGCGCTGCCGACCGCCTGCGCAAGCTTGAAGAGCGCGGCGTCCTCGACGGTTTCACCATCGCCATCAATCCGGTGAAGCTCGGTTATCCCCTGCAGGCGATCATCCGCGTGCGGCCAATGCCGGGCATGCTGCATATCGTCGAGAAATTGATTCAGGAGACGCCGGAGATCGTCGAATGCGACAAGGTTACCGGTGACGATTGCTTCATCGCCAAGCTGTTCGTGCGTGACATGGGGCAGCTGGACACGTTGCTCGATCGCATCGCCGAGAAGGCGCAGACCAATACGTCGATCGTCAAGTCGACGCCGGTCAAGCGGCGCTTGCCACCGCTTATCTGATCGTAAGAGCAATTCCAGGAAAAGTGTGCAGCGGTTTTCCGTCCGGGATTGCGTAATTCCAGATCAGACGCCGGTCGAGCCGAAGCCGCCGGCGCCGCGTATGGTCTCGCTGGCGCTGTCGGCCTCGCGAACGCTCACCTGCGTCACCGGCGCGATCACCATCTGCGCAATGCGCATGCCGCGCTCGATGACGAAGTCCTCGTCGCCGAGATTGATCAGCAGAACCTTTACTTCGCCGCGATAATCGCTGTCGATCGTGCCCGGGGTGTTGAGGCAGGTGATGCCATGTTTGAAGGCTAGGCCGGAGCGCGGGCGGATCTGTGCCTCGTAACCGGCCGGAATCTCGAAAATGAAGCCGGTCGGAACCAGTGCCCGTTTTCCCGGCGCAAGGGTCATCGGCTCGCCGGCTGCCACGGCTGCGCGCAGGTCCATGCCGGCGGCGCCCTCTGTCTCATAGGCCGGCAGGTCCAATGCCTCGGCATGTGGCAGCCGAATGAGGGTCAAGGCGGGTTTTGTCTGGGGCGTGTGCATGGTCATCCATTCATAAGCCGGGCGCTGCTTGTACCGGTCAATTGCATAATGAGGGCCGAGCCTGTAAAGACGCCGCAACTCACAGGATTCTACGATATGGCCGAAAGTCTCGCCGAGGCGGTCTCCCGCCGCCGCACATTTGCGATCATCGCCCACCCGGACGCGGGTAAGACCACGCTCACCGAAAAGCTGCTGCTGTTCGGCGGCGCCATCCAGCTCGCCGGCGAAGTCAAGGCCAAGAAGGACCGCATCCAGACCCGTTCGGACTGGATGAAGATCGAGCGCGAGCGCGGTATCTCGGTCGTCACCTCGGTGATGACCTTTGAGTATGGCGGCAATGTCTTCAACATTCTCGACACGCCCGGCCACGAAGACTTCGCCGACGATACCTACCGCACGCTGACGGCGGTCGATGCCGCGGTCATGGTCATCGACGCGGCAAAGGGTATCGAGCCGCGGACGCTGAAGCTCTTCGAAGTCTGCCGCATGCGCGACATTCCGATCATCACTTTCGTCAACAAGATGGACCGCGAGAGCCGCGATCCCTTCGAGATCCTCGACGAGGTCGAGGAAAAGCTGGCGCTCGATTGCGCGCCGGTGACCTGGCCGATCGGCCGTTCGAAGACCTTCTGCGGTTCCTACCATCTCGCCGACAACACCGTGCGTGGCGCCGACACGCAGGAGGTGCTGACCAAGGTCAGCGACCCGGAAATGGCGGCCCACCGCCTGCCGGAAAACGAGCGCGACGCCTTCATCGAGGAAACGTCACTGGCGATCGAGGCCTGCAAGCCGTTCGACAAGAAAGCCTTCCTTGAAGGTCACCTGACGCCGGTCTTCTTCGGCTCGGCCCTGCGCAACTACGGTGTGCGCGACCTGATCAATGCGCTCGGCGAGATCGCCCCGCCGCCGCGCGACCAGGTTGCCGACAGCAGAACCGTGCATGCGACCGACGACAAGATGACCGCCTTCGTCTTCAAGATCCAGGCGAACATGGACCCGAACCACCGCGACCGTATCGCCTTTGCGCGCGTCTGCTCCGGCAAGCTGGAGCGGGGCATGAAGGCGCGGCTTTCGCGTACCGGCAAGCAGCTGGGTCTGAGCGCTCCGCAGTTCTTCTTCGCCTCGCAGCGCCAGTTGGCCGACACGGCCTATGCCGGCGACGTCGTCGGCATCCCGAACCACGGCACATTGCGCATTGGCGACACGCTGACGGAAGGTGAAAATCTGGTCTTCCAGGGTGTGCCGAATTTCTCGCCGGAAATCCTGCGCCGCGTGCGTCTGGAAGATGCGATGAAGGCCAAGAAGCTGAAGGAAGCCCTGCAGCAGATGGCGGAAGAGGGCGTCGTGCAGCTGTTCTCGCCCGAAGACGGCTCGCCGGCGATCGTTGGCGTTGTCGGCGCGCTGCAGCTCGACGTTCTGAAGGAGCGCCTGCAGGCGGAATACGGCCTGCCGGTGTCCTTCGAAATGTCGCGCTTCTCCGTCTGCCGCTGGATTTCGGCCGACCAGCCTGCTGACCTTGACAAGTTCGTCACCGCCCGTCGCGGCGATATCGCCCGCGATCTCGACGGCGACCCGGTGTTCCTGGCGCAGGACAGTTTTTCGCTGCGCTACGAGGCCGAGCGTTATCCGGCGATCAAGATGGTGGCGATCAAGGAGTACCACGTCGCCAAAGCGGCGTAAGCGATGATGACGTCAGCCGGCTGTGCCCGCCGGCTGGCCGTCGGCCGTTCAGAGCGTCGACATGCGCAATGCCAGCACCAGCTGCGTCACCCTGAGGGTTACGAAGGCATAGATCGCCAGCAGCAGGATCTGCAGCGCCAGATGCCGCCGCACCTTCGACAGCCTGTGCAGTCCATCCGCCAGATTGAGCAGAAACAGGGCGATGCCGATGGCGGAGACGATGTAACCCGCCAGGGCAGTGTTCGGCAGCCCCTTGATCTCCAGGCTTCGACCGTTCTCGATCGCATGCATGCCGGCGGCGATCACCAAGGTTGCGACCACCAGATTACGCACGTGGCGAAAGATTTCTTCGAGCCCGCCATTGTCGAACAGCATTCGCCGCGCCAGGCCGAGTTTTGATCGTGTGCCGTCTGTCATCACTACCTCTTGCGCACCGCATAATCCTTAAATCGGGATCGATTTAGAGGCGGAACTATGCGGCAAATTTAAAGAACGGCAGCGTCGCGCGCCATGTCTGCCGCGCGACGCTGTGGCCTGCCGAGAGGCTGGGATAGTATGTCCGCTTGGCCCAGGGTCAAAGACTTTCGGTGCGAGCGGCATGTTCATGTGCCGCAAAGACAAAGCGCGGCGCCGATCGGCTGATGAGCGCTGATGCCGGGCGAACATGCCAGGTGGCGCCGATCGCTTCCTGCAATGCCGTAACGAGTTCGGCCACATCCCTCGCGGCGGTCTCGTGCAGCGCCTCGCAAACAATCAATGCCGAGGTGGTCTGCGGGCGGATCGCCGAATGGCCGCTTTGCCGGTTTGTCCAGCGGCGTGCGTGGGCGCGTCCCTCCGCGTCGCGAAAGATCACTTCATCAGGCACGGGGTGTTCCGTTTCGCCGGAGAAGGTCGCGTAGACCTCGTGTCCGCCCGCGCGGGTCACTTCGAGATCGCCGGAGATGCGCGAAAGGTCGAAGACGGCAATGGGGATGGCAAAGGCGAGCGAGACGGCGTTGCAGAGGTCCATCAGCGGATGGATCGACGGCAGGTCGCCTTCTTTCCTGAACCGGCGCAGCAAGGCTTCCGATGCGCAGCGGTACTGCGTCGGTTTCAATCCCATCCTGGCGAAGGTTCGGCGCCATGCCTGAATTTCCGCAAGCTCGCCTTCCGGGCTTGCTGCAAGAACATCCCTGGCAATGGCCTGAAACCGGTCAACCGTGTCGGCGACCGAAACGTCACCGCGGATGCCCTCGACATGGAGCGCGCCGGCCGCAAGCTCGGGAAAATCGCGCCAGATGCTGTCTGAATGCTGGAAGTGCATGGGATGCCTCGAAATGGAGGGGATGACGACGTCGTCAGATCTGGGTTTGACCGGCAGTCTTTGACCAGAAATGCGGCATGGCAAGACTGAGGACGGCGACAAGTACGCAGCCGATACCGGCGAGCTGGTTGATGCTGATGGGTTCGCCGAGCAGGACGAAGGCCAGCAGCACGGCGGAGACGGGCGCAAGCGCGGTGAAGACCGAGGCTTCCGTTCCGCTCACCCTGGCCGAGCCCGCGTACCAGAGTATGAAGCCGGCGACGGTCGGGACCAGGGCATAATAAAGCACGGCCGCCAGCGACTGCATCGTGACGTCTTGCATCGAGGGGGCCTCGACGAGAGCGGGCACGATGGCCACGGCAACGCCCATGCCGGCCATGATGGTGGAGAGCGCCAGAGGAGCGATCGGCGTTCGGATGCGCTTGTTGATCAGGATGAACAGCCCTTCGCAGATCACCGCACCGAAGACGAGTGCGATGCCGAGCGACGAATGGGGCGCACCGTCGTCGGGCCGCAGCACGATGGTCAAAACGCCTGTTGCGGCCAGCCCGATCGCAATCAGGGTCGAGCGGTCGGGCCGTTCACCGAGCAGCAGGATGGCGATACCGGCGGAGACGACGGGGAGAGTGCCGATGACGACGCCGGCATCCGTTGCCGAACTGAAGCGCAGACCGGCAATCAGAAGCGTCGTGTAACCGACGCTGCCGGCGCCTGCCTGCAGCGTGAGGATCAGCCAGTCGCGCCGTTCAAGCCGTGGCCAAGGCGTTCGCGTCAGTCGCATCAAGGCGAAGAACAGCGGAAAGGCGATCGCGAAGCGCAAGGCGGTTGCGGCAAAGGGCGGCAGGCCCGAGGCGATCAATTTGCTGGCGATCACCGTGCTGCCGACCATGATCATCGCCAGTGAGAGATAGAGGTATCCCTGAATTTTTTCCGTCACGCGGTCACTCCTGCGTTGGCGCGCAACAGACCTCATTCCGGCCTTTCGGTCTTGAACGGAATTGCAGTCGTCAATGCAGGTTGCGCAAAAGTGTGAAGCGGATTTTCGATAAAGAAATGTGTAAGAACAATAGCTTAAAAGGCAAAAGACGATCTTGAATGATCGCGACGCGCTTTCAGGTCAGTGGAATGCTTCGGCGTAGGCGCCCGGCGAAATGCCATACTTGCGCACGAAGATCCGGGTCATGTGACTCTGGTCGGCAAACCCACCTTCCGCCGCCGCTTCGGCGAGCGGGACGCCACGCGCAATCAGCCGTCGCGCAAGGTCGATGCGGCGTTGCACGAGGTAGGCATGCGGCGTCAGCCCGAAGCTTTTCGAAAAACCGCGCACCACCTGAAACCGGCTGAGGCCCGCCGCCCGAGCAAGGTCGGACAGGGTGACAGCTGCGGTCGGATCGTCGTCGATCAGACTTTGCGCTCTGTGCATCGCTGACGGCACATGTCCGCCATGCGTTTGCCCGTCATGCGCGCGCATGACATCGGCAAGCAGCGTCAGGACGCACGCCTCGCCGTGCATCCCGCTCCGATCGCCATCGGGTGCGGTGATCGTGCCGAAGAGAGCCTGAAAGTGCTTCGACGTTCGCACATCATGGAAGACGGGCGCGGTGAATTCCGCAATCCGCGTCCTGCCCTGGCTGATGTCCTCCATGGCGTCGCCGATCACGGAAGGCTCGAAATAGAGCATCCGCCAGGACCGTCCGGCATCGCCGATCGGCGTGCCGTCATGGACCTCGCCGGGGTTGACCGTGATCATGTCGCCGGCGCCGGCTTCCGCCATGCCGCGACCGCTCAGCGATTTCTGGGCGCCCTGATGGATGAGGCCGATGCCGAATTGCTCGTGCGTGTGGCGTGCGAACACGTGCCCCGACGCGGCCTCAACCGCTTCGACGCCGCCAAGGCGGCAGGGGAATATCGTGAACCGGCCCTTTGCCATCGCCTCGCCTGTCCGGACACTGGTGGCCCGTCGGATGTTTCTGCTCTCTCTTACAACGGTCACGGCTTTCCGGCCATGGGCATCGAGGACACGACCTGTCACGCAAGCATTCCTTGGGGTGCGACAAAGGGCGCTCGCATGGGCTGATGCTTTCGTCCGTCCGGCGTTGCAATCGGTGGCCGTATGCTTAAATTCCGGCGTCGATTGACGATGACGACCGGAGATCTGCCGAATGCTGGACCTGCGCGTTCACTTCCTCGAAGCCGATGGATCACTTGCACCGTGGCGTGAACAAATTCTCGCCGACGTGCAGTCGACGGCAGAGCGTGTCGGTGGCAGCGTTTCCGCAGCCGACGGGGCTACGCCCGTCGACGTCATCGTCGAGCGTCGGCCGGGTGAAACAATCCCTGAGCTTGGGTTGTCGGGGGCCTGCTACCGCCGTGGGCTCGTGACGGTCACGCTGGATCCGGACAACCTCAACTTCGACACCAACCTCGCCAGGGGCGAGCTGCGAAGGACGCTCACGCACGAACTTCACCATTCTTTCCGCCACGCGACGTGCGGTTATGGTTTCAGGCTGGGAGAAGTCTTGGTCACCGAGGGGCTGGCCGACGCATTCGATGCGGAGATCAATGGTGGCGATGGCAATCCGTGGAACCATGCCATCGCTGCCGAAGATTGGTTGGGGGTTATCGAGCAAGCCGAGCTGGAACTTTGGGCTGATGCTTATAACCACAGCACCTGGTTCTTCGGTCGGAACAGCCCTGGCAACCAGCTTCCGCGCTGGGCCGGCTATTCCATAGGCTATCATCTGGTCAAAACCTATTTGGCGGCGAACCCCGACGCCCGTCCGTCGCAGATGACGGGAACCCCGGCGCCCGAGGTGATCGGCCAGGCCTGGGCACGTCTGAAAGCCAGGATAACGGCCGCAGCCTAGCGGGATTTAATCCCTGTCGTGACCGGGCAGCGCGCCGACGTCGCTGATCCAAGGCAGGGCGGAAGAGCGCCAGATCTGTGATTTCGGCGCAAGCTCGCGGCGCTGGTTGATCGTGCCAAAGCGGATGCCGACCTCCTCGGCATCCTCGTCCGTGCCGGTGGTGTAAACAGGCGAACCGCAATTCGGGCAGAAGAACTGCAGGCGCTTGCGGCCGTTCTCCGCCGTCTTGATGTAAAGTTTTGGCTCGCCGCCGGTCAGCCGCAAATTCTTGCGCGCCGTGGCCGCCGTCACCCGGTAGGCTGATCCCGTCAGTCGTTGGCAATCGGTGCAGTGGCAGACGGAAACATCGTCCGGATCGATGTCCGCCTCATAGGTCACGAAGCCGCAATGGCATTGTCCGTCGATCCGCATGGCACAGCCTCCCTGAGAGGCCGTAAAATAGGGCGGTCAGACGCATCCGTCCATCGATGATCCAACATGCCGGGGCGATCGGCGCACACCCAAGGTCTGGCGGCCGGGTGCGCGGTATCGCTTCTAAACGCCGGTAAACAGCCACTCGTGTTCGGGGGCATTGTGGAATTTCCACACCCGCTTCGGTCCGGCCATGACGTTGAGGTAGTAGACGTCGTAACCATGCACGGCAGCAACCGGGTGATATCCCCTAGGCACCAGCGTCACGTCGCCGTCCTCCACCGCCATGGTCTCGTCCAGCGAACGATCGTCGGTGTAGACGCGCTGCATGGCAAAACCCTGCGGCGGGTTCAGGCGGTGATAATAGGTCTCTTCCAGGTAGCTCTCATCAGGCAAGTCATCCTGGTCATGCTTGTGCGGCGGATAGGAGGAGGTGTGCCCGCCGGGCGTGATCACTTCGACCACCAGCAGCGACTGGGCGGAGCTGTCGTCCTCGGGCATGATGTTGGTGACATAGCGGGTGTTGGTGCCCTTGCCGCGGGTCATCTGCGGGTGCGTCCCCGGCCGGATCACCTTGGCCTTGAAACCTTCGCCGCCGGGGGCCGAGCAGATCGCAAGGTCGAGATCGGTCGTCGCAGTCGCCTGCCAGCGGCTGCCTTTCGGCACGTAGACGGCATAAGGCTGCCCCTCGAACGGCGTCATACGCTCGCCGAGCTCGCCGAAATCCTCGCCATCGACCGAAACCTTCGCCTTGCCTGAAACCAGCACAAGGCAGATTTCCTTGTCGCCGGCCTCACCCGCCGTTTTTTCGCCCGGCTTCAGCCGATTGAGCGCGAAGCCAACATAGGTCCATCCGGCACTTTCCGGCGTGACGTTCTGCATCAGCCCGGAGGCACCCTTGGGTTTGACGAGCAGTTTGGACATCGATGGTCTCCTGATTTTTTTCCGGGGCGCCGAGAGCGTGGCCTGCCCCTCACCCTAACCCTCTCCCCGCTTGCGGGGAGAGGGGACTGTGGAGTTTGCTGAACGCAATCCGCCTCAAATCATGGGGCAGGGCGTTACAGCGCCGCGCGTCTATTTAGACGCGCAAAGGTCGCTGTAACACTTTGAGTTGCTGCATAATTTTGTCCTTAAATCGATTCCGATTTAAGGAATTATGCAGTAGCCGCATATCCCTTCCCCCCGCAAGCGGGGAGAAGGTGGCGGCAGCCGGATGAGGGGCCGCCAACGGTCGATAGGCGCTTACTTATCGAGCCCGGCTTCCCTGGCAAACGCCTTCAGCGATTTCAGCCCCAGCGACTGGTACTCGAAGGGATTGCGCACGGCCGAATCCTGTTCCGCCTCGATCACCAGCCAGCCATCGTAGTTGTGCTCGGCGGCGATTTTCAGGACGGAGAGGAAATCGACGCCGCCTTCGTTATCGCCTGGGACGGTGAAGACGCCGCGGCGCACGCCTTCAAGAAAGGAGAGGCCTTCACCCTCGACGACCTTGCGCACCGCGGTGCGCACGTTCTTGCAATGGATATGGCGGACGCGGTGCATGTATTTCTTCGCGACTTCGGCCGGGTCGGAACCGCCGAACCAGGCATGGCCGGTGTCGAGCAAAAGTTTGGTCGCCGGACCGGTGTTCTGCATCAACAGGTCGATTTCCGCGCCGGTCTGGACGATCGTGCCCATGTGGTGATGGTAGGCGAGATCGATGCCCTGATCGGCGCAATATTGCGCAATCGCTTCGAGGTCGGCGCCGAATTTCTTCCACTGGTCCGCCGGCAGCACCGGCTTGTCGTTGGCCACCGATTTCGTGTCGTCGCCATGGATGGCGTTCGAGGTTTCGCAGACGATCGCCACCTTGCAGCCATTGTGCTTCAGGAGGTCGAGATGCGGCTGGATCGCCTTCTTCTCCGCTTCGACGTCATGAGTGAGCAGGTTGGTCGAGTGCCAGCCGGAGACGAAGACGAGGTCGTAGGAGGCAAGCTTTGCCTTCAGCGCTTCCGGATCGCTCGGCATCTTGTGGCCCTTCTCGATGCCGTCGAAGCCGATCTTCTGGCAATCGGAGAGGCAATCCTCGAGCGTCAGATGCGCGCCGATCGAATGATCGTCGTCGTTGCTCCAGGCGATCGGATTGGTTCCGTAGCGGATCATGTCTTTCACTTTCTCTTGCGTCGTCCGCTTGGGGCGGAAGGTTTGTTGTGTCCTACTCGTGCGGCAAGGGGGGGGCGACCAAGGCCCCTCATCCGGCTGCCGCCACCTTCTCCCCGCTTACGGGGAGAAGGGATGTGCCGCGCCCTGCGAAATCCCCTCTCCCCGCTCGCGGGGAGAGGGCTAGGGTGAGGGGCTCGTTCGCAGAAAAGCGCCTGCGATGGATCGCAGGCGCCGGATTGCTTGTTCTCAGCCGAAGCGCTGGGAGGTGAGAGCCTTTTCGTAGCCCTTGCGGGCCTCGTTGACTTCCTTTCGTCCCGAAACCTCGGGGACGGCGACATCCCACCAGTGACCGCCCTCGTCGGTGGTAACAAGCGGATCGGTGTCGATGACGATCACGGTGGTGCGGGCTTCGCCGGCCGTTTCCTTCAGCGCCGATTCCAGTTCGGAAATCGAGCCGACCTTGCGGGTGAGGGCGCCCATCGCTGCGGCATGGGCGGCGAAATCGATCGCCGGCAGTTCGACATGATGCGTGTCGCGCAGGAGGTTGTTGAAGTTGGCGCCGCCGGTTGCCATCTGCAGCCGGTTGATGCAGCCGTAGCCGGCATTGTCGAGCAGCACGATGGTGATCTTGGCGCCGAGCATGATCGACGAGGCGATCTCGGAGTTCAGCATCATGTAGCTGCCGTCGCCGACCATGACGATGACGTCGCTGTCAGGACGGGCGAGCTTGGCGCCGAGGCCGCCGGCGACTTCATAACCCATGGTCGAAAAGCCGTATTCCATGTGGTAGCCGCCGGGCGTCTCCGCCTGCCAGAGCTTGTGCAGCTCGCCGGGCAGACCGCCCGCGGCGCAGACGAGGACCGTCTCGGCTCCGCCGCGCGCACGCTGCACGGCGCCGATCACCTGCGCGTCCGACGGCAGCGCCGCATTGCTCGTCGCCGTTGCCTTGTCGGCGGCCTTCAGCCACTCGGCCTTGCCGGCCCTGGCCTTGTCGGTCCAGGCGGCATCGACCTTGTGATTGCCGAGGCCGGCGGAAATCCGTTCGAGACCGATGCGCGCGTCCGCCACCAGCGGCAGCGCCTCATGCTTGGCCGCATCGAACGGCTGGACATTGAGGCCGACGATCTTCAGCCCCTCGTTCTTGAACAGCGCCCAGGAGCCGGTGGTGAAATCCTGCAGCCGCGAGCCGACGGCGAGCACGACGTCGGCCGTTTCCGCCAGCTGGTTAGAGGCAGACGTGCCGGTCACGCCGACCGAACCCATGTTGAGCGGATGACTGTGCGGCAGGGAGGACTTGCCGGCCTGCGTCTCGACAACCGGAATGCCGTGCTTTTCCGCAAAGGTGGCAAGCGCCTTGCTGGCTTCCGAATAGAGCACGCCGCCGCCGGCAATGATCACCGGCTTCTTGGCCGCCTTCACCGCCGCGATCGCTGCCGCCAGTTCGTCGGCATCGGGCTCGATGCGGCGCGAAGACCAGACCTTCTCGTCGAAGAAGGCTTCCGGATAGTCATAGGCTTCCGCCTGCACGTCCTGGCAAAGCGAGAGCGTAACCGGGCCGCAATCGGCCGGATCCGTCAAAACCTGCATGGCCCGACGCAGCGCCGGGATGATCTGTTCCGGCCGGGTGATGCGGTCGAAATAGCGCGAGACCGGACGGAAGCAGTCGTTGGCCGAGATCGTGCCGTCGGCAAAACCTTCCACCTGCTGCAGCACCGGATCGGGCCTTCTGTTGGCGAAGACATCGCCGGGCAGGAACAGCACCGGCAGGCGGTTGACGTGGGCAAGGGCTGCTGATGTCACCATGTTGAGGGCGCCCGGGCCGATCGAGGTGGTGCAGGCCATGAAGCGGCGGCGGAAGCTCGCCTTGGCAAAGGCGATCGCGGCATTGGCCATGCCCTGCTCGTTCTGCCCGCGGTAGGTCTGCAGCGTGTCCTTGATGCCGTGCAACGCCTCGCCGACGCCGGCGACATTGCCGTGGCCGAAAATAGCAAAGACGCCGCCGAAGATCGGCACCTTGTTGCCGTCGATGACGGTCATCTGGCGGGTCAGGAACCGCGCCACGGCCTGTGCCATGGTCAGGCGCACGGTCTTCTGGCTCATAGTCTGTTTCCTCCTCGTGGCGAAATCATCCCGTTTCGCCCACTGCATATTTCCTTAGATCGGATTCGGGCCAACAACCCGCCAATCCTATGCCGCCTTGGTTGCGCCCAGCTGCAGCCAGAGATCCACCAGCGCCTTGAATTTTCCTGCCATGTCGGCGATCGCCTGCTCGTCGGTCATGGTGCCGCCGAGCCAGGCCTTGCTGGCATCGGCAAAGATCGTGCGGCCAACGGCAAAACCCTTCACCGTCTTCGACGTGCGGGCCGCCGCAAAACCGTCCTTCAGCGCCTCATAGGGCGCTTCGAGGCCGAGCAGCACGACACCACGGCAGAGCGGATCGCGCTGTTCGATGACGGCATCGATTGCCGTCCAGGCGCCACGACTTGCCTGCGGCTCGAGCTTCCACCAGTCGGGCTTGAGGCCGGCGTCGTAAAGCTCGTTGAGCGCGCGCGGGATGGTCTGGTCGTCGAGTTTGCCGTGTTTGCCGGCGATGATCTCGATCAGGATCTCGCGGCCGACCTTACGCGCCGCCTCGAAGGCCGAACGGAGCTTGGCAACCTGCGTCGCCTTCATCTCGGCCGGGTCGTCCGGATGGTAGAAGGACAGCACCTTGATGCAGTGGTCGACGGGCCAGTCGATCAGGCGGCTGCCGAGATCCTGGCTGAACTCGAACTGCAGCGGCCGCGAGCCCGGAAGCTCGATCGGCTTGCCGATCCAGAAGTCGCGGTGGGCGCCGGCGGCATAAAGCGCGTCGCGGCCGTACTTGTCGTCGATCAGCATGCCGAAGCCGGAACGGCCGGCGGCCACCTGCGCCGCGGCCTTGACCGCCAGCACCTTGAAGGCCGGGATGCGGGCAAGCAGTTCCGGATTGCCGGCGGCCGCATCTTCCAGCTGGCTGCGGTGATCGATCGCCAGCGCCATGAGAAGCGGGATCTCGCGGCGACGGGTCGTTGCCCAGTGCACGTGGTTGATCGCTTCGTCCTTGCGCAGCGCCCGCTCCTTGCTGCCTTTTTCCAGGAAGAACTGCAGTTCGGTCCAGGTCGGGATTTCCGGCGCGCAGAGCAGCCGGGAAACGGCGAACGCGCCGCAGGCATTCGCCCAGGTGGCCGAGGTCGCGTGCGGTTCGTTCTTCAGCCAGCCGCGCAGGAAACCGGACATGAAGGCGTCGCCGGCACCGAGCACGTTGTAGACTTCGATCGGAAAACCCTTGCCGACGATGCCGTCCTCGAGATTGTCGGAGATCGGGCCGTCATAGACGATGCAGCCCATCGGGCCGCGCTTCAACACGATCGTCGCCTGCGACAGCGCCCGGATCGTCTTCAGCGCCTGCAGCAGGTCGCTTTCGCCCGATGCGATCAGCACCTCCTCCTCCGTGCCGACGATCAGGTCGCAGTCTGCAAGAACGGTCTTGAGGTGAGCCGAGACGCGGTCGGAAGCGATGTAGCGGCTTTCGCCGGCGTCATGACCGGCCAGACCCCAGAGGTTCGGGCGATAGTCGATGTCGAAGACGATCTTCGCGCCATTTTCCTTGGCAAGGCGCATCGCCTTGCGCTGGGCCGCATCGGTGTTCGGCTTGGAAAAGTGCGTGCCGGAAACCAGGATCGCCCGTGCCGAGCGAATGAACTCCTCCGCAACGTCGTCTTCGCATAGCGCATTGTCGGCGCAGTTGTCGCGGTAGAACAGGAGCGGGAAGGATTTGTCGTTCTCGACCGCGAGGATGGCAAGCGCCGTCAGGCGCTCCGGGTCGGTGACCATGCCGCGGGTTTCAACGCCCTCGCGGGTCAATTGCTCACGGATGAAACGGCCCATCTGCTCGTCGCCGACGCGGGTTAAAAGCGCCGACTTCAGCCCGAGGCGCGCCGTGCCGACGGAGATGTTGCAGGGGCAGCCGCCGACCGATTTGGCAAAGCTCGCCACGTCCTCGAGCCGGGTGCCGATCTGCTGGCCGTAAAGGTCGACCGAGGCCCGGCCTATGGTAATGAGGTCGAGCGGCTTTGCTCCCTGTGACGAAACGTTCTGGCTCACTGCTTCCTCCCCGCGGACGCCTTTGCGGCCCCGATCATTCTCGTTCTGTGGGTGATGCAGACATGAAACATAAATTCCGACACTTCGTCAATATGGAATTTTCATTCTATCAGTTCTATTCCGCCTTGGCCTCGTCGATCAGGCGGTGTCGCTTCTCGGCAATGGCGACCGTCAGCGCCATGGCGAAGGCCATGCTGGCGGAAAGCGAGCGGAAGCCGGCATGGTCCGCCTCGACCAGTTCGAACCAGACCTTTGAGGATTCGGCCAGCGGCGAGAACGCCGAATCGGTCAGCGACACCACCGGCACCTTGCGCTCGGCGAGCAGCCGCGCTTGGGCGGCACTTTCGGAGGCATAGGGCGAGAAGCTGACCGCAAACGCGGCGTCGTTCTTGCCGGCCATCGCCAGCATGTCGTCGTCGATGCCGGCGGCGGTGCCGACCAGCTGATACTTCACCCTCAGCTTGCCGAAGGCATAGGCCATGTAGCTGGAGATCGGATAGGAGCGGCGCTTGGCGATCAGATAGATCGTCTCGGCCTTGGCGAGGATATCGACGGCCCGCTCAAAGGCTTCCGGGTCGACCGAGGTTGCGATGTTGTCGAGCGATCGGTGGGCGGCGGCCACGAAACCGTTGAAGATCGAGCCGCTCTCGAGTTTGCTGTGTTCGTTCTCGCTGAGCGCCTTCAGCCGGTCCTCGTAGCCGGGCGTGCGCTCGCGCAGGCGGGCACGGAAAATCTGCTGCAGGCTGGAGAAACCCTCGAAGCCGAAGTGCTGGGCAAAGCGCACCAGGGTCGACGGCTGGACGTCGGCCGAGGTGGCGATGCTTGCGGCGGTGCCGAAGGCGATCTCGTCGGGATTGTCGAGCGAATAGGCGGCGACCTGCTTCAACCGTTTCGGCAGTTGTGCCTTCCGCTCCAGAATAACCGCCTTCAGCGCTTCGAAATCCTGCGGGACCTCCGTCGTCGTTTCAGGCGTTGCCATTCTTGTCCGTCTCCAGTCTGATCGTGTTGCGTTATGACCTCACATTAATCGATTAGCGACCGCTGGCATAGAACAGGCGTTCCATTTTCTGCCGTCTTTTCCATTCCGCCCTTTGGTCAGCCGATCTGGACCCATTCGTTGGTCTTTGCCGACTGATAGGTGGCCGAGAGGACCTTCTGTACCTCAAAGCCCTCGCGGAAATCGGTCGATGGCGATTTGCCCTTGGCGATCGCCTCCAGGAACTCGTTGACCTCGATGGCCTTCAGATCGTTGAAGCCGATCTGGTGGCCGGGTGCCACGCAGAAGGCGCCATAGGGCGGATGCTCGGGCCCGGCCCAGATGGTGCGGAAACCGCGGGTGCGGATATCGTCGCCGGTGTAATAGACGCGGATCTCGTTCAGGCGCTCCTGGGTGAAGACGATGCTGCCCTTGGAGCCGTAGATCTCGAAATCATGCTGCATCTTGCGGCCGGTGGCGATCCAGTTTGCTTCGAAGCTGCCGGTCGCGCCGTTTTCGAAGCGCACGAAGGCGCGGGTGATGTCGTCGACCTCGACGGCATGCATCTCGGTTGCTCCGCGCGAGACGGGACGTTGCGGGATCTGGATGATGGTTTCGGCCAGCACCGACCTGATCGGCCCGACCAGATGACGCATGGAGGCGATAATGTGGCTGCCGATATCGGCAAGTGCTCCGCCGCCGCTTGCCGGGTTCAGCCGCCAGCCCCACGGCACGGAGGCATCGGCCATGAAGTCTTCGGCATGGACGCCGCGCATGGAGCGGATCTCGCCGATCTCGCCGCTTTCGATGATGTCCTTGGCAAGGAAGATCAGCGGGTTCTTCAGGTAGTTGAAACCGACCTGGGTGATGACGCCGGCCTTTTCCGCAGCCGCGACCATCTCGGCGCAATCAGCGACCGTCGGTGCCAGCGGCTTTTCGCAATAGACATGTTTGCCATGGGCGATGGCCGCCAGCGCCATCTCCTTGTGCAGCAGGTTCGGCGTGGTGATGTCGATGATGTCGATGTCGGGATCGGTCAACAGTTCGCGCCAGTCCGTCGTCGCCTTGCGAAAGCCGAGACGCCGGCGCGCGTTTTCCGCGCTTTCGGTGGTCACGTCGGCAACCGAAACCAGGTCGAGCTCGAAGGGCAGGTCGAACACCCGCGCGGCGATGGTGAAGCCGAGCGCGTGCGCCTTGCCCATGAAGCCCGTGCCGATCAGGCCGACGCCCAGTTTTTTCTTGCTGCTCATGCCATTCCTCCGGGTCAATGACCTGTGTTGTGGCGCAGAATGAAATGAAATGTGCAACATTTGTCAATATGGAATATTTGTTCGAAAAGCCATCGAGGCCCTGAACGCCTTTGGCCTATGTGTCGGTCGAAGTCGTTCGGTCGGTCGGTCGGATTAGCGTGCCCGTAGACCCTGGATGAATTTGTTAACGCATTTTTACCATGTTTCGTCGGAACATCCCTCATGGTTAACGAATCGCATCCGTATGAACGGGGCGAAGCCGGAGTGATTTCAGCATGTGCCGCTGGGCAGCCTATCGCGGGGAGCCGCTCTATCTCGAGGAACTGGTGACCTCTCCGGCGCACTCGCTGATCGAGCAGTCCCATTGCGCCACCCGCGCAAAGACGGCGACCAACGGCGACGGCTTCGGCATCGCCTGGTACGGCGATCACCCCGAACCCGGGCGCTACCGCGACATTCTTCCCGCCTGGTCCGACTGCAACCTGAAGAGCATCGCCCGGCAGATCCGCTCGCCGCTGTTCCTTGCCCATGTGCGCGCCGCGACCGGCGGCGGCACGCGACGCGACAACTGTCATCCCTTCGTCTTCGGCCGCTGGTCCTTCATGCACAACGGCCAGATCGGCGACTTCGAGCATTTGCGCCGGCCGATGGAGAGCATGCTCGACAACGATCTCTACTCGGCACGCACCGGCACGACGGATTCCGAACTTTTGTTCCTGCTCGCCATGCAGTTTGGCCTCGACCACAATCCGCTCGGCGCGATTGCCGAGGCGCTCGCCTTCGTCGAACAATTGGCATCGCATCTGGAGCGCCAGGTTCTGGTGCGCTTCACTGCCGCCTTTTCCGACGGCCACGATCTCTATGCGGTGCGCTATGCCTCGGACTGGAAGGCGCCGACGCTCTATGCGGCGCCGATGGGTCCGAGCGGCGGCTACTGTCTTGTCTCCGAACCGCTCAACGACGACGACAGCGCCTGGGTCGAGATCCCTGACGGCACGGCGGTGATCGTCGGCGAAAACGGCGTCGACGTTCGGCTGTTCTCGACTCAAGGGACGCCGGTGCGCAAGCATCGTTCGGCCTGAGCTGTTGCTTTCCGGATATCGCTGAGCAGTGACCAGCCCCTCATCCGGCTGCCGCCACCTTCTCCCCGTTTTGACGGGGAGAAGGAACGACGCTGCACTCACCCGCTCCTATCTGTTTGCTGCGAATGCTTCGCTCTCGCAGGGCAAGTCCCCTCGCCCCGCTTGCGGGGAGAGGGTTAGGGTGAGGGGCTTTTGCCCAATTGGGCGTTCGATCAGCCCCGTTCTTTTCGCTCCAGCTCGGCGGCGATCAGCGCCGCCAGCTTTTCGGCAACCGCTTCCTTGTCCATCTCCGGCCAGTCGTCGTTGCCGTCGGCCGAGATCAGCTTCACCCGGTTGCGATCGCCGCCCATGATGCCGGTCGCCGGCGAAACGTCGTTGGCGAGAATATAGTCGGCGCCCTTGCGTTCGAGCTTGGAGCGACCGTTGTCGGCGACATTTTCCGTCTCGGCGGCAAAGCCGACCACCAGCTTCGGCCGGTCGGCATGGTGGCCAACGGTCTTGAGGATGTCGGGGTTCTCGGCCAGTTGGAGCGGCGGCGGCGCTTCGCCCGGCTTCTTCTTGATCTTGTTGCCGGCGGCACTTGCCACCCGCCAATCGGCAACGGCCGCCACCATCACCGCGACGTCGGCGGGAAGGGCGGCGAGCACCGCGTCACGCATTTCCTCGGCGCGCTCCACATGGACCACCTTCACCCCCGATGGGTCGGGGATCGTCACCGGGCCGGAAACCAGCGTCACCTCCGCACCCAGCTTGGCAAGTGCCGTGGCAATGGCGTGGCCTTGTTTACCCGAGGAGCGGTTGGCGATGTAGCGTACCGGGTCGATCGGCTCATGCGTCGGGCCCGATGTAACGACCGCCTTGCGGCCGGCAAGCGGCTTCGGGCCGCCGGAAAGCAGGCCTTCGACGGCAGCGACGATCGCCAGCGGCTCGCTCATCCGACCATCTCCGGCTTCGCCGCTTTCCGCCATTTCGCCAGCTTCCGGGCCGATGAAGCGGATGCCGTCTGAGGCGAGCGTCGCGCGGTTGCGCCGGGTCGCCGGATGCGCCCACATCTTCGGGTTCATGGCCGGCGCGACCAGCACCGGACGGTCGGTCGCCAGCAGGATGGTCGAGGCAAGATCGTCGGCATGGCCGTTCGCCATCTTCGCCATCAGGTCGGCAGTAGCCGGGGCGACGACGATGAGATCGCATTCGCGCGCCAGCCGGATATGGCCGACGTCCTGCTCGTCCTCGCGCGAAAACAGGTCGAGATAGACATGCGAGGCGGAAAGCGCACCGACGGCAAGCGGCGTCACGAACTGCTGTGCGCCGGCCGTCATGACGGGGCGGATGCTGGCGCCGCGCTCGCGCAGGCGGCGGATGAGGTCAAGGCTCTTATAGGCCGCGATGCCGCCGGAGATGATCAGGAGAATGCGCTTGCCCGACAGTGTCATCGCGTTTCGGCCCTGCGGCCGCCTTCTTCGCCGGAGCTTTTTCCGGTCCAGCCATGTTGTTCGACGGCATCCTTTCCGACGGGCTCGCCGGCGGAGGGACACGGTTGGCCGCGACCCTACTTGAGCGCTTCATCGGGCGCAACGTGTCTGGCCGAACCCGGCAATAACGGGCGTGGCAGCGAGGACGCCGCATGCACGGCGAGGCATGGGGCAAGCATTGCACGGTGGCGGCAGATCATGCAATCCCGATGGCGCGCTGGCTGCGTTCGCTTCGAGCGGCGAATATCCCTTGGTATCTCGTAGCCGAAGGCGCATAGTACCGGCATCATCGACCGATCGAACGGGCGTCGGTGGCTGAGAGATCGTTACGCTTTCGCCCCAACAGAGGAGATCGCGTGATGCACCCCATCGATGGATTTCGGGGGCGACCGATCCTTCCCAAGGAATTCCCGATGATTGCCGATGTGTTTCGCGATGCCGCTCGGGTGCGATACCCGGCGCTCGACCGCGAAGAGGGCGAGGCGATCCTGGCCCGGCTCATGGACTTGCACCACAGCTGTATTGAAAGTCGGCTGTAGGGAGTGGTCTTCGGATCTGGCATCCTCAACCGTCAAAGCGCGCCGTAGGAGCCGCTGCGGATTTGTGCACGGCCGGCACAGCGCACCTCACAAGACGACACGCAGGCGATCGCGTGGCCACGGCTCCAATGGCCGTTCGACATTTCGACGCCAGGGAGAATGCCATGCTTCATACCTTCGCAAGGTGTATTCGCCGCCATGACTACACGCTCGCGGCAATCAAGATGTCGCTCGTCCTGTCCCTGCTGATGATCGCGCTGATCACGCTGCACGGCCTCGTGTGGTAGTCGCCCAAAGGCGGCGCAACCCACCCGTGACGGGGCGCTCACGCGGGCGGGCCGTCCACGCCGTTCTTTCCAGTCCCCTCTCCAATCGGCCAGAGCCGAACGCCTTGCCTTGAAGAAAACACGATCGGTGCTATCTTCGCGCCGATAGAAATTACGGCAGGATACACGCATCGATGGATTTCCACCTGACAGCAAAGCCCACTCATTTTGCCATCGGGGAAATCCGTATCCATGCCTGTTTCGATCTCACTCTCCCATCTCAGCTGGTCCACGCCTGACGGCCGCGGCCTCTTTTCCGATCTGAACCTGACGTTCGGCCCTGGCCGCTCTGGCCTTGTCGGGCGCAATGGCGTCGGCAAAAGCACGCTGCTGAAACTGATTGCCGGCACGCTCCGGCCGCAGGCCGGCACCGTCTCGCTCGGCGGCAGCCTCGGCATTCTGCGCCAGACGGTGCAGGTCGGCGAACAGGAGACCATCGCCGAACTCTTCGGCATTGCCGATGCCCTGGCACTGTTGCGCCGCGCGGAGGAAGGCAGCGCCAGCATTGATGAGTTGTCGATCGCCGACTGGACGCTGGAGGCGCGGCTGGCCGCCGCACTCGCCCGCCTCGGGTTGGAGGCGGAGGCACAGACGCTGCTTTCTTCGCTTTCCGGCGGGCAGCTGACCCGCACCAAGCTGGCGGCGCTGGTTATTGCTGATCCCGATTTCATTCTGCTCGACGAACCCACCAACAATCTCGATCGCGCCGGACGCGAGGCGGTGATCGAGCTGATGGCGAACTGGCGTGGCGGTGCCGTCGTCGTCAGCCATGACCGCGAGTTGCTGGACAGGATGGATTCGATCGTGGAACTCACCTCTCTCGGCGCCACCAGCTATGGCGGCAACTGGAGCCACTATCGCGAGCGCAAGGCGATCGAGCTCGCCTCCGCCCGGCATGATCTTGCCGACGCGGAGCGGCGCCTTGCCGAGGTCGACCGCAACACGCAGGAGACCGCGGAGCGAAAGGCCCGCAAGGATAGCGCCGGCCGCCGGAAACGCGCCAAGGGCGACCAGCCGCTACTGTTGCTGGATGCAAAGAAGGAACGCAGCGAAAAGACGGGCGGCGACAATGCGCGCCTTGCCGAACGTCGACGTGACCAGGCGCTCGGCGATCTCGCCACAGCCCGTGAGCGCATCGAGGTCCCCCAGCCGTTTTCGGTCCGGCTGCCTTCGACCGGGCTGCCGCCCGGCCGCATCGTTCTGCAGGTCGATGATGTCAGCGCCGGCTATGTCCCGGGCCGCCCTGTACTCGCCAACCTGTCCCTGACGATCGCCGGCCCGGAGCGGATGGCGATCACCGGGCGCAACGGCTCGGGCAAGACGACGTTTCTGTCGCTGATGTCAGGCAAGCTCGCTCCCTGGTCGGGCCAGGTGCGGGTTCTGGCTGATTTCACCATGCTGGATCAGCAGGTGAGCCTGCTCGATCCGGAGGTCTCGATCCGCGACAACTTCCGCCGGCTCAATCCCGGAGCAGGCGAAAATGCCTGCCGGGCGGCGCTCGCGCGGTTCATGTTCCGCGCCGACGCTGCCCTTCAGCGCGTTTCCAGTCTCAGCGGCGGGCAGATGCTGCGGGCCGGTCTTGCCTGCGTCATCGGCGGCGAAAGCCCGCCAGCGCTCCTGATCCTCGACGAGCCGACCAACCATCTCGACATCGATTCCATCGAGGCGGTGGAGGCGGGGCTGCGGGCCTTTGACGGTGCGCTCATTGTCGTCAGCCACGACGAGGCGTTTCTGGAGGCGATCGGGATAACGCGCCGGGTCGATCTGTCCGAGCCGTCGAAAGGCCGTCGCTCGACGGCGCGTTAGAAAGAGACGGTTTCGGGCGGCATGCCGATGGTGGGGGTTACTGCGCCCATTTGACGTCGCCGGTGAAGGCGATCGTCAGCCAGCGGTCGCGTCCCGCTTCGCCGATTTCCGCGCCGATCTCGGCGCGGATCGCATCGAGGCTGGAAAGTGTGTCCACCCGGGTTTCGGCCGATCCGATCAGGTGGATCTCGATCAGCCGTGCCCTGCCGACCTTGGCGACATAGGTGCGGTAATCGGAAAAGCCGTGGCGGGTGGCGGCGTTGCGTGCGGCTTCGCGCACCTTTTCGTCCAGCTCGGCCGGGGCGACCAGGAAGATTTCCTTCAATGCGGCATAGACCGTCTTCAGCGGAAGCGGGATCAGGCAAAGCGTCAGGACGACCAGGATTGCCGGGTCGGCATAGGGCGTCCAGCCTTCATAGGCGGTACCCTTCAGCATTGCGGCGACCACAAAGGCGACGAGCAGGGCTGCGGTGATCGTGCCCGACATCGCCCAGGCGCGCACGTCCAGAGCCAGGAACGCCGAGCCGATCGAACGGTTTGCCCGCCGACCGTAGAGGAACATCACGACGCAGATGACGACGACCACGGCGGCATAGGCGATCGCCCAGTCGAAGGCGAGTTCGCGACCGCCCGACAGCAGCGAGTCGACGGCGTTGATCAGCGCATAGAAAGAGAGCGTGGCGAGCAGGCCGGCGTTGAACAGCAGGACCATCGGCTCGATATGCCAGAAGCCCATCTGAAAGCGGCTGCTTTCCCTCGGGATCAGCCTTGTGACGCCCAGCGCGAGCAGCGTCATGGCCGCGTCGACGGCAGAAAACACCCCGTCAAACACGATCGACACCGATCCGGACAACAGGCCGAAGAGCACGCCTGTCGCACCGACGACGATGGTTGCGGCGATCGATCGCTTGAGGACTGTTTGTTCGGTGACGGTGATCACGCAGATGCGGGATGGTAGCGCTTCCGGCTGGGAAGCAAAAGCGACGGGAGCGCCGCCCTGCACTCACCTTGTCTGGCGCCAGGGACGCGATAGAGCAGCCCACGCGTGGACGACTACGAACGGGAATGCCGCCGCTTGCGTGGGTCAGTGTCGCCTTCCGGCCTTAAGCGAATTGACCGAGGCGTAGGAGATCCTCGCTGATGGCGCTGCCGTCAAGCGCGTCGGCACGTGCTGCTTGCGGGCGAGGCGGCGGCATGGAATTGCCGATCGCAAACAGAAGCGCGCTTGCCGCGGAAAGCAGTGCGAACAGCAGGAACATGCCGGTGCCGCCGATCGCACCAAGCGCAAGGCCGCCGATGAGCGGCCCGAGGAAATTGCCGACCGAAGACAGCGAATGCGCGCCGAAATAGGTGCCGCGGTTGCCGGCGTTCGAAATACCGTCGACCAGCACATATTCTGAGGGCACGACGAGCACCTCGCCGATCGTGAAGAGGATCATCGAGGCGACCAGCATTTCCATGCCGGACGAAACTGCAAACCCGATTTCACCCAGCAGGAACAGCAGGCAGCCGAGCGATAGCGCCCGCAGTGCGCCGATCCTTTCGATCACGAAGCGGGCAGGCGTGCTGGCAATCAGCACCGTTGCGGCGTTGGTCGAGACAAGGAGGGCGAAGAGGGTGACGCCATCTTCGAAGCCGGTGTTGAGGTATTGCGACAAGGTCACCGACCACTGACCGTGCACGGCCAAAAGCAGGGTACCGCCGATGACGAAGAAGACCAGTCGGCGGTCGCGCAGGGCGGCGACAAGCCCGCGCCAGTCGCCGGCAGCACGCGATGCCGCACCAGTCTCTTCTACCTGCCTGCTGCTTGCTTCGGGCACAGTGAAGAACAGCACGAGGCCGAAGGCGGCGTGCATCATGCCGGCAATGACGAACAGCGTCGAATAGGCGGTGCCGACCCATACGCCAATCAACGGCCCGATGGCCCAACCGGCATTGATCGCGAGATAGCGCCAGGAAAACACGCGCAGGCGCAGATGCGCCGGCGCGGCATCGCTCATCAATGCGCGCGAAACCGGCTCATAGACGGCGGCCGCGACGGCAGAGACGATATGCGCCAGCGCGAAGGCGGAAATCGACTGTGCCAGTCCGAGCCCGGCCAGTGCCAGTCCGGCCATGAAAAGCGCTGCGGTCAGCACGCCCTTTCGACCGATCCGATCGGAGAGGGTTCCGGCAAACGGACTGACGATCGCACCGAGCAGCGGGCCGGCGCCAATCAAGGCGCCGATGCCTGCCGGACCCAAGCCGAAATCGCGCTGCAGGCGGATCGCGAGGAAGGTGAGACTCATGCCCTTGGCGATGGTCACCACGCCGGAACCGGCGATGAGAAGCAGCGCAATCAGACGGCCCGCGCGTTCGGAATAGGCATTCATCGAAGACACCTGCAGGCTGGAGCCGCCGATGTTCGATGTGGAACGCTGGGCGGCAAAGAGGGAGGGAAATCTCACCTTGGCGATTACAGCCGTCGCGTGTGCGCGGCAAGAGCGTGGTTGTCGGGCAACCATCGTCCGGCGTGAGCAGACGGTTTGTCCTGATATCCCATTCGCCTCTGCCGCGCCGGTTCGCCCGGCGGAAAATATCAACGGCGGCCACTGCCCTGGCCGCCGCAGGGGTCTGACAGTAGGTGGCCGAGCTGATCGGTATCGGCCGCCGGTCAGTCCTTTTTCTGCTGTTGCTGCCATGCCCCATAGAGCGGTGTCGCATCGGTCTCGTCGACCGGCACGTGGCGGAAGCGCATGGACTGCTCGTCCAACGGTTTTGCCAGTTCGGCATAGATCGCCGCCGTCGACAGGCCGTAGGGTTCGGCGTCGGCATTCGAGTGGGCGTAGGCGATCTCGGTGATGCCGGCCATGCGCATGGCCGCAAGGCACATCGGGCAGGGCTGGCCGCTGGCATAGATCGCAACGCCGTCAAGACGGGGAGAGCCGAGGCGCTTTGCCGCCAGGCGAAGAGCGTTCATCTCGGCATGCGATGTCGGGTCGCCGGTTTCAAGTATCTGGTTGACGCCGCCAGCGATCACCTCGCCGTTTCGAACGGCGACCGCGCCGAAGGGGCGGCCACCGTTTTCGATGTTGGCGCGGGCAAGGGCGACGGCCTCGCGGAGAAAACGTTTTTCCTTTTCCATGTCCCCTCCGGTTTTCAACGGGCGCCGGCGGCGACGAGCAGCTTTTCGATTCCGCCGTAGCCGCGCTGCCGGGCGTGGTTGAGCGGGCTAACGCCCTCGCCATCGGCAAGATTGACGTTCGCGCCAGCGTCGATCAGCAACCGGACGATCTCCGTGTGCTTTTCGCCGCCGGTACCCAGGATGATGGCCTCGATCAGCGCCGTCCAGCCGAGCCGATTGACGTGATCGACATCGACGCCGGCCTCGATCAGCGTCTTCACGGTCTCGACGTGGCCGCGTTCGGCCGCGGGGATCAGCGCCGTGCCGCCGTAACGGTTGGTGCTTTTCAGGTCGGCGCCGCTGGCAAGCGTCAGTTTCAGGATTTCGAGATGGCCGCGCGCGCCGGCATAAAGGTATGGACTGTCCTGGATCCTGTCCTTCGCATTGACATCTGCGCCGGCGTCGATGAGCGCGCGTGCCGCGTCGATGTGGTTCTCATGCGTGGCGATGAGCAAGGCGGTCGCGCCGTTTTCGTCGCGCGCGTCGAGCGTTGCTCCGCGCTTGATCAATTCACGCAGTTCGGCGGCATTGCCGGCTTCGGCAGCGGCAATCATTTCCTTTTCAAGCATGGCGGCTCCAGCAGAGGCGGGAAGAAGGGCTGAGGCGAACAGTGCAGCCCCGAGCAGCCACCCGATCGATGGTGGTTTCATGGTCCTCGTTCCGTTCGTGCGGTCGGCCAGGCGCATGTTGCCCGACCGACCGAAGTGCATAGTTCCTGAGATCGGCGCCGACCCAGGCACAAGATTATGCAGCAGGTTTCAGGCGCGACAGCGCCCTTCGCGCGTCATGACCGACGCGGGGGCGCTGCAGCGGATTCCGGTCTCAACCGTTACTTGAGCTGATCCTTGACCTTTTCAAGGGCCGAAAGGGCGCAGGCCTCATCGAGGTTGCCGCCCGGCGCGCCGCCGACGCCGATGGCGCCGATCGTCTCGTCGCCGGCCTTGATCGGCACGCCGCCTGCAAGCACCAGGAAACCGTCGATCGAGGTGAGTTCGGCGGCAGCCGGGTTCTTCTGGATGTTCTCGGCCATCTTGCTGGTCGGCGTGCGCGACGAGGCGGACGTGAAGGCCTTGGCACGGGCGGCATCGACGGTGTGCGGGCCGGCGCGATCGGCGCGCTGCAGGGCGCGCAGGACACCGGCGCGGTCGACCACGGCTGCCGTCACGTTGTACTTGTCGGCCGCGCAGGCTTCGACCGCGTGGCTGGCGATCGAAACGGCGAGATCGAGCGGCATGTTGCGCTCCTGCAGCAGGTCGGCTGCGGCCGGAGCGGCAAGGCCAAGTACGGCGGCAAAGGCAAGGGTGGTCTGGTATTTCATGATCGGGTCCTTCCGATGTGGCATGTCGCCGGACGTGTCCCGCGCCCGGCATGGTCCCCTCTTCGGCGCGGACCATAGGGGGTCGACTTTCCATCTGGAAATTAAATGTATGGATGCTAATAAGTCGAATTATGAATAGTTCTCTTTTCGATCTGGATCTGCTGCGCGCCTTTGTGGTGGTGGCCGATTGCCAAGGGTTCACGGCCGCGGCCGCAAGGCTGCATTCCACGCAATCGACAGTCAGTCAGAAGGTGTTGCGCCTCGAGGATCTGGCAGGCCACCGTCTGTTCGAGCGCAGCCACCGGCAGGTGCGCCTGACGGAGGCCGGCGAACAATTGATCGGCTATGCCAGGCGCATGCTGGCATTGAACGCGGAGGCACAGGAGCTTCTTTCCGGTGCCTCGGTGGCCGCCGCCTTGCGCCTTGGCCTGCCGGAGGACTTTGCCGCAGGGCGAACGACCCGCATGCTGGCGGATTTTGCCCGGGTGCATGGCGATGTGAAGCTCGAAGTGACGAGCGGCCTCAGTCGCGATCTGCGGGCACTCTATGAGCGCGGCGAGCTGGATGTCGTCGTCGTCAAGCAGCGCCGCAGCACCGGCGAAGCCGTCAGGCGCTGGGCCGAAACCCTGTGCTGGATCGACAGCGCCGCCTATCCGACGCTTGATGCCGAGCCCTTGCCGCTCGTCGTCTTTCCGCCGCGCGGTCTTTACCGGGACGACATGGTTGCGGCGCTGGAAGCAGGCGGCCGGCGTTGGCGCATCAGCTATACCAGCTCCAGCCTCGCCAGCATCCAGGCGGCTGTCGCCGATGGCCTCGGCGTCAGCCTGCTGCCGTCGCGCGTCGTCAACGATCGCCACCGCATCGTCAAGCCGAAGGACGGACTTCCGGCGATCGAGACGATGGAGATCGCACTCCATCATCGTCCGGAGGCGGGTCCGCTGGTGATCGCGCTGGCGAGCGATCTCGCAAAACTGATCGGCGAAGGCGGTTGATGCCGTGCCTCAGAGCATCGAGCGGCTGAGGCCGCCGTCGACGGGAAGCGCCACGCCGGTGACATAGGCCGCGGGCCTGCCAGCCAGAAATGCAGCGGCAGCGCCGAATTCCGCCGGCGTTCCGTAGCGGCCGATCGGAATATCCGCCTGGCTGCGCGCGGCAATCGTCGCGATGTCGACCCCTTCGCTCTCGGCATCCATGCGGTCGAAGCTCAAGGTACGGTCGGTCGCCAGCCGCCCCGGCAACAGCATGTTGACGGTCACGCCATCGGCCGCGACTTCGCCGGCAAGTGTCTTCAGCCAGCCGGCAACGGCACTTCGAAGCGCGTTGGAGGCGGTCAGGCCCGGGATCGGTTCGCGGATGCTGGTCGAGGCGACGGCGATGATGCGGCCAAAACCACGCTCCCTCATGCCGGGCAGGACCCGGCCGGTGATGCGCATGCCGGCCAGAACCATGGTCTCGAACTGCGTCCGCCAGAAATCCGGTTCGATCGCCGACGCAAGCGACGGCGGCGGTCCGCCGCCGTTGAGGACGAGAATGTCGATCGCGCCGAAATCGGTTGCGAGCCGATCGAGCAACGCATCAAGGCTCTCGGGTCTGGAGAGATCGAGTGCAAAACCGCGGGCGCTCGGGCTGATCTCGGCCGAGACCTTTTCGGCGGAGGCACTGTCGCGACCGGTCAGAGCGACGGCAACGCCTTCGGCCGCGAGCGCTTCGGCAATGCCGCGTCCAAGCCCCTTGCTGCCGCCGAGCACGAGTGCCTTTTTCCCTGTGATGCCGAGGTCCATGGCTGTGTTCCTTCCCATGCGATTTCCGTTGTTGCTTTTGGAGCCCGGCGGCGACGCGGCGTCAATGGGGTAGGTGGATGGGGGGCGGCAAATCGGAGGGAAGATGACGAGGACCGGACGTTACAGCGCCGCGCGTCAAACATGACGCGCTAAGGACGCTGTAACACTTTAAACTTGCTGCATAATTTGATCCTTAAATCGATTCCGATTTAAGGAATTATGCAGTAAAAAGCCCGGCCGGAAACCAACCGGGCTTCGTGCCCCTCGCCCCTTGCCCCTTGCCGCCGTTAGCGGCAGACGCGGATACGCTCGTAATAGACGTTGCCGTAATGATCGTAACGCCTGACCTTCTTGATGAAGCAATAGGGCCGATACTCGTAGTAGCCGCCGCCATAATAGCCGTCGACATAACCGATCTGGCCGCGCCAGCCATGGCCGTAGTAGCCGTTGCTGAAGCCGATCGTTACGCCGCCAGCCTGCGATGGCGCGGCAAAGGAAACGGCTGCGGTGATTGCGACGGCCGCTGCGATGATGATCTTGCGCATGGTGTTCTCTCCTCCGGTGATTGGGATGAACTCCCGTCATCCATGAGGAGAAGATCGCATGGGGCCGACATATTCGCAGTTCCGAATGGAACATGGGTTGCAGGCGGCGGCAGAATTGCAAGTTCTGCTGCCGCCTGCTCACCACTTGGACGCACCGTCCGGTCGCGGTCAGGCACGAATGCGGGCCATCGCCAGGACGTCGGCAAGCACGCCGTTGCGCAGCGCATAGGCCCTGTGCGTGCCTTCGGGTTCGAAGCCGGTCTTGCGATATAGCGCGATCGCCGCCTCGTTGTCGGTGAAGACGGTCAGCTCGATGCGGCTGATGCCGAGCCAGTTGTCGGCAGCATCGATCAGCGATGTAAGCAACGCCTTACCGATGCCTTCGCCACGATGGTTGTCATCGACGCTGATCCCGAGCATGGCGGAGTGACGCCTGCGCCCCTTGTTGCGATGGAGACCGGCCATGCCGACAATTCGGCCGTCGCGCTCGGCAACGATCACCGTGTCGTCCTCCGACAGGCCCTCCATCCACTTGCGTGTCTGCTCCGGGGTCGAATAGGGCAGTCTGAGCGTGCCGGAGCGGATGCCCGGCTGGCTCATCAGCGCGGCGATCGCTTCCCAATCGACGATGCGCGCCGCTCGGATCTTGAGTATCGGGGAGGTGTTGGCTTCGGTCATTGTTTCCTCTCTGGCTCTTGGGCCTCCGAGGAAACAGGACCAAACCCTGCTCGCCTCGGCAGGGTTGGTCGGGGGACAGTCCGCTTAACGCACGTGGTCTCCCGCACACCCCAGGGTATGCGTGCAAAGCACCAATGCGAGCATCGAACGATTGTCCATGCCGGAACGATAACAAGCGGGAGTGGAATTGCAAGCCGGTTTCGCGACCCGAATGCAGATGGCGCTCAGGTCACCTGCCAGGCGATGTAGATCAGCGTGGCGGCGATCAACCACAGCGCCACACGGCCGGAACGCGTGTGGCGTGCCTCGGCCTTGCCGATGGCATGCGCCGTCTCGGCATCGAAGCGCAGGCCGTTTTCGCCCATGGCCATGATTTCGCTGGAGAATTTTTCCGTGCGGGCAGCGATTTCCGGCACCGCTTCCGCCAGCCGAAGCGCCGCATGCAGGCCGTCGCGCAGATCGGTGACGATGCGCTTCGGCCCGAGATTGTCGCGGATCCACTTGCCGACGACGGGCTCGGAGGCCTTCCACATGTTGAAACGCGGATTGAGCGTGCGGGCGACGCCCTCGACGACGACCATGGTCTTTTGCAGCATGACGAGCTCCGGCCGTGTCTGCATGTCGAAGAGTTCGGTCACTTCGAACAGCAGGGTCAGCAGCTTCGCCATCGAAATGGTTTCCGCCGGCTGGCCGTGGATCGGCTCGCCGATGGCGCGGATCGCCTGGGCGAAGCTTGCCGCGTCGTGATGCGCGGGCACGTAGCCCGCCTCGAAATGCACATCGGCGACGCGCTGGTAGTCCCGGGTGATGAAGCCGAACAGGATTTCCGCGAGGAAACGGCGTTCCTTCCTGCCGAGGCGGCCGACGATGCCCATGTCGACGGCAACGATATGGCCGGCATCGTCGACGAAAAGGTTGCCCTGGTGCATGTCGGCATGGAAAAAGCCGTCGCGTAGCGTGTGGCGCAGGAACGACTGGATGAGCGTTTCGGCCAGCGTATTGAGGTTGTGGCCGGCGGCTTTCAGTCCGTCGATGTCCGACATCTTGACGCCGTCGATCCATTCCATGGTGACGACATCGCGGCCGGTTCGTTCCCAGTCGACCTTCGGCACGCGGAAGCCGGAATCGTCCTTGGTGTTCTCGCCAAGCTCGGAAAGCGCTGCCGCCTCGAGCCGAAGATCCATTTCGACTTTGGTCGTCTGCTCGATCGTCTTGGTGACTTCGACCGGCTTCAGTCGCCGCGTATAGGGCAGGAAACGCTCCTGCATGTGGCTGACGAGATACATCGCCTCGATGTCGGAGGCGAAGCGCTGACGAATGCCGGGACGGATGACCTTGACTGCGACCTTCTCGGGCTTGCCGTCGCGCATGACGACGGCGGGATGCACCTGGGCGATCGAGGCGGCCGCCATCGGCTCGGAAAATTCAGCGTAGAGGTCGTCGACCTTACGGCCGAGCGACCCTTCGATCGCGGCCTTGGCCGCGCTTTGCGGGAAGGTCGCCATGCGGTCCTGCAGAAGCGACAGGTCGGCGGCAAACTCCGCGCCGACCACGTCGGGACGGGTTGCCAGGAACTGGCCGATCTTCACATAGGAGGGCCCGAGACGGGCAACGGCGCGCGACAGCCGGTCGCTGCGCTCCTCGCCGGCCACCTTGCGGCGGGCGAAAAGTCCAGCTGCCTTCTGGGCGAAGCGGGCAAAGGGCGGCAGGTGTTCGGCCGGGATCGCGGAGACGACGCCTTCGCGCACAAGAACCCAGCCGATCCGCGTCAGGCGGACATATGCTCCAGCTGTACTCATAAGATCAGATTTTCCAGCCGGAATGCAGCGCTGCGATGCCGCCGGTGTAATTGGTGAAGGAGACACGGGAGAAGCCGGCCTCCTTGATCATGGCGGCAAAATCGCGCTGGTTCGGGAACTTGCGGATCGATTCCACCAGATACTGATAGGGCGCCTCGTCGCCGGTGATGAGCTTGCCGAACTTCGGGATCGCGTTGAACGACCAGGCGTCGTAGAAGCGGTCGAGAAGCGGCATCTCCACTTCGGAGAATTCGAGCACCAGCAGACGGCCGCCGCGCTTCAGCACACGATAGGCTTCCTTCAGCGCGACATCGATGCGCGGCACGTTGCGGATGCCGAAGGCGATGGTATAGGCGTCGAAGGAATTCGCCTCGAACGGCAGTTCTTCGGCATTGGCCTCGACGAAATCGAGGTTGGCCGAGAGCTTCTTCTTTTCTGCCCGCTCTGCACCGACGGCGAGCATCGAGCCGTTGATGTCGAGAACGGTCGAATGCGCCTTGCGGTCGGAGGCTTCGATGATGCGGAAGGCGATATCGCCGGTGCCGCCGGCAACGTCGAGCGTTCTGTAGCCCTCGCGGCGCGGCGGATTGAGCGCGGCGATCATCGCATCCTTCCAGGCGCGGTGCAGCCCGGCCGACATCACGTCGTTCATGATGTCGTAGCGCTTGGCCACCTTGTGGAAGACGTCGTTGACGAGCGGCTGCTTTTCGCCCGTACCGACGTTGCGGAAACCGAAGGAGGTTTCCATGCCGCCATTGGCCGATACCCGCTGATCCGTCATACGAAGAACTCCACCTGAACCAATTTTGCCGGCACCATAGCGAAATCGCCCGGCCCGCGCTATCTCGGGGACGGGGCCATGGCTGCGGCATAGCGCACCCTATAGGATAAGTAGGCCGCCAAGGAAATGCCAACCGCCGGGCTTGTGGTGGTTAAGAAAGAAGGAGACGACGCATGCCGGAATTGCCGGAGGTCGAAACGGTCAAGCGGGGTCTGGCGCCGACGATGGAAGGGGCGTCTATCGTCAATGCCGAGCTGCGTCGGCCAGACCTGCGTTTTCCCTTTCCAGCCAATTTTACGGCAACCGTTACCGGCCAGCGCATCGTCTCGCTGTCGCGCCGAGCGAAATACCTGATGATCGATCTCGAAGCCGGCGACGTCATCATTGCCCATCTCGGCATGTCGGGCTCGTTCCGCATCGAACAGGGTGCGCTGCCGGCCACGCCGGGCGAGTTTCACCATCCGCGCGGCAAGGATGAAAAACACGATCATGTGATCTTCCATCTCGAAGGTGCCGCCGGCCCGGCCCGCGTCATCTATAACGATCCGCGCCGTTTCGGTTTCATGGATCTGGCCCGCCGCGACACGGTCGCCGCCCATGCCTTCTTCCGCGCGCTCGGGGAGGAGCCGACCGGCAATGCGCTCGACGCCGCCTATCTCGCCGGGCGCTTCGCCGGCAAGGCGCAGCCGCTGAAGGCAGCGCTGCTCGACCAGAAGAATATTGCCGGCCTCGGCAATATATATGTGTGCGAGGCGCTCTGGCGCTCGCGATTGTCGCCGCTGAAGCCGGCCGGCGCGCTCGTCGACAGCCAAGGTGGGGCCAAGCCGGAGCTGCAGGGCCTGACCGTCGCAATCCGCGAGGTCATTGCCGACGCCATCGCCGCGGGCGGCTCGTCGCTCAAGGATCATATCCAGGCCGACGGGTCGCTCGGCTATTTCCAGCATTCCTTTTCCGTCTACGACCGGGAAGGGGAGGCTTGCCGCACGCCGGGTTGCGGCGGTACGGTCGCCCGCATCGTGCAGGCGGGACGCTCGACGTTCCATTGCCCGCGCTGCCAGAAATGAACATCCGGGTCCTGCCGGGCCCGGTCGCTGACACGAATTCGGAGGAGACGACAATGAGTTACGAGACGCTGCTGGTCGAGACGCATGGACGCGTGGGCCTGGTCACGCTCAATCGCCCGCAGGCGCTGAATGCGTTGAACTCGACCGTTATGCGCGAGCTCGCCGCTGTGCTGAAGGCATTCGATGCCGACAAGGAGATCGGCGCCGTCGTCATCACCGGTTCGCAGAAGGCCTTTGCTGCCGGCGCCGACATCAAGGAAATGCAGACGCTCGAATTCGTCGAAAGCTATCTCGGCGATTTCATCGGCGGCTGGGATCAGGTGGCGGCCGCCCGCAAGCCGGTCATTGCGGCCGTTTCCGGCTATGCGCTCGGCGGCGGGTGCGAACTGGCCATGATGTGCGACTTCATCATCGCCTCCGAGACGGCAAAGTTCGGTCAGCCGGAAATCACCCTCGGCGCCATCCCGGGCATGGGCGGGTCGCAGCGTCTCACCCGTGCCGTCGGCAAGGCGAAAGCGATGGATCTGGTGCTGACCGGACGGATGATGGACGCGACCGAGGCGGAACGCGCAGGACTCGTTTCGCGTGTGGTCGCGCCGGAGAAATTGATGGAGGAGGCGCTGGCCGCGGCCGAGAAGATCGCATCGTTCTCGCTGCCGGCGGTGATGATGGCCAAGGAGGCGGTCAATCGCTCGCTGGAGGTTACGCTTGCCGAAGGCCTGCGGTTCGAACGCCGGCTTTTCCATTCGCTCTTTGCCACTGAAGACCAGAAGGAAGGCATGGCCGCCTTTGCGGCGAAGCGCAAGGCGGAGTTCAAACACAGGTAGATCAAGGGGCGACGCGCAGTTTTCTCCAAATTGCGCGTTGACGGGGCGGCCGTTTCTCGCTATATGCCGCCCTCAGTTTGGAACGCCAAATCTGGGCTTTCCGATAATGCTCCCGAATTGCTTTGATGACAGGTCGCAGTGACCCGGCACGGCGAGGGCGGAGTTCATGTCAGTTTTCGAAGAGAGGCATCAATGGCCAATACAACTTCGGCGAAAAAGGCGACCCGCAAGATCGCACGCCGCACTGCAGTGAACAAAGCCCGTCGTTCGCGCGTCCGTAACTTCGTCCGCAAGGTCGAAGAAGCGATCGCAACCGGCGATCAGGCAGTCGCAGCCGCCGCTCTGAAGGCCGCTCAGCCCGAGCTGATGCGCGCTGCCACCAAGGGCGTGCTGCATTCCAACACCGCTTCGCGTAAGGTTTCGCGCCTTGCACAGCGCGTGAAGGCGCTGTCGGCCTAATCCGGCTAATAAAAATCTGTTAATTGAGAGCCCGGCCCTTGCGCCGGGCTTTTCCGATTCATACATGTGTCATGGCGATGGTTAACTTGCGCGACCTTTCTCGTGTCAATGCGATGACAGAGTTTCTCTAGCTATTTCAATCGCTTACGAGAGGTCCTTGGCAAAGGCACGTCTCTGGCTGGGGGTCTTCTGGGCCCGTAATGAGTCAAGCGAATTTTTATTTTTTTTCTTTTTCGCCAGCTAATCAAAGAGCTGAAAATCAAAACCCTTGATTCAAAAGCGATTCTTCCCGGACTCGGATTGCGGCAAGCAAAAGGCGGCATGAGAGTCAACGGGCAGCGCTTAAGGTTGCGTAAAAATCGCGATTGATCTTGCCCATCGATCCTGCCTAAATGCCCTCCACAGGGGACACGGACCATATCTGTAAAGGGAAGTGCGGAGGCCATTTCAACGAGATGGTTTCAGGCTTTCTGTTCCCTGTATCAGGGCGGCTCCACGTCGTTCAATCAGACAAGTCGAGAACGAAAAACCGGATGGATCAGCCATTCCGGACGAGGACCTTTCGACCTTTGGTTGCCGGCGGTGCCGCTCCTCAAAGTCAGGTGCAAGCGGTGCCTGACGAGAGGTGGAATCCAGCGCTCGGCTGTCCGCTTCGTACGAGGGTGCGAGACAGTTGTTGACGATGAGGAGGATCCGGCACGGTCCAGGGCGGACCGGGGGATTTGTTGACGATGAGGCGTGAGGGGACATCAGCCGGCCGATGAGGTCTGGCAGATGCGCGTAGCGCGCAGCCGGTCGGGAGATGAGGAGCCCGGTTGGACTGCGACTGTGACGTTCGGTGAAGCGGCATGTCCTCGATGAGGAAGCCGGGGGTGCCGGGCATACGAGATGGGGCCGGCAGAGATGACGGCGTCTGAACATAATTGGAAGGCGGCAACATGCAGATGAATTTGGCGACGGCGGCGGGCGCATTTCAAAAGGACGGCGATTCATTTCAAGCCGGAAGCAATCTATCTCAGGCGGCGGGAGATAAGCACGACATGAGGCATGACGCACTGTTCGAGCGGGTAAGTGCGCGTTTGAAAGCCCAGGTCGGTCCCGATGTCTTCGCTAGCTGGTTTGGGCGTCTGAAGCTGCATTCGGTATCCAAGAGCGTCGTGCGTCTCTCGGTGCCCACGACATTCCTGAAATCGTGGATCAACAACCGCTATCTCGATCTCATCACCCAGATCTTCCAGCAGGAAGACGGCGAAATCTTGAAGGTGGAGATCCTGGTGCGTACCGCCACCCGTGGCGCCCGTCCGGCTTCACAGGAAGAGACGCTGCCGCAGGCGACTGAAACGGCTCCTGCAGCGCCGGCACGGCGCCCGGCCGCGGCTCAGTCCGTCGCCTCGGTCGCAGCCGCCACGGTCGCCAGCGTTCAACGGCCGACCCAGGCGCCGCTTTTCGGCTCTCCGCTTGATCAGCGCTATACCTTCGACAGCTTCGTCGAAGGTTCTTCCAACCGTGTTGCCCTTGCAGCCGCCCGCACGATCGCCGAGGCCGGCGCCGGTGCTGTGCGCTTCAACCCGCTGTTCATTCATTCGAGCGTCGGGCTCGGCAAGACCCACCTCCTGCAGGCGATCGCCATCCAGGCGCTGCAGAGCGCCCGGGCGCCGCGCGTCGTCTATCTGACGGCCGAATACTTCATGTGGCGCTTTGCCACCGCGATCCGCGACAACGACGCGCTGTCGCTGAAGGAATCGCTGCGCAACATCGATCTGCTTGTTATCGACGACATGCAGTTCCTGCAGGGCAAGTCGATCCAGCACGAGTTCTGCCACCTGCTCAACATGCTGCTCGACTCGGCCAAGCAGGTCGTCGTCGCCGCCGACCGCGCCCCTTGGGAGCTGGAATCGCTCGATAGCCGCGTTCGTTCGCGTCTCCAGGGTGGTGTCGCCATCGAAATGGACGGCCCGGACTACGACATGCGCCTCGAAATGCTGAAGCGTCGCCTCGACTCTGCCCGTCAGGACGACACCTCGCTTGACATTCCCGGCGATATCCTGAGCCATGTTGCGCGCAACATCACGGCCAGCGGCCGCGAACTCGAAGGCGCCTTCAACCAGCTGCTTTTCCGTCGGTCGTTCGAGCCGCAGCTGTCGATCGAACGGGTCGACGAACTGCTCGGCCATCTCGTCAACGCCGGCGAGCCGCGCCGCGTCCGCATCGAGGACATCCAGCGCGTCGTCGCCAAGCACTACAATGTTTCGCGCCAGGAACTGGTTTCGAACCGCCGTACCCGCGTCATCGTCAAGCCGCGCCAGATCGCCATGTATCTGTCGAAGACGCTGACGCCGCGGTCCTTCCCGGAAATCGGCCGTCGCTTCGGTGGCCGCGACCACACGACCGTTCTGCATGCCGTCCGCAAGATCGAGGAGTTGATCTCCGGCGATACCAAGCTCAGCCACGAGATCGAGCTTCTGAAGCGCCTGATCAACGAATAGGCGACGGATTTGCTCTCTGATTACGCGAAAGGCCCGGGAAACCGGGCTTTTTTCGTTTCAGGCGCTGCGTGCCTGCTCCACGATCCAGGCACGGAACGCGGCGACGGCCGGCCGGTCGAGCGCCGATGGCGGGTAGACCAGGTGATAGGCGAGGTCGGTGGCGATGCCGACCGGGAACGGCGCGATCAGCACGCCCTCGGCAAGCTCGCGTGAAACCAGCGACAGGCGAACGAGAGCGACACCATCGCCAGCCTTTGCAGCCTCGATGGCGCCATTGCTGTTGACGAAGACCGGGCCGCGCGTGGTCTCGACGCCTTCGGCGCCGACGGCCTCAAGCCAGAGCTGCCAGTCCAGCCTTTGAACGTCATGCAGCAACACATGGGCGGAAAGATCGGCCGGCGTGGAGAGCGGATGCTTGCGGGCGAGCGCCGCATTGACGACCGGCACCAGGTCGTCATCGATCAGCCGCTCGCTCGCCAGGCCCTCGTAGCGCCCGAAGCCGTGGCGGATGGCGATGTCGACGCCATCGGACACAAAGTCCGCCAGCCGGTTGGAGGCGCTGATGCGGATGTCGATGCCAGTGAGGCGCTGCTCGAAATCGCAAAGCCGTGGTACCAGCCATTGCGCCGCAAAGGTTGGGGTGCAGCTCACCGTCAGCACCGGCACGCGATTTCGCGCCGTCAGTTCCTCGGTCGCCTCCCGCATCATGCGGAAGGCGCGGCGCAGCGTCGAAAAATAACTGCTCCCTTCCTCGGTCAAAACGAGCTGCCGCGGCCGTCGTTCGAACAACGTGACGCCCAGCGTCTGCTCCAGTTCACGCACCTGCAGACTGACGGCACCTGGCGTGACGCTCAGTTCGCGCGCGGCCAGCGTCACGCTCAAATGCCGGGCGGCGGCTTCGAAGGCTCTGAGGGCCGCGAGGGAGGGAAGCGAGGTCATAATGATTTAGCTAGACTCAATCATTGAGAGAGAAATGCTCGTTTGAATAAATCATAACATACTGACAATATTAATGTAAATTCCGTGAGTGATTACAACATCACGGAGTGATGAGTGAAAAATTAAATCACCGAAGGGGTGCGAAGATGTCTGGACCGGCGAATGCAAAGGTGATGGGTGCCGGCGAGTGGGCCATGCTGATCGCCCTGTCCCTGCTGTGGGGCGGCTCGTTTTTCTTCGTCGGCGTCGCCGTCAAGGCGCTGCCGCCGTTCACCATCGTCGCATTGCGGGTCAGCCTCGCAGCCGCGGCACTTTTGATCTTCCTGCGTTTCACCGGGCGCTCGATGCCGCGCGACCCTCGCATCTGGCTTGCCTTCTTCGGCATGGGCCTGCTCAACAACCTGATCCCGTTTTCGCTGATCGTCTGGGGCCAGACCCATATCGCCAGCGGCCTTGCTTCCATTCTCAATGCGACGACACCGCTCTTCGGCGTCGTCGTCGCCCACCTGCTGACCGACGACGAAAAGCTGACCGTCAACAAGCTCTCCGGCGTGCTGATCGGCTTTCTCGGCGTGGCGGTGATGATCGGTCCGGCAGCGCTCGGTGGCCTCGGCTCGAACGTGCTGGCGCAGTTCGCCGTCCTGGGGGCCGCTCTTTCCTATGCCTTTGCCGGCGTTTTCGCTCGCCGTTTCAAGCGGATGGGTGTGGCGCCCATCGTCACCGCGACGGGGCAGGTCAGCGCATCGAGCCTCATGCTGGTGCCGATCGCGCTTCTCGTCGATCGCCCCTGGGCTTTGACCGTGCCGGGCCTTGAGGTGTGGGGCGCGATCATCGGCATCGCCTTGATCTCGACCGCGCTTGCCTATGTGCTCTTCTTCCGCATCCTCGAAACGGCGGGGGTCACCAATCTGATGCTGGTGACGTTTCTGATCCCGGTCAGCGCCATTCTGCTCGGCGCCCTGTTCCTCGGCGAAAGCCTCGAGCCGAAGCATTTCTTCGGCATGGCGCTGATCGCTGCCGGCCTTGCCGCCATCGACGGCCGCCTGCTCCGGCGTTTCCGTCGCAAGGCACCGGTCGACCCCGATCTCGCCTGCGGCGAGAACATCTGAAAACATGCAGCAATTCAAAATGCTACAGCGACCTTTGCGCGTCTGACAAGACGCGCGGCGCCAAAGGCGATCGCGGCGGTGCGCAGGCACCTGCCGCGGTCTTCGTATTTGAACCCGTGATTGCCAGCTATTTTTTTTGTCGGTCTCGTCGGCTATCTCTTCTTCAGATCGTCCTTGTGACAGGAGCAGGAGAGTTCCAATGCTTTACGCCGTGTTTTGCTACAACCAGGAAGACGTCACCGCCAACTGGACGAAGGAGGAGGACGACAAGGTCATGCGCGACCTTGCGGCCGTCCAACGCAAGTATGGCGATGCCGGCAAGCTTGGACCGGTGGCGCGGTTGCTGCCGACCACCGCAGCAACGACGCTCCGCCACAGCGTTGGCGAAACCGTCGTCATTGATGGTCCGTTCGCCGAAACGAAGGAGCAGCTGCTCGGCTTCTATGTCGTCGATTGTGCTTCGCTGGACGAAGCGCTCGATTTCGCCCGCGAGTTGAGTGCAGCCAATCCGGCTGATGGTTCCTATGAAATTCGTCCCCTTGCCATCTACAAGCCAAGTGAGTTTCCCGCATGACAGACACGACCTGGATCGACCTCGCACTTGTTTCCGCTCGGCCGCAGGCAATGGGCGCGCTTCTGCGCTATTTCCGCAATCTGGATACGGCCGAGGAAGCATTTCAGGAGGCCTGTATCCGGGCATTGAAGACGTGGCCGAAAAGTGGCCCGCCGCGCGATCCCGCCGCCTGGCTGATCTTCGTCGGTCGCAACAGCGGCATCGACAAGGTGCGCCGACAGTCCCGCGAGACCGCGCTGCCGCCGGAAGAGTTGCTCTCCGACCTCGAAGATCAGGAGAGCGATCTTGCCGACCGGCTGGACGGCTCCCACTATCGTGACGATATCCTCAAGCTTCTGTTTGTCTGCAGCAATCCGGTCCTTCCGGCAACGCAGCAGATCGCGCTGGCGCTGCGGATCGTCTCCGGCCTTTCGGTCAAGCAGATTGCCCGTGCCTTTCTCGTCGGCGAGGCGGCGATGGAGCAGCGCATCACGCGGGCGAAGGCTCGTGTCGCTGCCGCCGGCATCGCCTTCGAAACGCCTGACGCCGCCGATCGGTCGATGCGGCTGGCGGCGGTGGCAACCATGATCTACCTCGTTTTCAACGAAGGCTATTCGGCGATGAACGGGCCGGACAGCGTCTCGGCCGACCTTTGCGAAGAAGCGATCCGGCTCGCGCGGCTACTCTTGCGGCTGTTTCCCTCCGAGCCGGAGATGATGGGGCTGACGGCCCTGCTTCTGCTGCAGCACTCGCGCTCGCGTGCACGCTTCGATGCCGATGGCGGCATCATCCTGCTCGACGACCAGGATCGCAGTCTCTGGAAGAAGCCGCTGATCATCGAGGCCCTGGCCATGATCGACAAGGCCGTGCGCCATCGCCAGCCGGGCCCCTATCAGATCCAGGCGGCGATCGCGGCACTGCATGCGCGCGCTACACGCCCCGAAGAAACCGACTGGGAAGAGATCGATCTGCTCTATCAGGCGCTGGAGCGGCTGCAGCCGTCGCCGGTCATCACCCTCAACCGCGCCGTCGCCGTGTCGAAGCGGGACGGACCGGAAGCAGCACTCGCGCTGATAGAGCCGCTTGCCGAAAAACTCGCAGGTTACTTCTACTTCCACGGGTTGAACGGCGCCTTGTTGAAGCAGGCTGGCCGGGTCCGCGAGGCGCGCATCGCTTTCGACCGTGCGATCGCCCTTGCCACCAATGCGGCGGAAGCTTCCCACATCCGCATGCAGCTCGATCATTTGAGCAAGGACGCGGGTGAAAAAGACCTGGCAAAAGAAGAAAGATAAAAAAACCTGTCGGCGGTTGTCGGAACTGTGGCTGCAGCTTCGTCCTTGGATTGAACCCGCTGACGGAGAAGCAAACAATGACCGTTGTCACCGAGATCAAAGCTGCCGACGACCGCGAACTGGTCATCACCCGCCTGATCGATGCGCCCCGTGAACTCGTCTACCGCTGCTGGACGGACGGCGAACTGCTGAAGAAGTGGTTCGCGCCTTCTCCCTGGACGACGCCGGAGGCAAAGCTCGACGTTCGCGCCGGCGGCGCAAACCGCATCGTCATGCGTTCGCCCGAGGGCGAGGACTATCCCAATCTCGGCGTCTATCTCGAAGTGGTGCCGAACGAGAAGCTGGTCTTCACCGATGCCTTCACCGATGCGTGGGCGCCATCCGACAAGCCGTTCATGGTCGTGACCATTACCTTCGAGGATGTCGGGGCCAAGACCCGCTACACGGCCCGCGTTCGCCACTGGTCCGTCGAGGATCGCGAGGTCCACGAGAAGATGGGCTTTCATCAGGGCTGGGGCCAATGCGCCAGCCAGCTCGAAGGTACCGCCAGGCAACTCTGATCAGGCTCAGGACTCGAGGGCCGCCGCTCTCGTGCCCGCCTCCATAGGGAAAGGAGACCCACCATGTCCGTGATCGACAACAAGAGTGCCGCCGTCGCCGAAATCCGTGCGGTGATTGACGATTGGGCGGATGCCATGCGGGCAAAGGATGCAAGGCGCGTCATCGGCCACGGGGCACCGGATTGTGTCCTCTTTTCGCTGGCGCCGCCGTTGAAGACGTCCGATGCCGGCGAAGGCGGGCTCGAACAGTGGTTTTCCACCTGGCGCGGACCGCTCGGTTACCGCTTCGAGGACCTCGATATCTCGGTTGGCGGCGACGTCGCCTTCGTCAGCATGCTCACCGAGCTTTCCGGCGAGAAGATCGATGCCGGCAAAATATCGGTCTGGTTTCGCCAGACCCTTGGACTGAAACGCACTGCGGCCGGTTGGAAGATTGCACACCAGCATGAGTCCGTACCGTTCTACATGGATGGCAGCTTCAAGGCGGCTGTCGATCTCAACCCGAAATCGTCGGTCGACTGGCAAGCGCCGGCGCCGCCGCCGATGCCGGGCGCCATCGCCTATCTCTGCGTCGAGGACGCGAATGCGACCGCCGATTTCTACATCCGCGCCTTTGCCGCAATCGATGCCGGCCGCATGGTGGCCGAAGATGGCAAACGGCTGATGCATTGCCAGCTGACGATCAACGGCGGTGCCTTGATGCTCAACGATCCCTTCCCGGAACACGGCATGGCCTATGCCGCGCCGCAGGGTGTCGTCCTGCATCTGGTGGTCGAGGACGCGCAATTCTGGTGGGACCGCGCGGTTGCCGCCGGCGCCGAGGTGACGATGCCGCTTGCGGTCGCCTTCTGGGGCGATCTCTACGGCCAGCTGCGCGACCCCTTCGGCATCCGCTGGGGCATCGTCGGCCCGGCCAAGAAGACAGACTGAAAAACGATTAGCGACAACGGGAAACGAGGAGACCTCCCCGAATGAACACTGCCCTTGTTATGACGGCTCCGGCCGGAAGAATGGTGATTCTCGGCCGCGTGTTGAGCGGTCTGGTTGTTGCGTTCCTGGCCTTCGACGGAGCAATCAAGCTTGTGCCATTGGAGGTGGTGACCGAGACGCTGGCGGTGCTCGGTTATCCCGCCGACGTCGGTCTTGCCCGTCTGCTCGGCGTACTCACGCTTCTGTGCGCCCTGCTTTATGCGATCCCGAGAACCTCGGTCCTCGGCGCCATTCTGCTGACCGGTTATCTCGGCGGCGCCATGGCGACCCATCTGCGTGCGGATAGCCCTGTTTTCACCCACTTGTTGTTCGGGTTCTATGTCGGCGTCATCGCCTGGGCCGGTCTGTGGCTGAGAGACCGTCGCGTGCGCGACCTGATCCCATTCAAGAACTAAACACGGCCGACAAGGAGACCTTGTACCATGAGTAAAACGGTTGACGATTACATTGCTGGTCTTTCCGGTGCTCCGGCTGATGTGGCGAAGGAGTTGCACGGCGCCATCCTCGCCGCCGGCGGCACCAGGGATAGCGTGAAATGGGGCCACCCGATCTACGAGGCCGGCGGACCGGTCTGCCTGATCAAGGCTGCCAAGGACCACGTGACGCTTGGCTTCTGGCGTGGGGCCGATATGCTCGATCTCGATCCGCGTCTGGCCAAGGGCGGCGGCAAGGGCGACATGGCCTATATCAAGGTGAAGGCGACCGGCGAGGTCGATGGCGTTCAGTTGGCGCGGCTTGTGGCCAGGGGCATAGCCCTCAACGCCGAGAAGGGCGATCCGTTCAAATCTTGAACGACGAAACAAACTTGCAAAGGGCGCTCAGAAACAGAGCGCCTTTCTCGTTCCGGATGCAATACATCTTCGCGGGATCGGATAATTTCCTTCCAACCCCCCCGCGAGGCACGATGATCCTCTACTATCAAACCCATTCGCCCTTTGCCCGCAAGGCGCTCGTCTTCGCCCACGAGGTGGGGATCGCCGAGCGATTGCAGGTGATCCACCATGAGACCAGCCCGACGCTGCGCAATGATGAGGTTCATGCCGAAAATCCACTCGGCAAGGTGCCGGTGCTGCTGCGCCCCGGTGATGAGGCGATCTTCGATTCCGACGTCATCTGCGCCTATTTCGATACGCTGCATGGTGGCCGCCGGCTGATCCCCGAGAGCGGCGAGGCGCGCTGGTGCGCCTTGAGATTGCAAGCCGTGGCGCAAGGGTTGGCGCAGGCGGGGATCGGGCTGCGTTGGGAAACCGAACGACGCCTGGAAGCCCTGCGCTATCCGGCCCTTGCCGACGGCTATGCTGAAAAGATCGAGCAGACCTATGACTGGCTGGAGCAGACCCTTAATGTCGACGCGCCGCTCGACATCGGCCACATCGCTATCGCCACGGCGCTGTCCTGGATGGCGTTCCGTGACCTGCCGCCGTTCCGGGATAGGACGAAGCTGAGCGCCTGGTTCGATGCCTTCGAGCACCGGCCATCCATGCGCGCGACGCCGCTTTCCGGCGCGACCCACGATTGAGCCTCCGGCCACATCGCGCTTGATGGTAGAAAAGCAGGTTGCTAGCAGGCGAGGTCGGCGACGACGGCGTCGAGGATCAGCATGCCGGAAGGCGTGCAGCGCAGGCGCGAATTGCCAAGCCGCTCAATGAACCCGTGGTCGATCAGGAACTGTTCGCGGTCCGGATCGGGGTCGCGGCCGGAGAGCGTCTGCCAGCGGGCGAGATCGACGCCTTCCTTGAGGCGCAGGCCCATCAGCAGCAATTCGTCCGACTGGGCCTCGAGATCGAGCACTTCGCGCTCGACCATGCCGTGGCCGTAGGTTTCGACCAGTCGCAGCCATTCCTCCGGCTTGCGTTCGGTTGCCGTCGCCACCTTGGCGCCGCCGACGCTGAGGCGGCCATGGGCGCCCGGCCCGATGCCGGCATAATCGCCATAGCGCCAATAGGTGAGGTTGTGCCGGCTTTCGGCGCCGGGGCGGGCATGGTTGGAGACCTCGTAGGCGGGCATGCCGATCGCCGCGGTGATGTCCTGGGTCGCCTCGTAGAGGACCGCCGATTGTTCACCGTCCGGAACGATCAGCTTGCCGGCCTTGTGCAGGCCGAAGAAGGGCGTGCCTTCCTCGATCGTCAGCTGGTAGAGCGACAGGTGATCGACGGCATAGGAGACAGCCTCCTTGAGTTCACGCTCCCATTCCTCGACGGTCTGGTTGGGGCGGGCATAGATCAGGTCGAAGGACATGCGGGGGAAGATGTCGCGCGCCAGCCGGATCGCTTTCAGCGCATCCTCGACATTGTGCAACCGGCCGAGAAATTTCAGGTCGCGGTCGTTCAGCGCCTGGACGCCGAGCGACACGCGGTTGACGCCGGCGGCGCGGTAGCCGTGGAAGCGCGTTGCCTCGACGCTCGAAGGGTTTGCCTCCATGGTAATCTCGATGCCATCGGGCACGTGCCATTCACCGGCGATGCCCGAGAGGATCGCGTCGACGGTGGCGGGATCCATCAGCGATGGCGTGCCGCCGCCCATGAAGATGCTGGTGACCGTGCGTGGACCGGAGAGTTCTCGGGCCTCCGCCATTTCCTTCAGGAAGGCGGCGACGAAACGCGGCTGGTCGATCGGCTGGTGGCGCACATGGCTGTTGAAGTCGCAATAGGGGCATTTGGCCGCGCAGAACGGCCAGTGCACATAGATCCCGAAGCCGGGATCCATGCCGTCACCGAGTGCCGATAGCGTGGCCGTCTGCATCGTTGCGTCTCTCATGCGGTAGAACACGATGACTTTAGGCCGATCGACCCGAAGTCACGAACGTGATCGCTTCTAATAAATTGGAGCGGGATGTTGCGGAAAACCCCATACACGTTTCCTCAGCCCGCTCCAAGGCAGGTTTCGGCGAACATTTTGAAGGCGCGGGCACGGTGCGACAGGGCTTGGGCGTCGCCCGGTTTCCAACCGTGTTTCTCGTCTGCGCTCATCTCGCCGAATGTGGTGTCGTAACCGAGCGGCTGGAAGACCGGATCGTAGCCAAATCCCTTGTCGCCGCGCGGCGGCCACACGACATGGCCTTCGACCTCACCGCGGAAGAGCTCGACATGGCCGTCTGGCCAGGCAAGGCAGAGCACGGAGACGAACCGGGCCGTGCGTTTTTCAGGGGCGCATGCGCCCTTGTCCTGAAGCGCGTCCTCGACTTTCTGCATCGCCATGGCAAAGTCGCGGCTGCCGTCTTCGCGCTCGGCCCAGTTGGCGGTGTAGACGCCCGGCGCGCCGCCAAGCGCGTCGATCGCCAGGCCGGAATCGTCGGAAAGCGCCGGCAGGCCCGAAGCCTTGGCGGAGGCAAGCGCCTTGATCGTCGCGTTTTCTTCAAAGGTCGTGCCGGTTTCGTCCGGCTCGACGAAGTTGAGGTCGGCTGCCGATTTGGCCTCGAAGCCGAGCGGCCCGATCAGGTCGCGGATCTCGCGGATCTTGCCGGCATTGTGGCTGGCGACGACGAGCGTCTTGTCATCCAGTGTGCGCATGATGTGTCGTCTCTTAAAGGAGCGGCGCCGGGGCCGCGGTTCATTCGATGGACCAGAGGCCCGGTTCCGCGCATTCCAGACTGTTGCCGGCCGGATCGCGGAAGTAGAAGGAGCGCGCGCCGTTCGGCCAGCGAACATCGGCTTCGATCACGACACCTGCCGTTTCCAGCTTTTCCTTCCACACGCCGAGCGCCTCAGCGGAAACGCGAAAGCACATGTGTCCCTGGCCGGTGGAGCCATGCGGCGGCACCGGCAGGGGGGCATCCGGCGAAGGCGGCTTGACCGTTTCCGCCGGATTGAAAATCAGGAGAACGCCTGGGCCGCAGCGGAAGAACACATGCCGGTTGCCGGCGCGCGTGATCTTTTCCAGCCCGAGCACACCGCCGTAGAAGGCCTCGGCGCCGTCGATATCTTCCGCATAGAGGGCGGTTTCAAGAATACCTTCCAGCGCCGGGGCCATCGTCCGCGTCCTTCTCGTCAGCCGGCGATCGCCTGCTTCTGCAGCGCGACAAGATCGGCAATGCCGGTCTTTGCAAGTCCCAGCAGGCTTGCGAATTCTTCTTCCGAGAAGGGCTTGCCTTCGGCCGTGCCCTGGATTTCGACAATACCGCCGGTTCCGGTCATGACGAAATTCGCGTCGGTCTCGGCGGCGGAATCTTCGAGATAGTCGAGGTCGATGATCGACTGGCTGGCGAAGATGCCGCAGGAGATGGCGGCGACATGGTCCTTCAGGACCTTCTCGACCTTCACCATGTTGCGGGCTTCCATCCACTTCAGACAGTCGTGCAGCGCCACCCAGGCGCCGGTGATCGAGGCCGTGCGCGTGCCGCCATCAGCCTGAATAACGTCGCAGTCGATCGAGATCTGGCGTTCGCCGAGTGCGGGCAGGTCGACGACGGCGCGCAGCGACCGGCCGATCAGACGCTGGATCTCCTGCGTACGGCCGCTCTGCTTGCCGCTTGAGGCTTCGCGACGCATGCGCTCGCCGGTGGCGCGCGGCAACATGCCGTATTCGGCCGTCACCCAACCCTTGCCGCCATTGCGAAGCCAGGCCGGAACCTTTTCCTCAAGGCTGGCGGTGCACAGCACGTGCGTATCGCCGAACCGCACCAGACAGGAGCCTTCCGCGTGCTTGGAGAAATTGCGCTCGAACGAAACCTTGCGCATTTGGTCGATTTTTCTGCCGGATGGCCGCATCATCAAACTCCTATCGTATCTGGTGAGCCTTCTACTGCATAATTCCCTGAATCGGAATCGATTTAGGGACAAAATTATGCAGCAGTTCAAAGTGCCACAGCCACCTTTGCGCGCCTTAGGGACGCGCGGCGCTGTAGAGCATGGCGCAGCCAAGGGGAACCGGTGGATGGCGGGCGATCGGGGCGATTTTTCCCTTTTGCTATCGGACGCCGGGATCACTATATTTCCGGCGGCAGGATTGGCCTGCGAACATGGAGCGACATGGTACTGCGCAATCCCGGAGTGACCGATATCGCGGCGGCGCTGGACGAGCGTTCCGGTGAAATCTTCCGTCGCATCGTCGAAACCTATTTGAACAGCGGAGAACCTCTCGGCTCACGCAACCTTTCGCGGTTGTTGCCGATGTCGTTGTCGCCGGCCTCCGTGCGCAATGTGATGAGCGACCTGGAAGATCTGGGGCTGATCTACTCGCCGCACATCAGCGCCGGCCGCCTGCCGACGCAGACGGGCCTGCGCTTCTTCGTCGACGCCTTCATGCAGGTCGGCAATCTCTCGCCGGAGGATCGTGCCTCGATCGATCGGCACGTGCGGCTGAGCGACCATGCCCAGCCGGTCGATGCGCTGCTGGCAGAGGCGAGCCAGATGCTGTCGGGCATGTCGCGCGGCGCCGGTCTCGTCATCACGGCCAAGAACGATCCGGTGCTCAAGCATGTGGAGTTCATCCGGCTGGCGCCCACCAAGGCGCTTGCCGTGCTCGTCGGCGAGCATGATCAGGTCGAAAACCGCATCATCGAGCTTCCCGCCGGTGTGACGAGCTCACAATTGACGGAAGCGGCGAATTTCCTGAACGCCCATCTGGCCGGCCAGACCATCGGCGAGGTGCGCTCGCAGCTTGAAACGGTCAAGCAGACGGTCCGCAGCGAACTCGATGCCCTGTCGCAGGATCTGGTCGAGCGCGGGCTGGCGATCTGGTCCGGCAATGAGGGTGATGAAAAGCCGGCACGATTGATCGTTCGCGGTCGCGCGAACCTGCTCGAGGGTCTGGAGGGAACCGAAGATATCGACCGCCTGCGCATGCTCTTCGACGACCTGGAAAAAAAGGATAGCCTGATCGAACTGCTCGATCTCGCCGAGAGCGGCCCGGGTGTCAGGATCTTTATCGGTTCGGAGAACAAGTTGTTTTCATTGTCCGGTTCGTCGCTGATCGTTGCGCCCTATCGCGACAGCGAAGATCGGATCGTCGGCGCCGTCGGTGTCATCGGTCCGACGCGGCTCAATTACTCGCGCATCGTGCCGATGGTCGATTATACCGCGCAGTTGATGTCGCGGCTTTCGCGCTGAAGCAGCGCTTTTGGCCACAGACAGCATTGAACCCTTGATTTTTCGGCCCTAAACCTCGATATCGGCATCAAATCCAGTCACTGGCATTTTTACGCCATCCGGCCATCGTTGCGCGCGGGCGTGAAAATGCGAAAGAAAAGACAGACGATACACCGGAGAACGTCATGACCGACGAGACAAACAAGCACGGACACGAAGCTGCCGCGATCGACGAGGCAGTCAACGCTACGCCCGAGGCTGTGGAAGCGGCGCCGGTTGCCGAACCCGATCCGCTGGAACTTGCCAGGGCGGAGAACAACGACCTGCGCGACAAGTACCTCAGGCTCGCAGCCGAGATGGACAACCTGCGCCGCCGCACCGAGCGCGACGTCAAGGATGCCAAGTCCTATTCGGTTGCCGGTTTCGCCCGCGACATGCTCGCCGTCTCCGACAATCTGCGCCGTGCGCTCGATGCGATCCCGGCCGAAGCGAAGGAGGCCGGCGAAGCGGGCCTCACCACGCTAATCGAAGGCGTCGAGATGACCGAGCGCGCCATGCTGTCGGCGCTGGAGCGTCATGGCGTGAAGAAGCTGGAGCCGGAAGGCCAGAAGTTCGACCCGAACTTCCACCAGGCAATGTTCGAGATCCCGAACGCCGATGTGCCGAACAACACAGTGCTGCAGGTCGTTCAGGCCGGTTACACCATCGGCGATCGCGTCCTGCGCCCGGCCATGGTCGGCGTTTCCAAGGGCGGCCCGAAGGCGGCCGTTGCGGAAGGCGATAGCCCCGCCGCCTGAGTAGCGGTCTGATCCATTTCAACGCCGCGCGTCCATCCGGACGCGCGGCGTTTTCGTTTAGCTGATCAACCGAACAGCTGCCGCAGGTGATCGTTGAGGAAGCGCCCTTCCGGATCCACCTTTGCCCTCAATGCCCGGAAGTCGCCGGACCGTGGATAAAGCGCGGTCACGTCCTCGGCGCCGAGGAAATGCAGCTTTCCCCAATGCGGCCGCGAGCCGTACTGGCGCAGGATCGTATCGACATCCCTGAGATACTCCCAGTAGTCCGTGCCCGGCTCACCGGAGACGGAAAGCGTGATCGAATCCTGCTCGTAGAACGGGCTGATCCAGCCGGTGTCGCCGGCCGTGAAGCGGTATTCGATCGGGTAGATGCAGGTGGGGTGCTTTTCCAGCATCAGCTTGCGCACCGCTCTCACGGCATCCTTGCCATGGGCGACGGGCACCGCATATTCGAGCTCGTGGAAGTTCGGCACATATTCGATCGGATAGATTTCGGAGGAATAGGCGATCTTCTCGAAGCCCTGTTCCATCGGCGGCCGGTCGGTGATGTCGATCACCTTCATCTCGCAGACATCGGCGATCTTCGTTGTCGTGGAGACCGAGGACGTGTCCGGCAGGCAGTAGCAGTGCCGGCTTTCGGGAACCGGGCACCAGAAGAAGCCGAAATGCCGGTGTTTGGCGGCGAGTTCGTCGTGCTGCTCCATGCATTCGTCGAAGTCGCAGCGCCACAGCTTTTCGTGCAGATTGTAGCTATCCATCGCCTGCAGCGTGATCTCGGAGATGACGCCGAGCATGCCGACCGAAACGCGGGCCGCCTCCAGCAGATCCGGCGTCGTCTCATCGACGACGAGAATGCTGCCGTCCGGCTCTACCAGCCGCATGCCGACGATCTGCGAGGCCATGTTGCCGAGCGCGGCACCGGTGCCGTGCGTGCCGGTGGTCAGCGCCCCCGCCAGCGCCTGGCTGTCGATATCGCCCTGGTTGATCAGGGAGAGGCCGTTCGACTTCAGCACCTTGCCCAATTGGTTGATCGTCGTTCCCGCCCGGACCGCGACGCGCTTGCGCGCCTGGTCGATGTCGACCACGCCCTGCATGCTGGAGAGCGTCAGCTGCAGCCCGCTGGTCAGCGCCACCGGCGTGAAGGAATGGCCAGAGCCGGCGCAGCGCACATTGAGCCCCTGCGACGTCGCCTCGCGGACCATCTCGGCGAGCGCCGCTTCGCTCTCGGGCGCGCCGCGATGGCGCACGATGCAGGATTGGTTTCCGACCCAGTTGCGCCAGTGGCCGCCCGCCTGAAGCATATCTTTCCCCCTCTCAGACCGCTGTGAAGCAATTGTCGACGAACAGATGCGTGCCGTTGACGAAGCTTGCCTCGTCGCTGGCGAGAAACAGCGCGGCATTGGCGACCTCTTTCGGGTCGCACATCCGTCCTTGCTGGGCGGCGATCGCCGCTTCCGACACGTCGACGCCGTATTTGCTGAGACCGACGAGTTCGCGCTTGCCGTGGTCGGTGGCGATGAAGCCGGGGCAGACGGCGTTGCAGCGGATGCCCCGGTCGCGGAATTCGACGGCGATCGCCCGGGCGAACATATGGCAGGCGCCCTTGGTCGTGTCGTAGAGCACCTCCATCGGTGTCGCCGCCACCGCCGAGATCGACGAGGTGCAGACGATGCTGCCGCCGCCGGCGGCCAGCATGCCCGGAAGCACCGCCTTGGTCATCAGGAACATGCTGCGCACGTTGACGGCCATCAGCCGGTCCCACTCGTCCTCTTCCGTTTCGAGGAAGGGCCCGACCGCCAGGATGCCGGCGTGGTTGAAGAGTACGGTGATCGCGCCGAAGGCCGCCTCGACCGCCTTGACGGCCGCGCTTACCTCCGCAGAAATCGAGACGTCGGCGGGCGCAAAGACCGCCTCGCCACCGTTTGCACGGATGGCGGCGGCAACTTCTTCGCCCTTGCTGCGCGGCAGATCGACGATGCCGACCTTCGCCCCCTCACGGGCAAAGAGTTCGGATGCGGCAAGCCCACAGCCGCCGGCGCCACCGCTGATCAAAGCCACTTTTCCGGAAAGCCTGCCTGCCATCGCATCCTCCTGCGCTCAAGCGCCGCGCCTACCGCACAATTCCTTAAATCGGAATCGATTTAAGGAGAAAATCATGCAGCAGGTTTAAGCGTTACAGCGTCCTTTACGCGTCATATTTGACGCGCGGCGCTGTAATGCGGTGCGACGATCTCGGTCCCTCATCGGATGAATTATTGTTGACGAAGTGGCGGCTGTCGATATCCCATGGGGGATACGGGGAAGGGGAGAGTTCGACGCGGATGCTGGCTCGGGAATCGGCCGATATTTCGGCCATGATCGGATTGATCGGAACGCAGGATTTCGGCGGAGCGCTCGACCGCATGCTGCGCTCGGTCGCAAGCTTCGACCTTTCGGTCGCCTTCGCCTATCCCTATGACAACAGGCCGATCGTGCTGCATGACGGCTATACCGCCAAGGTGTCCGCCAGCGCGCTTTCCGCCTATCTCGGCGGTGCCTATCTGCTCGACCCGTTCTATGTCGCCTGCAGCGGCGATCAGCCGCCGGGACTGTGGCGCATGCGTGAGTTGGCGCCCGACCAGTTCTTCCATTCGGATTTTTCAAGCTCGGCCGAGGTGCATCCCTGCGTCTCGATGGAAAGCGGGGTCCTGGTCGAGGAGATCGGTTTCGTCATTCCGCTCGATGACGGCGTGCAGGCCACCTATTCCCTGATGCGCGGCCGCGGCGGCTCGCCATTCAGCGACGAGGAACTGGAACGCCTGAGGATCTACGAGCCGATCGTGCGAGAGGCCGTGCGCTCGAACTGGCGCCAGCAAAACCACGCCGCCCCGGCACCACCGAGGGATGACGACGCGATCGAGACCGCGTTCGACAGCCTCTGTGCCGATCGCCTGACCCGGCAGCAACGCAACATCGTGCGGCTGATCCTGCGGGGACACAGCAACCTGTCGATCGGCAAGACGATGAACATCGCCGAAGGAACCGTCCGCATTCACCGCAAGAACATCTATCGCCGGCTCGACATTTCGAGCCAGGGCGCACTGTTTCGGATTTTCATTGATCATTTGAACCGGCGTCAGCTCTACTGACAGCCGGTTGAGGGCCGCTTCAGGCGGCGTGAGAGGTCGTGTCCTCGTTGAGCAGCGTGTAGATCGCGCTGGCGGAATCGCTCGATCGGATCTTTACCACCATGTCGTGGTCGCGCAATACGCGGGCGATGCGCGACAATGCCTTGAGATGGTCAGCGCCGGCGCCTTCGGGCGCGAGCAGCAGGAAGACGAGATCAACCGGCTGGTCGTCGAGGGCTTCGAAATCGACCGGCGTGTCCAGTCGCGCAAAGATCCCGATGATCGAAGGCAGGTTGTTCAGCTTGCCGTGCGGGATGGCAATGCCATTGCCCACGCCCGTGGAGCCCAGCCGTTCACGCTGCAGGATGACATCGAAGATTTCGCGTTCCGGAAGCCCGGTGATCTTTGCCGCTTTAGCCGCTAATTCCTGAAGGAGCTGTTTTTTCGAGTTGGCCCTCATGGCCGGGATGATCGCATTTTGGTGCAGTAAACCTGCCAATGCCATTCTTTTGTCCTCGTTCGCCGGTTAGAGCCGGACAACATCATCACAAATGCGTCGCAATGGCTCTAACCATCTTTGTCTTGGCGGGTGCCATGCACAGAAAAGTCGTATTTTCCGGCCTGTCCGCTGATCCAAGTGGAGGGAGCGCTGGCACGCCGGCACTCCCCTTTTCCACTCATCCCTTGATATTGGCAGCGTCAATCCAGCCAATATTTCCGTCGTTGCGTCTGTAGACGATATTCAGCTCTGCCTTGCCGGGAGTCCGGAACATGAGGACGGGCTCATCCGTCATGTCGAGCGCCATCACAGCGCCCGCGACAGACATCGTCCTCAATTGTTTCGAGCTTTCGGCGACGATCGTCGGTGCGTAATCCTCGGGGACCTCGTCATCCTCGAATGGCACCGAGTCCATCACTGTGTAAGCCACCTCGGTACCTTGACCGTTACCGTTGTGGTGGTCCTTGAGCTTGCGCTTGTAGCGGCGAAGGCGCTTTTCGATGCGCTCCGACGCTGCGTCAAAGGCAGCCTGAGGGTCGTTGGCCTGTCCGCTCGCCTGCATAACCACGCCCGTATCGAGATGAAGCTTGCAGTCGGCGCTAAAGCGCGGCCCAGACTTTTCCACAGTGACCTGGCTTGAATATCCTCCGTCGAAATATTTGGTAACGGCCTGCTCGATCTGGTCGCCAATGCGGGCGCGGAACGAATCGCCGATTTCCATCTGTTTACCGGATACACGCACACTCATGGAGTTTCCTCTCTCGTTCGTGATTTGCGTAGCCAGTCTATTCCAAGCGGTCCCGTCATCCAAGCCTTTCACGCTTGCAGGAACCTCTCTGTCGCACCTACGGCCGTGCCGGCCGCCCGAGGAAGACCGTGTCCTCGGCAATTGCGGCGGGCTCATATCCCCTGCGTCGCGGAGAGTCAATCGTAGGTCGCAAAAAAGTTAACGTGTCTTAATCTGGCGCGCCGCTTTTGGCTCTTTTTCTTTCGCATGTCGTTATCGCAAAACCGCTGAACACTTTTGCGCGAGAGGCTTTAGAAGCCCGATGCCTTGGCCAGTGCCCGCTTTTCGCGGCGTCGCTGCACCGAGGAGGGGATGTTCATCGCCTCGCGATATTTCGCTACCGTGCGCCGCGCGATATCGACGCCGGCCTGCTTGAGGCTGTCGACGATATCGTCGTCGGAAAGCACCGCGTCGGCCCTTTCCTGCTGGATCATCGTGCGGATGCGATGACGCACGGACTCGGCGGAATGGCTGTCGCCGCCCTCGGCCGAACCGATCGAAACGGTGAAGAAATACTTCAGTTCAAACAGCCCACGCGGGGTCAGCATGTACTTGTTCGAGGTGACGCGGCTCACCGTCGACTCGTGCATCTTGATCGCATCGGCAACGGTTTTCAGGTTCAGCGGCCGCAGATGCCCGACGCCATGGACGAGGAATGCGTCCTGCTGGCGAACGATTTCGGTCGCGACCTTCATGATCGTCCTGGCGCGCTGATCAAGGCTGCGGGTCAGCCAGTTGGCGTTCTGCAGGCATTCGTTGAGAAACGCCTGGTCGGCGCTGTTCTTCTCGGTGCCGCGTGACACCGTGGTGAAATAGGCCTGATTGACGAGGACGCGCGGTAAAGCGTCGGGGTTGAGCTCTATGAGCCAGGTTCCGTCAGGCGCCGCCCGCACGACGATATCGGGAACGATCGCCTCGCTGACGCTGGTCTCGAAGCTCGTTCCCGGTTTCGGGTCGAGCTTGCGGATCTCGGCGAGCATGTCGATCAGGTCTTCTTCGTCGACGCCGCAGATCTTCTTGAGGCTGGCGAAATCGCGCCGCGCCAGCAGCTCGAGATTGGCGACGAGGGCCTCCATCGCCGGATCGAGGCGATCGCGAAGGCGCAGCTGAATGGCGAGACATTCGCTGAGTGTGCGTGCAAAGACGCCCGGCGGGTCGAACTGCTGCAGCGTGAGGAGGACGCGCGTAACGTCGGCGCCGGATGCGCCGAGGCGTTCGGCGACCTCGTCCAGGTCGGCGTGAAGATAGCCGGCCTCATCGAGTTGGTCGATCAGGTTCTGGGCAATCAGCCGGTCGGATGCGGCAGACAGCGCAAAGGGCAATTGCTCCAGAAGCGTCTCGCGCAGGCTCTTGCGGCCGGCAACGAAGTCATCGAAATCGTAGTCGCCGCCTTCGCCGCTGCCCGGCATCGATTTCCATTGGCCGAGCAGCTCCGGCGCGTCGGCGCGTTGCGGCGCCGTGTCGTCCTGGTAGACATTGCCGAAATCCGCATCGAGCTGTTCGTTGAGCCGCTCGCCGCCGGTCGCCATGGCGTTGTCGTAGAGATCGCGCTGGCCGGGCGTGTCATCCGTTCCGCCCAAGTCTTCACCGGATGTTTGTCCCGCTTCGTCGCGGCTGCCGTCCTCGGAGCTCGCACCGAACTCGTCGTCATTGCCGTGAAGCTCGAGCAGCGGATTCTTCTCGACTTCCTGCGCGATGAACTGATTGAGTTCGAGATGCGTCATCTGCAGCAGCTGAATCGATTGCATCAGCTGCGGGGTCATGACCAGCGACTGTGACTGGCGCAGATGAAGGCTGGCCGACAATGCCATGCGGACGTCAAACTCCCGATGAGATCTCCACCGGTCGCGTCATTGCACGGGCCGGTTTTTCATTTGGCCCAAAAATTGCTTATTGCAGGGGTTTGGTCAAGCGCGACCGCGGGGCGAGGTGCCGGATTCGCCCGCGGATCGCGTCAAAGGCTGAAATTATCGCCGAGATAGAGCCGGCGCACGTCCGGATTGGTGACGATATCGTTGGCGCGGCCGTGGGTCAGCACCTCGCCGGCATGGATGATATAGGCCCGGTCGATCAGGCCGAGGGTCTCGCGCACGTTGTGGTCGGTGATGAGTACGCCGATGCCGCGCGACGTCAGGTGCCGCACCAGTGCCTGAATGTCGGCGACGGAAATGGGGTCGACGCCGGCAAAGGGCTCGTCGAGCAGCATGAAGGTCGGGTCGGTGGCAAGCGCGCGGGCAATTTCGAGACGTCGCCGCTCGCCGCCGGAAAGGGCAATCGCCGGCGATTTGCGCAGGTGCGTGATGTTGAACTCGCCGAGCAGGTCGTTGAGCTTGCTCTCGCGCCGTTCGAGGTTCTTGTCGTGCACTTCGAGCACGGCGCGGATGTTTTCTTCCACCGTCAGGCCACGAAAGATCGAGGCTTCCTGCGGCAGGTATCCGACGCCGAGGCGGGCACGGCGATACATCGGCATCGTCGTCACGTCGTTGCCGTTGATCTCGATCGAGCCTTCGTCGACCGGCACCAGGCCGGTGATCATGTAGAAGCAGGTGGTCTTGCCGGCGCCGTTCGGTCCGAGCAGGCCAACGGCTTCGCCCCGGCGAACGACCAGCGACACGCCGTTGACCACACGCCGCTCACGGTAGGCCTTGGTAAGGCCGCGGGCGATCAGCGTGCCGTCATAGCGCGCCTTGTCGACCGCGTGACCGGCTGCGCCAGGTGTGGCCGCCGACGGCTTGCGGACGCGCTTGCGCTTGTGAAGGAAGGGGAGTTGCACGAGCGGGTCTACGTCAGTTCTTTTTCTGCGACTTCGGGTCGAGCTGGATCTGCACCCGACCGCCACAGGCTTCGAGCTGCGCTTCGCCCGTGTTCATCTGCACATTCAACTGGCAACCGACGAACACGTTCTTGCCTTCCGACAGAACGACCTTGTCGCCCTTCAGCACGAAGGTCTGCTTGGTCATGTCGAACTCGCCGCTGTCGGCGGTTGCCTGCTGGGTGCCGGAGCTGAGGAAGACGCGCTGGCTGACTTCGATGCGGTCGATGTCGGCGTCGCCGCTCGAAACCGAGCCGGCGCCGGACTTGTAGAAGACCGTCATGCTGCCGGCCTGGAGCGTCGTCGTGCCTTGCACGACCTTGACGTTGCCGGTGAAGATCGCCTTGCTTTCCGGATCCTTGATTTCAAGCTTGTCGCTTTCGATCTGGATCGGCTTGTCGTTCGACAATTCGAGGCCCTTCATCTTGCTCGATGTGGCCTGGGCGGCAGCGCCCGAAACAATCATCAATGCGCCGATGCCGGCAACGGCCAGGCTGGCTGAAATCCTGAAAAAAATAGCGGGTCTAACCGACATGGATGCACCAGATCCTAATTCGTGTTCTTGCGAATGGCGGTGGGTTCGAGATTGACCCTCACCATGCCCTCAAATGTTACTATGCGTCCCTTATCCGTCATTCGCAGCCGCTGCGCAATGATCGAACCGCCCTTCATGCTGATCGCAATCGGTTGTTTCGTTTCCATTTCGCCGGCATTGATGTCCAGATAGGCCGACTGGAAGTCGGCGTTGACGCCATTATTCATTGTAATCGTGAACGGGGCGTTCATATCGAGCGTGTTGGCGCCGCGGTCGTAGATGCCATTGGTCGCATCCACCGTGGCGATCAGCTTTTCGTTCACCGGCATTTCCGCATGGATCGTCTGCAGCGTGATGAGATCGGGATTGGCGATATCCTGCAGCGCGCGCTGCGCCTTCATCGAATAGCTGATGCCCTGCTTGTTGCGCCCGGCAATCGCAGGGTTCTGCATGACGATCTTGCCGTCCTCGATCGTTGCGCTATCGAGTTGCAGATCGACCGGCATGAAGGCGCGCACGAAGGAAATGACCGCAAAGACTGCTGCGATGATACCGGCGACCACAGGCAGGATGATCTTCAGCCGTTTGACGCGCGCCGAATGCCGCGCGGCGAGCGCATAGGCGTCCGACGAGCTCGCACCCGTATCGGCAAAGAAGCCGGGGGCTGGCGCATGATCTAGCATGTGAAGACCTGTTGGTTCCGTTGCTTTCCCGCGGACCCGCGAGAACCGCATTTTACATACATTCGTGTAAGTCGTCGCAAATATGGATATTTTTTGCCGCTGCACAATGGCGCCGCAAAAAACTTGATGAAGACACGAAAACGGCGGTCACGGCTTTTAACCGTGACCGGCCGCGTCTATTGAATATGCCGCTTGCCGCGCAGATAGCATGTTCCATCGGAAACTGACAGGAGCTGCGCCAACAAATTCGGGAGAACCCACATGGATGAACTTGCCATCGCCGATCGTCGCAGCCTGCGCAGGAAGCTGAGCTTCTGGCGCTGGATCGTCGCCGGCCTGCTCGCAGTCGTGGCTCTGGTCATCCTGTCCTGGTCGGGTTGGGCCGATGCCGCAGGGCGCGCCCGTGATCATGTCGCCCGCGTGAAGATCTCCGGATTGATCCAGGACGATCGCGAGCTGCTGGAGCGGCTGCAGCGGATCGAGGATAACGATGCCGTCAAGGCGCTGGTGGTCACTATCTCGTCGCCCGGCGGCACCACCTATGGCGGCGAGGTTATCTACAAGGCGATCCGCAAGGTCGCTGCCAAGAAGCCGGTCGTTTCTGATATGCGCACGCTGGCCGCCTCAGCCGGTTACATGATCGCGCTTGCCGGCGATATGATCATTGCCGGCGAAAGCTCGATCACCGGCTCGATCGGCGTCATCTTCCAGTATCCCCAGGTCAAGGAGCTGATGGACAAGCTTGGCGTTTCGCTGGAATCAATCAAGTCCAAGCCGCTGAAGGCCGAGCCGTCCCCCTTCCATCCGCCGAGCGATGACGCCAAGGCGATGATCCAGGCGATGATCGACGACAGCTACAGCTGGTTCGTCGATCTGGTGGCCGAGCGCCGCAAGCTGCCGCGCGCCGAAGCGCTCCTGCTTGCCGACGGGCGGATTTTCACCGGCCGCCAGGCGCTGGGCCTCAAGCTTGTCGACAAGCTTGGTGGCGATGACGAGATCCGCACCTTCCTCGCCGACAAGAAAGTGTCGAAGGACCTTCCTGTGGTTGATTGGGAGGCGCCGCGCCACACCCTGCCTTTCGGCCTCGGATCGGCCGTCTCCGAGTGGGTCAAGATGTTGGGATATGACGCTTTTCCGGCCATGAAAGGCCTCGAAAAAATCGCGGGTGACAAGTTGTTTCTTGACGGTCTTGTTTCGGTTTGGCAGGTTGATGCTCAATGAGGATGGCAGCATATGCCCAGCCTGATCCGTGACATGACCGCCTGCGCCCGGTGAGCGTCGGCCATATTCTTGCGGCAATCACAATGCAGACCGAAAAAGCAAAACAAACAAGAATTTAAGGGGGCGATAGTGATCAAGTCAGAACTGGTGCAGATTGTTGCAGCTCGCAATCCGCATCTCTACCACCGCGACGTCGAAAACATCGTCAACGCGGTGCTCGATGAGATCACAGACGCGCTGGCTGCCGGAAACCGTGTCGAACTGCGCGGTTTTGGCGCTTTCTCGGTCAAGAACCGACCGTCGCGCTCCGGTCGCAACCCGCGCACCGGCGATTCCGTTTTCGTCGAGGAAAAGTGGGTGCCGTTCTTCAAGACCGGCAAGGAGTTGCGCGAGCGGCTGAACCCGGGCATGAACGGGGACGATGAAGACTGATCATCCCGCCCGATCGTCATGAATCCGGATTGTCCTCATCGCCGCCATGGCCTGTGCGATGATCCGGAAAACTGGAGCGGCTGAATGCTCAAGAAACTGGTCAACATTGTTGTTCTCATTCCGGTCGGCGTCATCCTGATCGTGCTCAGCGTCGCCAATCGCCAGAGCGTCACGCTGGCCCTCAATCCGTTCCGTCCCGAAGACAGCGTCCTGTCCGTCAGCGCGCCGTTCTTTGTTTTCCTGTTTCTCGCGGTCGTCGTTGGTTTGATCCTCGGGGCCGCCGCCACCTGGTTCAGCCAGGGAAAATACCGTCGCCGCGCCCGCAATGAGGCGACCGAGGCGCTGAAATGGCACCGCGAAGCTGAAAAGCACCGCAGCCAGGCGGAGAAGCTGGCCACTCAGGCAACACTCACCGCTCCGCAGAACTAAAGCATTTCCAGGAAAAGTGTGAAGCGGTTTTCCGTCAGGAAATGCTTGGAAATAAAGAGATAGAGCGTTTCTGTGGCATTGTGTAAGCTGGAAACGCTCTAACTGAAGGCCAGAGCGGCTATGCTCTTCAGCCGGCCGCTTCCGCCGGGCCACCGACTGCGGCGCCGAAATCCGTAAAGAACTGCTGCGCCAGCTTCCTGGCGGTCGAATCGATCAGCCGCGAGCCGAGCTGCGCCAGCTTTCCACCGATCTGCGCCTTGACGTCGTAGCGCAGCACGGTCTCCGCACCGTCGTCGACCAGGGATACATCCGCACCGCCCTTGGCAAATCCGGCAATGCCGCCCTTGCCCTCTCCGGAGATCGTGTAGCTCTCGGGCGGATTGAGGTTCGACAGGATGACGTCGCCGGTAAACGAGGCCGAGACCGGGCCGATCTTGATCTTGACCACGGCCGAAAGCTCGGTCGGAGATTTCATCTCGATCGACTGACAGCCCGGGATGCATCGCTTCAAGATTTCCGGGTCGTTGAGACCACGCCAAACGGCATCGCGCGGTGCCGAGATGCGTTCTTCGCCGGTCATGTCCATGCGCATTCCTCCCCTTGACGGTGCCGCGCGTCGACCTGGACGCGCAACGGTCGATGTAACACTTTAAACTGACTGCATAATTTTATTCTGAAGTCACTTCCGACCGATGCAATTTTGCCAGTGTCGCTCCCGCACTGATCTTGGCAAATCGGAAACGGCTTTGCCAAGAGCATGAGCGGTGCTATTTGCACCAACAGAAGACGCCACGCCTCGAAATCCGGGGTGCGGCGGCATACCTCATGGTGCCGGCTCATTCATATCCGATATTCGGGGAGGGCGGGCGCCTCGTGACAAAACTAAGCCCAGGGATCTCAGCGTGAAGGAAAAGGATCGGCGGTCGAAGAATGCCTCCGTGACGACGGCTAAGGGCCGTGGAGCCGAGGCGCGCGGCGGTGGCCGCCATGAAAAGAAGCGTCCGCCTTTTGCCAAGTCAGGCGAATTCAAAGAACGCGCCGCCGGCCAGGCGACGGCGAGAGCCGCAGTGCCGCGCGAGAAGGCCCCACGCGCGCAACCCGAGAGCGAGGCTCCGGTTCGCGTCATCCCGCGGCGCTCCGGCGACAAGCCGGGCGAACGCGTCCCGCTCATTCTCGAGACTTCAGGCGTTTCCGGATATCATCTGATCGACAGCGGTGCCGGCGAAAAGCTCGAGCAGTACGGACCCTATCGCATCGTGCGCCCTGAGGCGCAGGCGCTCTGGCCGCGAAACCTGCCCGACAGCGTCTGGGAGAACGCCGACGCGATCTTCACCGGCGATACCGACGAGGACGGCATGGGACGCTGGCGCTTTCCCGGTGCCGTTCTTGGCGAGACCTGGCCGATGCAGCTTCTGGGGACGGACTTCCACGGCCGTTTCACCTCCTTCCGCCATGTCGGCGTGTTCCCCGAGCAGCTTGCCCACTGGAGCTGGGTGAAGGATCAGGTGGAGGCGTCCCGCCGCCCCCTGAAGGTCCTCAACCTCTTCGGTTACACCGGGGTCGCCTCGCTGATCGCGGCCAAGGCCGGCGCCGAGGTCACGCATGTCGACGCCTCGAAGAAGGCGATCGGCTGGGCCCGGGAAAACCAGGCGTTGGCGCGCGCGGAAAAACTGCCGATCCGCTGGATCTGCGACGACGCCATGAAGTTCATCCAGCGCGAGGAACGTCGCGGCAGCCGCTATGACATCATCCTGACCGATCCGCCGAAGTTCGGACGCGGCCCGAACGGCGAGGTCTGGCAGCTTTTCGATCACCTGGCCGCGATGCTCGACATCTGCCGCGAAATCCTGTCGCCCGAGGCACGGGGCCTGGTGCTGACGGCCTATTCGATCCGTGCCAGCTTCTATTCGATCCATGAACTGATGCGCGAGACGATGCGCGGCCGCGGTGGCCGGGTGGAATCGGGCGAACTCATCATCCGCGAAGGCGGCCTTGACGGCAGGGAGCCGGGAAGGGCGCTTTCGACATCTCTCTTCAGCCGCTGGGTGCCGCAATGAGCAATGACAGAAGCGAACACGGCGCAGGCCGGGTCGGGCAGGTGAAGGAAGTCACCAGCCTCACCAATCCGATCATCAAGGACATCAAGTTGCTGGCGCAGAAGAAGCACCGCGACGAGACACGGTCCTTCATGGCCGAAGGCTTGAAGCTGGTGATCGATGCGCTCGATCTCGGCTGGAAGATCAAGACGCTGATCTACGCCAAGGCAGCCAAGGGCAAGCCGCATGTGGAGCAGGTGGCGGCAAAGACCTTTGCCCGCGGCGGACTGGTGCTGGAAGTCAGCGAAAAGGTGCTTTCGACGATCACCCGGCGAGATAATCCGCAGATGGTCGTCGGCATCTTCGAACAGCGCTATCGGGCGCTGAAGGAGATCCGCCCGCAGCTCGGCGAGACCTATGTGGCGCTCGATCGCGTGCGCGATCCGGGCAATCTCGGCACGATCATCCGCACGGCTGACGCGGCCGGTGCCTCCGGCATCATTCTCGTCGGCGAAACCACGGATCCGTTCTCGCTCGAGACGGTGCGTGCGACCATGGGTTCGGTTTTCGCCATGCCGGTCGTGCGCGCCAGCGCCGACGATTTCGTCAAATGGCAGAAGCAGGCCGGCGTCAAGGTCGTGGCCACGCATCTGGCCGGTTCGGTCGACTACCGGACGATCGACTACAAGTCGAAGCCGGTCGTGCTTCTGATGGGTAACGAGCAGGCCGGCCTTCCCGAAGAGCTTGCCCGTGAAGCCGGAGCGCTTGCCCGCATTCCGCAGGCAGGCCGCGCCGATTCCCTCAATCTGGCGATCGCCACCGGCATCATGCTGTTTGAGGCGCGACGCCATCTGCTGGCGCTGGATGCCGGCGCATGACCGAAAAGCAGGTGTTGTTTTCCCGGCCGCTGCCGATCGCGGTGTTCATCGTCCTCGCGCTCGCCGCCGACCAACTGATCAAGTACCTGGTCGAAGCCTATCTACCGTTCAATGAAGCGGTTCCTGTCGTGCCGATGCTGGCGCTCTACCGCACCTATAATTACGGCGTTGCCTTCTCGATGCTGTCGGGCATGGAAGGCTGGTTCATCGTCGGCATGCGCCTTGTCGTCGTTGCCTTCGTTCTGTGGCTATGGCGGCGTACGCCGAAGGACAGGTTCTTCGCGCATTTCGGCTATGCCTTGATCATAGCCGGCGCGCTCGGCAACCTCGTCGACCGGCTGATCTTCGGTTACGTCATCGACTACATCCTCTTCCATACGCAGACGTGGTCCTTCGCCGTCTTCAACCTGGCCGACAGTTTCATCACCGTTGGCGCCGGCGCGATAATTCTCGACGAGCTTTTGCAGGCGAAAAAGGCCGACGCTTAAGATTTTATCGATGCGCTGAAGCCATTCGGAACGCTTGCCATGTTAGCCCGGATGGCATGAGCGAGCCGTCACGATTGCTAGAGCAGATCGAATCCGGTTTCGGTGCGGGAGCCCGAGCCAGTGGTGCGATACCTGTCGCCGGCATGGCGGATGGCACAACGGCGATGTCGAAGCCCGCGGCGTCGGCATACTCCTTGCGCCGCCTGTCGCTGGCATCTCTCGGCGTAATCGCCTCCGGCCTCGTGCTTGCGCTCGGTATTGCCGCCGGTCTCTACCTGTTTTCCGCGGCGGTTGCGGCGGCCGGCCTTGCGGGCGTGCTGCTCCTGATTGCCGATGGCATCAGGGCAATCGACGGCGACAGGCTGAGCGTGGAAGCCAGGCAGGACGGCGACTGGGATCGCCTGGAAACCTCGACCCTGCTTTCGACCATTCATGATGCGCTCGGAGACCTTGCGATCATGCGTGGCATGGATGGCAAGATTGTCCATGCCAATGCGGCCTTTCATCGGGCCTGCGGCCTCGACGATGCCAGGGGGCTCACCTGCGCCGCCATCGGCCTGAACTTTGAGCCGAAGATCGAACCCAATCACTACCTCGTGCGGATCACCGCGCCCGAGGGCCTCCGCCTCTACGATTGGCACGACGTCATCGCCCGGGATCCGGCCAGCGGACGGCTGATGCGCCACAGCATCGCGCGCGACGTGACGGAGGAGGCCCGTGCCGCGCGTGAACGCGAAGACGCGCGGCGCCGCGCCGAAGAGGCAAGCCAGGCGAAATCGCGCTTGCTCGCAACCGTCAGCCATGAGATCCGCACACCGCTTTCCGGCATTCTCGGCATGAGCCACCTGCTCGGCCAGACCCGGCTGTCGAGCGAGCAGAAGAACTATCTGGCCGGCATGCAGCAATCCGGCCATGCCCTGGTACAGCTTGTCGAGGACCTGATCGATTTCTCGTCGCTGTCGGCCGGGCGGTTCCAGTTCCGTCCTTCGCGACAGGATCCGCGCGGCGTCATCGAGAGCGTCGTCGAGATGCTCTCCAATCGCGCGCATGAAAAGGGCATCGAGATCGGGGCAACCGTGACGGCCGACGTGCCGGCGTTGATGGAGTTCGACGCAGCGCGCCTGCGCCAGGTGCTGTTCAATGTCATCGGCAATGCGGTGAAGTTCACGGAGGTCGGCGGCGTCTTCGTCAGTGCCGACCTCGTCGAGGATTGTGTGCGCATCCTCATCGACGACACCGGTCCGGGCATGTCGGGCGACGAACTGAGGCGCATCTTCGACGAGTTCGAGCAGGCCGGCAATGACGAGCAGCGCGCCAAGGGCACCGGGCTCGGACTGGCGATCTCGCGCCGGATCATGCAGGCCTGCGGCGGCAGCCTGACGGCGTCGAGCGCGCCCGGCCGCGGCAGCCGCTTCGAGATTCGCCTGCCGCTTGCCGAAGTCGAGCGGGTAACGCCGGAACGACGCCTGAGGCTCGCCCGATCGCACGTGCTGGTGATGGCGCCGGATGGGCCGGCGTCCGCAGCGCTCTCTGCCACCATCGCCACGCTCGGCGGACGCTGCCACCGGGCAACGACGCTGGCGGCCGCGCAGAATGTCATCTCGGATGTTCTCTCCGGCGGTGCGCCATTGACCGACATCATTGTCGACCATCGCCACGCCGACCAGTTCAAGCAGCTTCTCGCCCTGCAGCCGGCCGTCGCCCGCCTCGATGTCCGCCGGACCTATCTGATCAACCCGGAGGAGCGGAACACCCACCCGGTCGACCAGATGGACGGTTACGAGGCCTGGCTGATCCGCCCCTTGCGCGAGAAGTCGCTGGTCGAAGTGCTGCTCGGGCGATTGAAGGGCATCGAGAAGCGCGACGCCATCAATGACAACCGGCCGATCCTTCGCGAGGAGCCGACGATTGCTCCGGTCAAGTCGAGCCCGCGCGGCATCCTGTTGGCGGAGGACGATCCGGTGAATGCGCTGATCGTACGCACCGTCTTGGAGCGCGCGGGACAGACCGTCCGGTTGGTGACCGATTTTGGCGCCGTCGATCAGATCCTTTCCGGGGCCGGCGATCAGGCCCAGCCGATACCGGAACTGATCGTCACCGATCTCAACATGCCGGGCGGCGACGGGTTTTCGATGCTGAAACGCCTGCGTGAGAACGAGGCGAGGGGATCGGAACGACGTCTTCCGGTGGTCGTGCTGACATCGGATGCGCGCCTGGAGATCAAAGACAGGCTCGTCGCGGCCGGTGCTGACGTCGTGTTGCCGAAGCCGGCCGATCCGCAGCGGCTGATGGCGGAAATCGGCCGCCTTCTCAAGATACGGTAAGCACTCAAGTCGTAACGGTGTCAACGCCCGAGCAGGGGTTGTATGCCGTTTTCATGTCACTATGTTGTTGCAGAAACGTGGTCTAAGCCCGGCAGATATGAATGATTCGGGATGACGCGGATGACGATCGAGCTTCTGGATTCGACGAGCGTGGTAGACACTTCTCAGGCTTGCGTCGGCAAGACAATGACCGCTCCGGCGACCGACGTTCTCGGCCGAATAGCCAATCTTGAGACCCGGCTTGCACGCAGCGCATCGGAGATCGATGCGGCGCAGGCGGTGCGCTACAGGGTCTTCGTCGAGGAAATGCAGGCGCAGGTCGGCCCTGACCTTGATCGCCGCAAGCGCGATGTCGACAGCTGGGATGCGATCTGCGACCATCTGCTTGTGCTCGACACGGCGATCGAGGGTGATCCGGAGGACCAGATCGTCGGCACCTATCGCCTGCTGCGCCAGGATGTGGCCGAGCGCGCCGGCGGCTTCTACTCCGCTTCGGAATTCGATGTCGGCGCGCTTCTTTCCCGCCATCCGAGCAAGCGCTTCATGGAGCTCGGTCGCTCCTGCGTGCTGCCGGATTACCGCACGAAGCGTACGGTGGAGCTGCTTTGGCAGGGCAATTGGGCCTACGCGCTCAGATACGGCGTCGATGCCATGTTCGGCTGCGGCTCGTTCCCGGGCGTCGTGCCGGCCGAGCATGCGCTGGCGCTTTCCTTCCTTCACCACAATATCCGGGCGCGCGACGAATGGGCCGTCAGCGCCCGTGCCGAACTGCACCGGACCATGGACATGATGCCGGTCGAGGCCATCAATCCGAAAAAGGCGCTGGCTGCCTTGCCGCCGCTGATCAAGGGCTACATGCGTCTCGGGGCCATGGTCGGCGACGGCGCCGTGGTCGACCATGCATTCCGCACCACCGACGTTCTCATCGTTCTGCCGATCAGCAATATCTCCGGCCGCTACCTCAATTACTACGGTGCGGATGCCGGGCGGTTTGCCACATCGGTATCCTGACAGGCGCTCGACGCAGTTAACCAGATATTAAGGATGGGTTTGACTTTCGATCCTGAAAGAGCGGATAGTCTTGCCAAGAAGTATTTTGGTTTCATGACGAAAGAGTAGAATAAATAACGGAGAGAACCGCCAGCTTCATATGAGATTGGCGTATATTGCGCTCTATCTCCATATTGTTTTCATCGCAGTGGAAGTAATTCTTCCATTGTGTATTGAGCTCGCCCCCTTTCCCAAGGGTGTCGAGCTCTTCTTTTGTGCGCAGATCCATGCGGTTTCTGCATCGGCTCGACACACCCTGTTCGCCGATGGAGCAGGGTGTGTCCCGAAATCGGACAGCGGCTGCCGAATTTACATTCCGGCGTTGTAGGCGGCGATTGCCGCCATGTTGACGATGTCGGAATCCTTCGCCGACATCGAAACGATCTGCACCGATTTGTCGAAGCCGACGAGCAGTGGCCCGATAACGGTCGAGCCGCCGAGCTCCTGCAGCATCTTGGTCGAGATCGACGCGGAGTGGAACGCCGGCATGACGAGCACGTTGGCCGTGCCCGAAAGCCGGCAGAACGGATACTGTTCCATTACCCGCGAATTGAGCGCCACGTCGGCGGCCATCTCGCCGTCATATTCGAAGTCGACGCGGCGCTTGTCGAGAATGTTGACCGCCTCGCGGACCCGCTCGGAGCGTTCGCCCGAGGGGTGGCCGAAGGTCGAATAGGCCAGCATCGCCACCCGCGGCACGTAGCCGAGGCGCTTGGCGAGACCGGCTGCTTCCTCGGCGATATCGGCGAGTTCTTCGGAAGACGGCATGTCGTGTACGGCCGTGTCGGCCACCAGCACGGTGCGGCCGCGGCAGAGCGCGATTGACACGCCGATGACCCGGTGGCCCGGCTTCGGATCGATGCAGCGGCGCACGTCCTCGAGCGCCGTCGAATAGTTGCGGGTGATGCCCGTGACCATGCCGTCGGCATCCCCAAGCGCGACCATGCAGGCGGCGAAGTGGTTGCGGTCGTTGTTGATCAGGCGCTGGGCATCGCGGAACAGGTAGCCCTTTCGCTGCAGCCTTGCGTAGAGATAGTCGGTATAGGCGCCGACCCGCTTGGAAAGCCGGGCGTTGACGATCTGGATGCCGGGGCGGTCGAGATCGATGCCCTCGCGCTCCGCCGTGTCGCGCATCCGCTCCTCGCGGCCGAGCAGGATCGCGGTGCCGAGCTGCTGGTTGGCATAGGAGATCGCCGAGCGCATGACCTGCACTTCTTCGCCTTCGGCAAAGACGATGCGCTTCGGCTGGCGCCGCACGCGCTCATAGATCCGCTGCAGGGTCGAGGCGATCGGGTCGCGGCGGGCGGAGAGCTGGCGGCCATAGGCTTCGAGATCGGTGATCGGCTTGCGCGCGACGCCGGTTTCCATCGCCGCCTTGGCGACAGCCATCGGGATCGCCGAGATCAGCCGCGGATCGAAGGGAACCGGGATGATGTACTGCGCCCCGAAGCGCGGCCGGTTGCCCTGGTAGGCCGCCGCGACATCGTCCGGCACGTCTTCCTTGGCAAGGCTTGCGAGCGCTTCTGCCGCGGCGATCTTCATCGCATCGTTGATCGTCGAGGCGCGCACGTCGAGCGCGCCGCGGAAGATGTAGGGGAAGCCGAGCACGTTGTTGACCTGGTTCGGGTAGTCCGAACGGCCGGTCGCGACGATTGCGTCGTCACGGATGCGGGCGACCTCCTCCGGGGTGATTTCCGGGTCCGGGTTGGCCATGGCGAAGATGATCGGCCGCGGCGCCATCGAGCGGACCATGTCCTCGGACAGCGCGCCCTTGGCAGAAAGGCCAAAGACCACGTCGGCGCCGTCGAGCGCTTCGGCAAGCGTGCGCCGGTCGGTCTTGACGGCATGCGCCGATTTCCACTGGTTCATGCCTTCGGTGCGGCCCTGGAAGATCACGCCCTTGGTGTCGCACAGGATGACGTTTTCCGGGTTGAAGCCCATCGCCTTGATGAGTTCGATGCAGGCGATGGCCGCAGCCCCGGCACCGTTGCAGACGAGCTTGGTGGTCTTGAAGTCGCGGCCGGTCAGCGCCAGCGCGTTGATGAGGCCGGCAGCGGCGATGATCGCGGTGCCGTGCTGGTCGTCATGGAACACCGGAATGTCCATGACCTCGCGCAGCTTCTGCTCGATGATGAAACAGTCCGGCGCCTTGATGTCCTCGAGGTTGATGCCGCCGAAGGAGGGGCCGAGGAAGCGCACGCAGTTGATGAACTCGTCGACGTTTTCGGTGTCGACCTCAAGGTCGATCGAGTCGACGTCGGCGAAGCGCTTGAACAGCACCGCCTTGCCTTCCATGACCGGCTTCGAGGCGAGCGCCCCGAGATTGCCGAGGCCGAGGATGGCGGTGCCGTTGGAAATGACCGCGACCATGTTGCCGCGCGTCGTGTAGTCGTAAGCGGTGGCGGGGTCGTCGGCGATCGCCTTGACCGGTACGGCAACGCCGGGCGAATAGGCAAGCGACAGGTCGCGCTGCGTGGCCATGGCCTTGGTGGGGGAAATCTCCAGCTTTCCGGGACGACCCTGCGAGTGAAAATCGAGTGCTTCCTGCGCGGTGACGCTCGTCATTGTGCGATCGGTCTTGTCGGTGGCCGGCATGTTTCCTCTATCCTCCTGTGGGCGACCCTATCGGGGCGCCTCTTTATGGTTGTCGTCTATAATTGCTTGCGGATAGTGTGCCATCTCTTTTTTCGGGACAATCATGAATTTCGTCACAGACCAATCGAGCCGCTCCGGCGAGGTGTTTTCTGCAGCCGATCTGGCGACCGAGGAGAGCCGTTCCTCGGCGACGCCGATGATGGAGCAGTTCATCGAGATCAAGGCGAACAACCCGGATTCGCTGCTTTTCTACCGCATGGGCGACTTCTACGAGCTGTTCTTCCAGGACGCCGTCGAAGCCTCGCGGGCGCTCGGCATCACGCTGACGAAGCGCGGCCAGCACATGGGGCAGGAAATCCCGATGTGCGGCGTGCCGGTCCATGCGGCCGACGATTATCTGCAGAAACTGATCGGTCTCGGCTTTCGCGTCGCGGTCTGCGAGCAGGTCGAGGATCCGGCCGAAGCCAAGAAGCGCGGCAGCAAATCGGTCGTGCGCCGCGACGTCGTCCGGCTGGTGACGCCAGGGACGATCACCGAGGAGAAGCTGCTTTCGCCATCGGAGACCAACTACCTGATGGCGCTCGCCCGCATCAAGAGCGGCTCCGAACCGGCCTATGCGCTCGCCTGGATCGATATCTCGACCGGCATCTTCAGGCTTGCCGAAACGGGCGAGAGCCGGTTGCTTGCCGATATCCTGCGCATCGAGCCGCGCGAACTGATCCTCGCCGACACCGTTTTCCATGATCCGGAACTTCGCGCCGTGTTCGACGTACTCGGCCGGGTGGCGGTGCCGCAGCCGGCCGTGTTGTTCGACAGCGCCACCGCCGAGGGCCGCATCGCCCGCTATTTCGGCGTCAAGACGCTCGATGGCTTCGGCAGCTTTTCGCGCGCCGAATTGGCGGCGGCATCCGCTGCCATCTCCTATGTCGAAAAGACCCAGCTTGCCGAACGCCCGGCGCTCGGCACGCCTGAGCGCGAGAGCGCGGCCTCGACATTGTTCATCGATCCGGCGACGCGGGCCAATCTCGAACTCGTCAAGACCCTGTCGGGTGCGCGCGAAGGCACGCTTCTGAAGGCGCTCGACCGAACCGTGACGAGCGGCGGAGCGCGGCTTCTGGCCGAGCGGCTGATGTCGCCGCTGACCGATCCCGATCGCATCAACCAGCGGCTGGATTCGATCGAACTTTTGGCCGGCCAGCCGTCCTTTGTCGGCGACCTGCGCGATTCGCTGCGGCGCGCGCCCGATATGCCGCGCGCGCTGTCGCGACTGGCGCTCGGCCGCGGCGGCCCGCGCGATCTCGGCGCCATCCAGGCGGGCTTGAGGGCAGCGGCAACGATCTCGCGGCTGATGGCCTCGGGCAATCTTTCGCAGGAGCTTGTCGAGGCACGCGCGGCGATCGACGCCTTGCCTTCGGCCGTCCTCGACCATCTCGATGCGATGCTCGCCGACGAGCTGCCGCTGCTCAGGCGCGATGGTGGCTTCCTGCGCGAGGGGGCAAATGCCGACCTCGACGAGGTGCGGGGGCTGCGCGACCAGTCCCGCCGGGTGATCGCCGGGCTGCAGCTGCAATATTCCGAAGAGACCGGCATCAAGTCGCTGAAGATCAAGCACAACAATGTGCTCGGCTATTTCATCGAGGTGACGGCGGGCAATGCCGGCTCTATGACCGACACGGACGCCGGCCGCGCGCGCTTCATCCACCGCCAGACGATGGCGAATGCGATGCGCTTCACCACGACAGCGCTTGCCGAGCTTGAGAGCAAGATCGCCAACGCGGCCGATCGGGCGCTGTCGATCGAACTCGCCGCCTTTGAGGCGATGACGGCGGACGTCGTGGCGGCGGCCGAGGTCATCAAGGCGGCGGCCCTGGCGCTGGCGACCGTCGACGTTTCGGCTGGCCTCGCGACGCTTGCCGAAGAGCAGAACTATGCCCGCCCCGTCGTCGACCAGTCGCGCATGTTCGCCATCGAAGGCGGCCGCCATCCCGTCGTCGAGCAGGCGCTAAAGCGGCAGGCGGCCAACGCCTTCGTCGCCAATGGCTGTGATCTCTCGCCGCCGGCGGGCGAAGAGGGGGGGGCGATCTGGCTTCTGACCGGTCCGAACATGGGCGGTAAGTCGACCTTCCTCAGGCAGAACGCGCTGATCGCGATCATGGCGCAGATGGGCACCTTCGTACCCGCCGCAAGCGCCCATATCGGCATTGTCGATCGCCTCTTTTCCCGCGTGGGCGCCTCCGACGATCTCGCCCGCGGCCGATCGACCTTCATGGTCGAGATGGTCGAAACGGCGGCGATCCTCAATCAGGCGACCGATCGCTCGCTGGTGATCCTCGACGAGATCGGTCGCGGCACCGCCACCTTCGACGGTCTCTCCATCGCCTGGGCAGCCGTCGAGCACCTGCACGAGGCGAACCGCTGCCGCGGACTGTTCGCGACCCATTTCCACGAGCTGACCGTACTTTCGGAGAAACTCGGCCGGCTCTCGAATGCGACCATGCGCGTCAAGGAGTGGCACGGCGACGTCATCTTCCTGCACGAGGTCGGGCCGGGGGCTGCAGACCGGTCCTATGGCATTCAGGTCGCCCGTCTCGCCGGCCTGCCGGCTTCGGTGGTCGCCCGTGCCAAGGACGTGCTGGCCAAGCTCGAGGATGCCGATCGCAAGAATCCGGCAAGCCAGCTGATCGACGATTTGCCGTTGTTCCAGGTGGCGATCCGGCGCGAAGAGGCCAAACCCGCTGGGAACTCCAGGGTTGACGAGGCGCTGAAGGCGCTCAACCCGGATGATATGACGCCGCGCGAGGCGCTGGATGCACTTTACGCTTTGAAGAAGGAACTGAGTGCCCGTTGACGGGCGTTCCGTTTTTCCTGTGCATGTGCCGGCGAAAAAGGCTATACAGCGCCGCGCGCCTTCAAAGGGCGTGGCGATGAGCCGGTAGTAATTTGAAATGCTGCACGGTCCCGGTTCGGCCTTGATCGGATGGGAGCATGCAGGAGCGCTCTTCATGCAGCGGACCACGCAACCAGTCGGACAGGACGCCCCTCGGCACTTCATGGGCAGACAAGAAACTTCCTTTCCCGAAATTCTCGATGTCGCAGCGCTCCGGGCGAAATGCGATTTCATTGCTGCGGCGCATGCCGAGCAACGCGATCCGATGCGCCAGGCCCTGCTTGCCGCCTTCAAGCAGGCAAATCTTGCCGGCCGGGCCAAGGCGCGCGAACTGCTTTCGGGCGACGGCGGCGGGATTCTCTGCGCCGAACGCATTTCCTGGCTGCAGGATCAGCTGATCACCGTGCTGCATGATTTCGTGCTGAACGAAGTCTTCGACGCGGCCAATGCACCGCCGGCAAGCCGCATCGCCGTGACGGCCGTCGGCGGCTACGGCCGTGGCACGTTGGCACCGGGCTCGGACATCGACCTGCTCTTTCTGCTTCCGGTGAAGAAGGCCGTCTGGGCAGAGCCGGCGATCGAATTCATGCTCTACATTCTGTGGGATCTGGGCTTCAAGGTCGGCCACGCCACGCGCACGATCGACGAGTGCATCCGGCTCTCGCGCGCCGACATGACGATCCGCACGGCAATCCTTGAAACCCGCTACATCTGCGGTTCCGAAACGCTGGCCGCCGAACTCGAGACCCGTTTCGACCACGAGATCGTGCGCAACACCGGACCGGATTTCATTGCCGCCAAGCTGGCCGAGCGCGACGAGCGCCATCGCAAGGCCGGCGACACGCGCTATCTCGTCGAGCCCAACGTCAAGGAAGGCAAGGGCGGGCTTCGCGACCTGCACACGCTGTTCTGGATCGCCAAGTATTTCTATCGGGTCAAGGATTCGGCCGACCTTGTGAAGCTCGGCGTTCTCTCAAGGCAGGAGTACAAGCTGTTCCAGAAGGCCGAGGATTTCCTCTGGACCGTCCGCTGCCACATGCATTTCCTGACCGGCAAGGCCGAGGAACGCCTGTCCTTCGATATCCAGCGCGAGATCGCCGAAGCGCTCGGCTATCACGACCACCCCGGCCTTTCGGCGGTCGAGCGCTTCATGAAGCACTACTTCCTGGTGGCCAAGGACGTCGGCGATCTCACCCGCATCTTCTGTGCCGCGCTCGAAGATCAGCAGGCCAAGGACGCGCCGGGCCTTTCCGGCATCATCGGCCGTTTCACCCATCGCAGCCGCAAGATCGCCGGCACGCTCGATTTCGTCGATGACGGCGGGCGCATCGCGCTGGCGAGCCCCGATGTGTTCAAGCGCGATCCGGTCAACCTTCTGCGCTTCTTCCATATCGCCGACATCAACAATCTCGAGTTCCACCCGGCAGCCCTGCGCCAGGTGACGCGCTCGCTCGGCTTGATCAAGCCGCAGTTGCGCGAGAACGAGGAGGCGAACAGGCTGTTCCTGTCGATCCTGACCTCGCGCCGCAAGCCGGAACTCATCCTTCGCCGCATGAACGAAGCGGGCGTGCTCGGCCGCTTCATTCCGGATTTCGGCAAGATCGTCTCGATGATGCAGTTCAACATGTACCACCACTACACGGTGGACGAGCATCTGCTGCGGGCGGTCGATGTTCTCTCGCGCGTCGAACGCGGCATCGAGGAGGACGCCCATCCGCTGGTCGCCAAGCTGATGCCCGGCATCGAGGACCGCGAGGTGCTCTATGTCGCCGTGCTTCTGCACGACATCGCCAAGGGGCGGCCGGAGGACCATTCGGCCGCCGGTGCCAAGGTGGCGCGCCGGCTCTGCCCGCGTTTCGGCCTGACGCCGAAGCAGACCGAGCTTGTCGCCTGGTTGATCGACGAGCACCTGACAATGTCGATGGTCGCCCAGACCCGCGACCTCAACGATCGCAAGACCATCGTCGATTTCGCCGAGCGGGTGCAATCGCTCGACCGGTTGAAGATGCTGCTGATCCTCACCGTATGCGACATCCGCGCCGTCGGCCCGGGTGTGTGGAACGGCTGGAAGGGGCAACTGCTCCGTACGCTCTATTATGAAACGGAGCTCCTGCTTTCGGGCGGCTTCTCCGAGCTGTCGCGCAAGGAGCGCGCGGCGCATGCGGCGACGATGCTGTGTGACGCGCTGACCGACTGGCCGGCAAGCGAGCGCGAGGCCTATGTGCGGCTGCACTATCAGCCCTATCTACTGACGGTGGCGCTCGAGGATCAGGTCCGTCACGCCCGCTTCATCCGCGAGGCCGATGTCGCCGGCAAGGCGCTGTCGACCATGGTGCGCACGCACCAGTTCCATGCGATCACCGAAATCACCGTCTTGTCGCCCGACCATCCGCGGCTGTTGACCGTCATCGCCGGCGCCTGTGCGGCGGCCGGCGCCAACATCGTCGACGCGCAGATCTTCACCACCTCGGACGGCCGTGCGCTCGATACGATCCTGGTCAACCGCGAGTTTTCCGTCGACGGCGACGAGACGCGCCGGGCGGCCAGCATCGGCAAGCTGATCGAGGATGTGCTGTCCGGCCGCAAGCGTCTGCCCGAGGTGATCGCCAGCCGCACCAAGGTCAAGAAGCGCAACAAGGCCTTCACCGTCACGCCGGAAGTGACGATCAGCAACACGCTGTCGAACAAGTTCACGGTCATCGAGGTCGAGGGCCTCGACCGCCCCGGCCTGTTGTCGGAGATCACCGCCGTCCTGTCGGATCTTTCGCTCGACATTGCCTCGGCGCACATCACCACTTTCGGCGAGAAGGTCATCGACACCTTCTACATCACCGATCTCGTCGGCCAGAAGGTCACCAGCGAGAACCGCCAGATGAACATCGCCGCCCGCCTCAAGGCCGTCATGGCCGACGAGGCCGACGAGGTTCGAGATCGGATGCCATCGGGCATCATCGCGCCTGCCGCGGGCACGCCCTCCGCTCAAAGAACGACAAAAGCCGAAACATGAGTCTGGTCAAGAAATTTGCAACCGTCGGCGGCGCCACGCTCGGCAGCCGTCTGTTCGGCTTCATCCGCGAAACCTTCATGGCCGCAGCACTTGGCACCGGTCCGGTCGCCGATGCCTTCAACACCGCATTCCGCCTGCCCAACACCTTTCGCCGGCTCTTTGCCGAGGGCGCCTTCAATTCCGCTTTCGTGCCGCTCTTTGCCAAGGAGATCGAGGCGAACGGCATGGAAGGGGCGCGGCGCTTCTCCGAGGAAGTCTTCGGCGTTCTCTTCACCGTGCTTTTGTTCCTGACGGTGGCGATGGAACTGGCGATGCCCTTCATCGTCAGCAACCTGATCGCGCCCGGCTTTGCCAACGATCCGGCAAAGCTCGGCAATACCATCGTCTTCGCGACGATCATGTTCCCCTATCTCGCCTGCATGTCGCTCGCCGCGATGATGGCCGGCATGCTGAATTCGCTGCACCGCTACTTCGCCGCGGCGATCGCGCCGGTGTTCCTCAACATCATTCTGATCGGCATCCTCGGCTATGCCTGGTATATCGGCCAGGATCCGATCGCCGTCGGCTACGGCCTCTCCTGGGGCGTGATGGCCGCCGGTCTCGTGCAGCTGGCGATCGTCTGGCTCGCAGTGCGCGACGCCGGTATCAAGATCGGCTTCCGCCGCCCGCGGCTGACGGCCAATGTCAGGCGGCTGCTGGTGCTGGCGCTGCCGGCCGCGATCACCGGCGGCATCACCCAGATCAACCTCCTGATAAACACCAACATCGCCTCGGCGCAGGAAGGCGCGGTATCCTCGCTTGTCTATGCCGACCGCATCTACCAACTTCCGCTCGGCGTCGTCGGCATTGCGGTGGCGACGGTGCTGCTGCCGGAATTGGCGCGCGCGCTGCGCTCCGGCAACGTCAACGAGGCGTCGAACCTGCAGAACCGTTCGGTTGAGTTCACCCTGTTCCTGACATTGCCGGCGGCGGCAGCATTGCTCGTGATGTCGGAGCCGATCGTCCGGCTCCTGTTCGAGCGTGGCGAGTTCCAGGCGTCGTCGACGGTGGTCGTCGGCCATATCCTGGCAATCTACGGGCTCGGTCTTCCGGCCTTCGTGCTGATCAAGGCGTTCATCCCCGGCTTCTTTGCCCGCGAGGATACCCGCACGCCGATGATCTTTGCCGGTATTTCGGTTGCCGTGAACGTGTCACTGGCCCTGACGCTGTTTCCGCGGCTGGGCGCAAGCGGCATCGCAACCGCGGAAATCGTTGCCGGCTGGGTGAATGCCGTCCTCCTGTTCGGCATGCTCGTCTGGCGCGGCCATTGGGGCCGTGACGTCCCGCTGCTGACCCGTATTCCCCGACTCGTCATCGCCGCGGCCGGCATGGCCGCCGCACTGCATTTCGCCCTTCAATGGCTGACTTACGAACTGTCGTCGGCAGCACCGCTGATCGTGCGCGCAACCACGCTTTGCGGTCTGGTGGCCGTTGCCATGGTAATCTATTTCGCGATCGCCTTCGGTATCGGCGGCGCCAACCTCGGCATGATCCGCCGCAATCTGAAGCGCAAGGCAAAGGCCAAAGCTGAACCGTCGACGATACCGGACGCGGACGCCTGATCGAAGCCGCTACGCCGATTTCAATCGGCGTTGCGAACCGCCGTCGCGCTACTTGATTGCGCCCCGCCCGCCGTGCATAAGCCATGCCGTTAGCAACATGGGCGATCAGCCCGACAGCGCCGCGCGTCCTGTCGGACGCGCCAAGGTCGCTGTCACTTTGAATGGCTGCATGTTTTTATCCTTAAGTCGGTCCCGATTTAAGGAAACATGCAGTAGGCCCTCCACCAGCCTATTGAGGACGACATGAACGAATTCAAGCCGCTCGTATTTTCCGGCGTTCAGCCGACGGGCAACCTCCATCTTGGCAATTATCTCGGCGCGATCCGCAAGTTCGTGGCTCTGCAGGAAAACAACGATTGCATCTATTGCGTCGTCGACCTGCATTCGCTCACCGCGCAGCTCGTGCACGAGGACCTGAAGGGGCAGATCCGCTCGATCGCCGCCGCCTTCATCGCGTCCGGCATCGATCCGGAAAAGCATATCGTCTTCAACCAGTCGGCCGTGCCGCAGCATGCGGAACTCGCCTGGATCTTCAACTGCGTCGCCCGCATCGGCTGGATGAACCGGATGACCCAGTTCAAGGACAAGGCCGGCAAGGACCGCGAGAACGCCTCGCTGGGCCTGCTTGCCTATCCGAGTCTGATGGCCGCCGACATCCTCGTCTATCGCGCCACCCATGTTCCGGTCGGCGACGATCAGAAGCAGCATCTCGAATTGACGCGTGACATCGCCCAGAAGTTCAACATCGACTTCATGGAGCACATCCGTCGTGGTGGATACGGCGTCGATATGGTCGTCGGCGAAGAGCCGATCCATGCCTATTTCCCGCCGGTGGAGCCGCTGATCGGTGGCGCAACGCCGCGCGTCATGTCGCTGCGTGATGGCACCAAGAAGATGTCGAAGTCCGATCCGTCGGATCTTTCGCGCATCAACCTGATGGATGACGCCGAGACGATCTCGAAGAAGATCCGCAAGGCCAAGACCGACCCGGATGCGCTTCCGAGCGAACTCGACGGCCTCAAGGGACGCCCCGAGGCGGAAAACCTCGTCGGCATCTATGCAGCACTTTCCGACAAGACCAAGGAAGCGGTGCTGGGCGAATTCGGTGGCCAGCAGTTCTCGGTGTTCAAGCCGGCGCTGGTGGACCTGGCGGTCGAAGTTCTGTCGCCGATCACCGGCGAAATGCGCCGCCTGATGGGCGACACGGCTCACATCGACGCGATCCTTCGCAACGGCGGCGAGCGTGCCCGGGCGCGTGCGGAAAAGACGATGGCCGAGGTTCGCGAAATCATCGGGTTTCTGCAGTAAAAGGCGAAAATGAGACCTTGCGGCGGTTTATCTGGAATGTAATGTTCGCCGTATGGTCTCGACCCGACTCTCACGACTTGAAGGTCACCGCCGCAAATTCATGGCGGTGATCGACGATACCCCGGAATGCGGCCGCGCTGTTCACTATGCTGGCATGCGCGCCAAGAATTCCAATGGCGGTCTCGTCCTGCTCTATGTCATCGCCGACGGCGACTTCCAGCAATGGCTGGGGGTCGAGGAAATCATGCGTGCCGAAGCGCGCGAAGAGGCGGAAGCGACGCTTGCCAAGGTGGCGCAATCCGTCCGCGAGCGCATCGGGATTGAACCCGAAATCGTCATCCGCGAAGGGGCTGCAACCGAGCAGATCCATTTGGCGATCGAAGAGGATCGCGACATCGCCATCCTGGTTCTGGCCGCAGGGTCGGCAAAGGAAGGTCCCGGTCCGCTGGTCTCATCGATCGCCGGCAAGGCGGCCGCCTTCCCGATCCCCGTTACGGTCATCCCGGACCTCCTGACCGACGAGGAAATCGACGCGCTCAGCTGAGCTGCGTCTCTTTGCGCCCTTGCGAGGGCGGAACGAAGCCCTTATATTCTTTTGAATTATTCTAAAAAGCCGGTCGAGAGCCTTCCCGGCAAGACGGAGAGAGACATGTTCATCCAGACCGAAGCCACGCCGAACCCGGCCACGCTCAAGTTCCTGCCGGGCAAGGTGGTTCTGGAAAACGGCACTGCCGAGTTCCGTGACGAAGAAGAAGCGCGCGCCGGTTCGCCGCTTGCTGCCCGCCTGTTCTCGATCCCCGGTGTCAGCGGCGTCTACTTCGGCTACGACTTCATCACCGTCAGCAAGGAAGGGCAGGAGTGGCAGCACCTGAAGCCCGCGATCCTCGGCTCGATCATGGAGCACTTCATGTCCGGCGCGCCGATCATGGCCGGAGCCGGCCGTGCCGAGCAGCTGGATCAGCAAGACGAATTCTTCGAGCCGGGCGACGAGACTATTGTCGCTACCATCAAGGAACTGCTCGAAACCCGGGTTCGACCGGCCGTGGCGCAGGACGGCGGCGATATCACCTTCCGCGGCTTCAAGGACGGCACCGTGTTCCTGAACATGAAGGGTGCCTGCTCGGGCTGCCCGTCGTCGACGGCGACCCTGAAGCATGGCGTGCAGAACCTGCTGCGGCATTTCGTTCCCGAAGTAGAAGCCGTCGAAGCCGTCTGATATCGCGATGGCGAGCGGCTGCGCCTTTCGGAGGTTGCAGCCGATCTCTTGGCTGAGTAAGCGTAACCGCGAAGCCGATCCGGCCTCGCGGGATGATGCGTCTGGAAATCGCTGCAACTGAAATGATCGTACTTGCCATCGACACATCAGGGTCCGGCTGTTCCGCTGCCATTTATGACAGCGGTTCGATGTCCATTCTCGGACAGTCCGGAGCCGATATCGGCCGCGGCCACGCCGAACGGCTGATGGAGTTCGTTGACGAGGCGCTCGAAGCCGCCGATCGCCCGCTTGGCGATATCGATCGCATCGCCGTGACCATTGGTCCGGGATCGTTCACCGGCATCCGTGTCGGGGTCGCGACCGCGCGCGGCTTGGCGCTTGCGCTCGGCAAGCCCACGGTCGGTGTTTCCTCGCTTCACGTTATTGCGGAGGAAGCCCGCGCCGCGGCACCGGGCAAATCGGTGCTGGTCGCAATCGACGCCAAGCGCGACGAGGTTTACGTCCAGGCATTCGACGCAGCAGGCCATCCCGTCACCGAGCCGGAGGCGCTGTCGGTCACGGCCGCCCGCGACCGGTTTGCCGGCTTCGAGGGGTGCATCGCCGGTTCGGGCGCTGGGTTCGTCACCGCGGCAACGCCGGTCAGGACTTCCGATCTCGCCGATATCGCCGTTGTCGCGCGGCTTGGCGCCGTCGCAGATCCAGCCTCGGCCAAGCCGAAGCCGCTATATCTTCGAGGGCCCGATGCCAAGCCGCAAGCGGGCTTTGCCGTTGCCCGAGCATAGACACCGATGAGCTTCACCGACTACTTCACGCGCCGCACCGAATTCGACATCTTCCCGCTTGAAGAGCCGGATCTCATCGCTGCCGCCGCTCTCCATCGCCAGCGTTTTGCGGCCCCCTGGAGCGATGGCGAAATCCACGCGCTTCTCGTCCAGGAAACGGTGTTCGGTTTTGTCGCTCGCCAGACCAACGGATCGTTTCGGCCTGCCCTTGGCGGCTTCGTGCTGTCGCGTGCCGTGGCCGGCGAGGCCGAAATCCTGACGATCGGCGTCGATCCGCGTTATGCCCGTTCCGGCCTCGGCTGGCGGCTGATGCAGGCCGCGATGCGCGAAGCGTCGGTCAAGGGATCGGACACGCTTTTCCTCGAAGTGGACGAGACCAATCAGGCTGCAATCGGGCTTTACCGCAAGCTCGGCTTCCTCAAGGTCGGCGAACGCCGTGCCTATTACCAGGACAAGGCAGGACAGCGCACTGCCGCGCTTGTCATGCGGCTCGATCTTCGCTAGTTCGAACCGGATTGGTTTGGCACGCCCCGGATGAGCCGGACCCTCGCGCAACCATGCGGAGTGGCGGGTGACCGGCGCAGGAAATCCTTTTCGATGATCAATTGGCTGCGGATCGCATTGTTCGCGTTGGTGCTGGCGCTGGCCTCGCTCGTGCTGATGCCGATCCAGATTGTCTGCCTTTGGCTGGATCTGAAGCCGCGGCGCCTGTTGCCGCGCTACTGGCACCACATGGCCTGCTACCTGCTCGGCATCAAGGTGCGCGTCCATGGCATGGCGGAACGCCGCCGACCGCTGCTTCTGTGCGCCAATCACGCGTCGTGGAAAGATATCCTGGTATTGTCTTCGGTCGCCGACGTCGTCTTCGTCGCCAAGTCCGAGGTCAAGGAATGGCCGGTCTTCGGCATTCTGGCGCGGTTGCAGGCGTCGATCTTCGTTGTGCGCGAGCAGAAGCGCGCGACGGGAAAGCAGGTCAGCGAAATCGGTCAGCGGCTCGCCGACGGCGAGATCGTCGTGCTCTTTCCGGAAGGCACGACCTCGGACGGCAACCGCCTGCTCGAGATCAAGACGTCGCTGTTCGGCGCAGCCGCGTCTGCCGTGCCGCATTCGCCGACGGGCATGGTTCACGTCCAGCCGGTCGCGATCTCCTATACGGGTATCCACGGAATGCCGATGGGACGCTTCAACCGGCCGATCGCCGCCTGGCCGGGCGATACCGGCCTGGCGCCGCATCTGCTCGGCATCCTGCGGGAAGGCGCGATCGAGGTCGATGTCGATTTCGGCGAGGCCGTTGATTACGACCACCATACCAACCGCAAGGAAGTCAGCCGCGTGATCGAGCAGCGCATTCGTTCGATGCTGTCGGACCGCCTGCGCGGACGGGCCTGACGCTGTCGGCGCGTGAAAGCCAACAGGCGAAAATACTTCAACTTTGGGCCGCTTTGCACTAAAGAACCGGCATGACCCAGGAAACAGCTCTTCTGACGACGCCCGCAACGGGCGACGAACGCACGCCGGCCCGCAAGGTTTTCGTAAAAACCTATGGCTGTCAGATGAATGTCTACGATTCCGACCGCATGTCGGATGCGTTGACGCGTGACGGCTATGTCTCGACGGATGTGCTGGAAGATGCCGATTTCGTCTTGCTCAACACCTGTCATATCCGCGAAAAGGCGGCAGAGAAGGTCTATTCCGAGCTTGGCCGGCTGCGCGATCTGAAGAAGGCGAAGGCGCTCGAGGGCCGCGAGATGGTGATCGGCGTCGCCGGCTGCGTTGCCCAGGCGGAGGGCAACGAGATCCTGCGCCGCGCGCCGGCCGTCGACCTCGTCATCGGACCGACCACCTATCACCGGCTGCCGGAAGCCCTGAAGCGCGCGCGCAACGGCGAGCGCGTCGTCCAGACCGACTACGCCGTCGAGGACAAGTTCGAGCATCTGCCGGCACCCGACAAGGCCAGGACCCGTGCGCGCGGCGTCACGGCGTTCCTGACCGTGCAGGAAGGCTGCGACAAGTTCTGCACCTTCTGTGTCGTTCCCTATACGCGCGGATCGGAAGTCTCCCGTCCCGTCGCACAGATCGTTTCGGAAGCGGAGAAGCTGGTCGAGGCCGGCGTGCGCGAGATCACCCTGCTCGGCCAGAACGTCAACGCCTGGCATGGCCTCGGTCCCGACGGCCGCGAATGGGGGCTTGGTGATCTCCTGCAGTGTCTCGGCGACATCGAGGGGTTGGCGCGGCTGCGTTACACCACCAGCCATCCGCGCGACATGGACGACAGCCTCATCGAGGCGCATCGATCGATGCCGAAGCTGATGCCCTATCTGCACCTGCCGGTGCAGGCAGGCTCCGACCGCATCCTCAAGGCGATGAACAGGCGGCATACGGCCGCCGAGTATCTGGTGCTGATCGAGCGCATCCGCGCCGTGCAGCCGGACCTCGCTTTGTCGGGCGATTTCATCGTCGGCTTCCCCGGCGAGACCGACGAAGACTTCGAAGCGACCATAAGGTTGGTCGAGGCCGTGGGTTATGCACAGGCATTTTCGTTCAAATATTCGACCCGTCCGGGCACGCCCGGCGCGGAGCTCGACGATCAGGTTCCCGAGGACGTCAAGGCCAAGCGTCTGGAAAGATTGCAGGCTTTGCTGATTTCGCAGCAGCGCGCCTTTGCCGAATCCTGTGTCGGGCGCGAAATCGACCTGCTTTTGGAGAAGCCGGGCCGCATGCCCGGGCAGCTCGTCGGCCGGTCCCCCTGGCTTCAGCCTGTGAATGTTGATGCAAAAGCATCGCAAATCGGTGACATTATCAAGGTGCGAATCATCAAGGCCGGGCCGAACAGTCTGTTTGCCGAGATGATCGGGTAAGGACCGAAAACAGGAGCCTGAACCGCTTGAACGGACACGAACTGATTTCTTCATCATCGCGCCAGTCGAAAACAACTGCGACAGACGCCAATCACTTCGTGCTCACTTTCGAGAACAACCGGTTCGCCAGCGAACTCTTCGGGCAGTTCGACCAGAATCTGAAGCTCCTTGAGGAGCGGCTCCGGATCGAAGCGCACCCCCGCGGCAATTCCGTTGCGATCTCCGGCGATGTCGTCGCCACCAATCAGGCGCGTCGCGCACTCGATTTTCTATATGGACGGTTGCAGAGCGGCGGAACGATCGATACGTCGGATGTGGAAGGCGCGATCCGCATGGCGGTCGCAGCCGACGACCAACTGCAATTGCCGACCATGGAGCGCAAAGCCAAATTGACGATGGCGCAGATTTCAACGCGCAAGAAGACGATCGTCGCCCGCACGCCGACGCAGGATGCCTATATCCGCGCGCTGGAGCGTGCCGAACTCGTCTTCGGCGTCGGCCCGGCCGGTACCGGCAAGACCTATCTCGCCGTTGCGCATGCGGCACAGCTTCTGGAGCGTGGCGCGGTTGACCGCATCGTGCTCTCCCGTCCGGCCGTCGAAGCCGGCGAACGCCTTGGCTTCCTGCCGGGCGACATGAAGGAGAAGGTCGATCCCTATCTGAGGCCCCTCTACGATGCGCTCTATGACATGATGCCGGGCGACAAGGTCGAGCGCGCCATCACGGCAGGCGTCATCGAAATCGCGCCGCTGGCCTTCATGCGCGGTCGCACGCTCGCCAATGCCGCCGTCATCCTCGACGAGGCCCAGAACACCACATCGATGCAGATGAAGATGTTCCTGACCCGTCTCGGCGAAAACGGCCGGATGATCGTGACGGGTGACCCGAGCCAGGTCGACCTGCCGCGCGGCGTCAAATCCGGGCTGGTCGAAGCCTTGCAGATCCTGCGCGGCGTCGAGGGTGTCTCGGTCGTCCGGTTCAAGGACGTCGACGTCGTGCGCCACCCGATGGTGGCGCGCATCGTCCGGGCCTACGAGGCACAGACGGCCGTGCACGATGAAAGCGAGCAGGGCGACCGCTGATCGGCGGTTGTCGCGATCATGACCGCATTGGATATCCAGATCAGCGTCGAAGAGGGCAATTGGCCCGACGAAGAGACGCTTCTCGCCCTTTCGTCGCCGGTGCTCGAGGCTGCGGCAGCTTTCCTCGTCGCGCAAGAAGGCCAGCCGCTTCCGAAGATGCCGCCCGAAGTGTCCCTGGTTTTCACCGACGATGCTTCCATGCGGTCGATCAATGCCGAGTGGCGCAAGCAGGACAAGCCGACCAACGTTCTGTCCTTCCCGGCCTTTCCCGTGACCCCCGGCAAGATGCCGGGGCCGATGCTTGGCGACATCATCGTGGCGCGCGAGACGCTGGAGCGGGAAGCGCAGGAATTGGAGAAGTCGTTCGACGCGCATCTGACGCATCTTCTCGTGCATGGATTCCTGCATCTTTTCGGTTATGATCATATGGTAGATGATGAAGCCGAAAGAATGGAAAGCCTGGAGACTCGCATTTTGGCGCGTCTTGGCTTATCTGATCCCTACGGGGACCGATCCCCGGATTAACAGTTGGACCAATGAGCGACTTTAAAACACAGCCCGTCGCACTGGCGACCGAGGAGGCCGATGCCTCCGGAGAGGCGGAGGCGGGCAGTAGTAGCACCGCCACTCGACAAGAGGGCACCAAATCCACATCGTCCTTCTGGAGCCGAGCCGCGCGCATTCTGCGCGGCGCAAATCCTTCGAGCTTGCGCGAGGACCTTGCTGACGCGCTGCTGACGGACGCCGACAGCAACACGGCATTTTCCCCCGAAGAACGGGCGATGCTCAACAACATCCTGCGCTTCCGCGAAGTCCGCGTCGAAGACGTGATGGTTCCGCGCGCCGATATCGAGGCGGTCGACCAGAGCATCACCATCGGCGAGCTGATGGTGATCTTCGAGGAGTCCGGCCGCTCGCGCATGCCGGTGTACAACGAAGGCCTCGATGATCCGCGCGGCATGGTCCATATTCGCGACCTGCTCGCCTATGTGACCAAGCAGGCCCGCAACCGCCGCCGCACCGGCAAGGCGCAGGCAGCCAGCGCGTCCACCTCGACTGAGAAGGCCCCAAGGTCGCCGAAGGCGACCTTTGATCTGTCGCGTGTCGATCTCGGCAAGTCGCTGGAGGAAGCGGGCATTATCCGCCAGCTCCTGTTCGTGCCGCCGTCGATGCTCGCCTCGGACCTGATGCAGCGCATGCAGGCCGCCCGCATCCAGATGGCGCTTGTCATCGACGAGTATGGCGGCACGGATGGTCTCGTTTCGCTGGAAGACATCGTCGAGATGGTCGTCGGCGACATCGAGGACGAGCACGACGACGACGAGGTCATGTTCGCCAAGACCTCCGAGGATGTTTTTGTCGCCGATGCCCGTGTTGAACTGGAGGAGATCGCCGCGGCGATCGGCTCCGATTTCGACGTCCGCGAACAGCTTGAGGATGTCGATACGCTCGGCGGACTGATCTTCGCGTCGCTGGGGCGGATCCCGGTCCGGGGCGAGGTGGTGCAGGCGCTGCCTGGCTTCGAGTTCCAGATCCTCGACGCCGATCCTCGACGCGTCAAGCGCGTGCGCATCATGCGCAAGCGTCCGCCGGCGCGTCGCCGCGTGGTGCGCTCCGAAAGCGAACTGGCACAGGAACAGGCGCCCGCCAATCGCGGCAATGGCACCGAGCCGCAGCAGGCGGCGGCCAGCGAGCAATAGGCTTTCCGTGAACCGAATGCTCACTGCATAATTCCTTAAATCGGAATCGATTTAAGGAGAAAATTATGCAGTCAGTTTAAAGTGTTACATCGACCGTTGCGCGTCTAAATAGACGCGCGGCGCTGTAAAGGGGACAAGCAGCCACTTTTTTGGAAGACTGCCGGCAACTGATTCGGTTGTTCTTCCCGCGCGGCGCCCGTGTTCTGCGGCCTGCGCCAACAGGAGGCTGCATGGAAAGACTGGCTGGCAGGACCATGCTTCTGTCGGGCGCGCCCCGGCTGTTTCTCGCATTTGTCGCGGGGCTCCTGGCTGTTCTCACACAGCCGCCGTTCGGCATCTTTGCGGCCGCCTTCCTCTCCTTTCCGATCCTCGTCTGGCTGCTCGACGGCGCAACCGGCCACCCGGACAGCGGCCTGATCCGGCGGCTCTGGCCGGCGATCTCAATCGGCTGGGCGTTCGGCTTCGGCTATTTCCTCGGCGGCCTCTGGTGGCTTGGCAACGCGCTGCTGGTGGAGGCCGACAGCTTCGCCTGGGCGTTGCCGCTTGCCGTTGTCGGGCTTCCGGCGTTCCTGGCCCTGTTCTACGCGCTCGCCGCGCTGATTGCCCGCATCCTCTGGTCGGATGGCGTGGGCCGGATCGCGGCACTGGCGTTGGCCTTTGGCCTCGCCGAATGGCTGCGCTCCGTCATCTTCACCGGGTTTCCTTGGAATGCGATCGGCTATGCGGCGATGCCGATGCCGCTGATGATGCAGTCGGCAAGCGTCGTCAGCCTCGCGACCATCAACATGCTGGCGGTCTTCGTCTTTGCAGCACCCGCCCTGATCGCGACAGGCAAGGGCAGTCGTATTGGTCTCAGCCTTGCCGTCGCTCTTTGTGCGGCACATATCGGCTTCGGCTTTTATCGGCTTGCCATGCCGGCACCCTCCGGGCCGGATCAGCCGCTTGCCGTTCGCCTCGTCCAGCCGGTTATCGATCAGGCAAAGAAGCTCGATGATGGCGAGCGCGGGGCCATCTTCGAGGAGCATCTCGCTTTGACCGCGACGCCAGCCGAAGGCGGAGCCAAGAAGGCCGATATCGTCGTCTGGCCGGAAACCTCGATCCCGTTCATCCTCACCGACAGTCCAGATGCGCTCGCGCGCATTGCCGAAGTGCTCGACGACGGGCAGATCCTCATTGCAGGCGCGGTGCGGGCGGAAGATGCCGGCGCCGGCCTGCCGCCACGCTATTACAACTCGATCTACGTCATCGATGGACGCGGGCAGATCATCGGCGCTGCCGACAAAGTGCACCTCGTTCCTTTCGGCGAGTATCTGCCGTTCGAGGACTTGCTCTCGACCTGGGGGCTGAACTCGGTTGCAGCCGCCATGCCGGGCGGGTTCTCGGCCGCCAAGACGCGTTCCCTGCTGACCTTGCCCGGCGGGCGCACATTCTACCCGCTCATTTGCTACGAGGCGATCTTCCCCGATGAGATCGGGGCTGATGCGCGCATCGCCGATGCACTGCTCAACATCACCAATGATGCCTGGTTTGGCGACACGCCGGGCCCCCGCCAGCACTTCCATCAGGCGCAATTGCGTGCAGTTGAGGGAGGAATACCCCTTATCCGTGCGGCCAATAATGGTATATCAGCAATTGTTGATGCACGTGGGGTTTTAGTGGTAGGATTGGCCTACAATTATAGGGGAGTGGTCGACACAATTCTGCCGGGAAGGATGCCTACGCCCACGGATGAGGTCACACGTAGCCGAATTTTTGGGTTGTGCGCAATTTTCCTCCTGCTGGTTGCAGTCTTCTCGCGCGTTAGTTTTAATATTAGGAAGAATTGACCTAAAACCCCTAAAATTGCATAGTGGTCCGAACCATTGGTTTGTGCTGTGGCGACTCTTTTGCCGTCACCGTTGCGGTTGCAGCGGTGTGCGGTGTCCTCACGCCAGCCGTGGATGAACGAAACAGCGTGTTTAGGAATGCAGATATGATGGAAAATAAGAAGAAGCCGAACCCGATCGACATTCACGTCGGTAGCCGGATTCGCCTTCGCCGCACGATGCTTGGCATGAGCCAGGAAAAACTCGGCGAAAGCCTGGGGATCACCTTCCAGCAGATCCAGAAGTATGAAAAAGGCACGAACCGCGTTGGCGCCAGCCGGTTGCAGAACATTTCCAGCATCCTGAACGTCCCTGTTTCGTTCTTTTTCGAGGATGCTCCCGGCGAAAGCACAGGCGCTTCCGGCCTGGCCGAAGCCTCGAGCTCGAACTACGTCGTCGACTTCCTCTCCTCGTCAGAAGGGCTCCAGCTCAATCGCGCTTTCGTCAAGATCAACGATCCGAAGGTGCGCCGCAAACTCGTTGATCTCGTTAAGGCGCTGGCTGCGGAAGCAGAAAGCGAATAGTCCCAAGACCCACCGGAATTGGAAAACAAAGCGGCCATTTGCGCCGCTTTTTTCTTGCGCGCTGTTTTCCTCTGATATTCGAAGTGATTGGCACTGATGTCGATATAAAGATATATTTATGTCGTTGTTCGCTTGTTTTTCGGTCGCAAAACCACTAACACGATGCCAGCGCTTATCTTCTTGAGGGGAATTCCCGCATGCGTGCAAACTACCTGTTCACGAGTGAATCCGTAGCCGAAGGCCACCCGGACAAAGTGTGTGACCGTATCTCCGACGAGATCGTCGATCTGGTCTATCGCGAAGCTGCCAAGACCGGTGTCGATCCCTGGGGCGTACGCATTGCCTGCGAAACGCTGGCAACGACGAACCGCGTTGTGATCGCCGGTGAAGTCCGCCTGCCGCCGAGCCTTCTGAAGAAGGACAAGGACGGCAACGACGTCATCAACCCCTCGAAGTTCAAGTCTGCCGCACGTAAGGCAATCCGCGACATCGGCTACGAGCAGGACGGTTTCCACTGGAAGACGGCGAAGATCGACGTTCTCCTGCATTTCCAGTCCGCACACATTGCCCAGGGCGTCGACAGCGCGTCCGACAAGCAGGGTGAAGAGGGTGCCGGCGACCAGGGCATCATGTTCGGTTACGCTTGCCGCGAGACCTCGGAGCTGATGCCGGCGCCGCTTTACTATTCGCACCGCATTCTGCATCTGCTCGCCGCAGCCCGCAAGAAGGGCGACGGCGAAGTCGCCAAGCTCGGCCCGGACGCCAAGAGCCAGGTCACCGTGCGCTATGTCGACGGCAAGCCGGCTGAGGTCGTGTCGATCGTTCTGTCCACCCAGCATCTCGACGAGAGCTGGGATTCGGCCAAGGTTCGTGCGGTCGTCGAGCCCTATATCCGCGAAGCTCTCGACGATCTGAAGATCGCCAGCGATTGCACCTGGTACATCAACCCGACCGGCAAGTTCGTCATCGGCGGTCCCGATGGTGACGCCGGCCTGACGGGCCGCAAGATCATCGTCGACACCTATGGTGGCGCAGCTCCGCATGGCGGCGGCGCCTTCTCGGGCAAGGACACGACCAAGGTCGACCGCTCGGCTGCCTACGCGGCCCGTTACCTCGCCAAGAACGTCGTTGCTGCCGGTCTTTCCGACCGTTGCACGATCCAGCTTTCCTACGCCATCGGCGTTGCCCAGCCGCTCTCGGTCTATGTCGACCTGCACGGCACCGGCAAGGTCTCCGAGGACCAGGTGGAAGATGCGATCCGCAAGACGATGGACCTGTCGCCGACCGGCATCCGTCGCCACCTCGACCTCAACAAGCCGATCTACGCCAAGACCGCGGCCTATGGCCACTTTGGTCGCAAGGCCGGCCGTGACGGCTCCTTCTCCTGGGAGAAGCTTGATCTGGTCAAGCCGCTCAAGGAAGCCATCGGGGCTTGACGCTTCGACATTTGCCGGACACAGAACGTCCGGCCGCTAAAGATAAAGGCGGATGCCCCAAAAGGGTGTCCGCCTTACTCGTTGAAGGAAGATTGTCATGACTGAACCGCGCCGCAGCCGCGCCACGGAAGCCTTCTTCGGACGCCGCAAGGGCAAGCCCCTGCGTGAGCGCCAGGCGGCCCATCTCGAAAACATCCTGCCGAAGCTGAAGCTCGATCTCGGTACCGCCGCGCCGCAAGACATGAAGTCGCTCTTTCCCGAGCCAGTCGATCGCATTCGTATGGAAATCGGCTTTGGTGGCGGCGAGCATCTGATCCATCGCGCGGCCGAAGATCCGTCGACCGGTTTCATCGGCGTCGAACCCTTCGTCAATTCGATGGCGAAGCTGGTGGGGCAGATCGAAGAGAAGGGCGTTTCCAACGTTCGTCTCTACAATGACGACGCCACGCAGGTGCTAGATTGGATGCCGGCCGCCTGCGTCGACCAGATCGACCTGCTCTATCCAGACCCCTGGCCGAAACGCAAGCACTGGAAGCGTCGCTTCGTCTCCAGCGTCAATCTCGACCGCTTTGCGCGCGTACTGAAGCCGGGCGGTCTCTTCTGCTTTGCGTCCGATATCGATACCTACGTCAACTGGACGCTGCTGCACTGCCGCGACCATGCCGCCTTCGAATGGACGGCCGGACAGGCGTCGGACTGGTTGACGCCGTTTAAGGGCTGGCCGAGCACGCGCTACGAGGCCAAGGCACGCAGGGAAGGGCGGGGTTCCGCCTATCTTACCTTCCGCCGTGTTTAAGCGGCGGTCTACCGCACAGATTATTCAGGACACTCGAAGCGTTGCTGCCTCCGTTGCGCGTCAGATTTGACGCGCGGCACAGTGGCGTTCCGTCGGCGTCATTCGCCGCGACGGTCGATCAATGCAGGGTGACCGTGCGCAATTCGTCCTCAGCGGCCTTGTAGAAGGTGCTGGAACGGTTGTCGGTCAACAGGATCGGCGTGCCGTCCGCACCGAACAGGGCCCACAGATCAATGCCAGGTCCCATTTCCGGTGCTTCCGGGAAGCAGCGGGAAACCTCTTCCGAGCGCATCTTTCTGATATAGCCGACTTCGCCCTCGCCGAGATGCGCGAGGTCGTTCTTGGACAATGACGAGGTGATGGCTTTCAGTCCCATGGTGGTACTCCGTGGTCGCCGGCCAGGGGAAAATCCCGCCGGTTATCCTACTCTGGGACTGAAATGTTAATTTTCTTTACCATACGCACCGGTTCCGGACGAACGAGATCGACCGAGAGCAGGCCGTTGCGCAATTCCGCGCCGAGGACCTTCATCCCGTCGGCAAGCACGAATGTACGCTGGAACTGCCGGGCGGCTATGCCGCGATGCAGGTAGTCGCGATCGCCGGTGTCGACCTGGCGGCCGCGAATGACGAGCTGGTTTTCCTCGGTCGTCACGTCGAGATCTTCTTCGGAAAAGCCGGCGACGGCGAGCGTGATGCGCAAGCGCTCCGGCGCGTCGACCGAATCGTCCCCGCGAATACGCTCGATATTGTAGGGCGGGTAGCCGTCATTTCCCTTGGCGATGCGCTCAAGGGTCTTTTCCATCGTGTCGAAACCCAGCAGCAGTGGGCTCGTGAAGGGCGTAATTCTGCTCATTCCCAAGTCCTTGTAAGATCAAGCGACCATTCTGTGGACCTGCCAAGCAGCATCCCGCTTTCAATATGGTAGCTGTGCGCAATGAGTGCAAGCCGCTTGCCTCCGGCGTGCACGCAAATCATAGTCCGCAGCGCGAGAATCCAAGGAGGAACACAAGCGTGCCCTTGCCGAGAAAAATAATCATAGACACCGATCCCGGGCAGGACGATGCCGCCGCCATCATGCTCGCTTTCGGCAGTCCGGAAGAAATCGATCTTCTTGGGATCACGACAGTAGCCGGCAACGTTCCCTTGGCAATGACCGCGCGCAACGCCCGCATCATCTGCGAACTGTGCAACAGAACCGACGTCAAGGTTTTCGCCGGCGCCGACCGGCCGATCGCCCGCCCGCTCGTCACCGCCGAGCACGTGCATGGCAAGACCGGTCTCGACGGTCCGACACTCGACGAGCCGAAGATGGCGCTTGAGGCCCAACATGGCGTCGACTTCATCATCGAGACGCTGCGCGCTGAGGCGCCGGGTACGGTCACGCTCTGCACGCTTGGTCCGCTGACCAACGTCGCTCTCGCCGTTCAGAAGGCGCCGGACATCGCGCCGAGGGCGCGCGAGCTGGTGATGATGGGGGGCGGCTTCTTTGAGGGCGGCAACGTCACGCCGGCCGCCGAGTTCAACATCTATGTCGACCCGGAAGCCGCCGAGATCGTCTTCCGTTCGGGCATTCCGATCGTCATGATGCCGCTCGACGTCACCCACCGGGTGCTGACGCACAAGGCGCGCGTGTCGAAGATCCGCGAGATCGGCAGCGCCCCGGCGATCGCCATGGCGGAGATGCTGGAATTCTTCGAGCGGTTCGACATCGAGAAATACGGCACGGACGGCGGCCCGCTGCACGATCCGACCGTCATCGCCTACCTCCTGCGGCCCGAGCTCTTCACAGGTCGCGACTGCAATGTCGAGATCGAAGTTCAGTCGCCGCTGACGACGGGCATGACGGTGGTCGACTGGTGGCAGGTGACGGGCCGCAAACACAATGCCAAGGTCATGCGTTTCATCGACGATCAGGGCTTCTTCGACCTGTTGACGGAGCGGCTGGCGCGCATCTGATCGCGCGAGCCAAAATCACAGACGAAAACGGCGCCCCGCGAGGCGCCGTTTTTTGTTTGATGACTTGCTGGATCAGAACTCTTCCCAATTGTCCTGGGCGAGCGCGTTGGCACCCGACGTCTGCGTCAGGACGCGCTGGGTCGACGGTGTATAGCCGGAGCGTGCCGCACTCGGCGCCGGACGGGCGTCGCGGGCAGGAGCGGGTGCCGGGCGTTCCGCCGCCCGCATGCGTTCGGCGGTGCCGCGCAGCATTTCCGACGAGGTCGGCTGGGCCGCCTGCGTCGAACGCTGTGCGACGCGGAAGCGGGCGACCAGCGTGCTGAGCGAGCGTGCTTCCTCGTTGAGCGCCATGCCGGCAGCGGTGGTTTCTTCCACCATCGCGGCGTTCTGCTGGGTCACCTGGTCCATCTGGTTGACGGCCGAGTTGATCTCCTTGAGGCCGACGGCCTGCTCGGAGGCAGAGCTCGAGATCTGGCGGATGAGGCCGTTGATCTGGACCACCTGCTCGGCGATCTTTTCAAGCGCGCCACCGGCGCGACCGACGAGGTCAACGCCTTCACGCACCTGGCCCGCCGAGGTGTTGATCAGCGTCTTGATCTCCTTGGCGGCGTTTGCCGAGCGTTGGGCGAGCTCGCGGACCTCCTGTGCGACGACGGCGAAGCCCTTGCCGGCGTCACCGGCGCGCGCAGCTTCGACGCCGGCGTTGAGCGCCAGCAGGTTGGTCTGGAAGGCGATCTCGTCGATGACGCCGATGATGCGGCTGACCTCGTGCGACGACTGCTCGATGCCCTTCATCGCGGCAATCGCCTTCTGCACGACCTCGCCCGACTGCCCGGCATCGCTGCTGGCCACTTCCACCGACTTGGCGGCGACCTTGGCGTTCTCGGCGCTGGCGTTGACCTGCGAGGTCAGCTCGTCGAGGGCCGCCGCCGTCTCTTCCAGGCTTGCCGCCTGCTGTTCGGTGCGGTGCGACAGGTCGTTAGCGGCACTGCTGATCTCGCTGGTGCCGTTGCCGATGTTGACGACCGAGTGGTTGACGGTGCGGATTGTCTCTTCGAGGCTGTCCATCGTCGCGTTGAAGTCGCGCTTCAGCTGGGCGTATTCACCGGGGAACTCGTCGGTGATGCGGAAGGCGAGATCGCCGGAGGAGAGATGCGACAGTCCGTTGCCGAGGCGGGCAACGATGTCGCGCTGAAGGGCGCTGGATTCGGCCCGCTCGCTCTCGGAACGGCTGCGCTCGTGCTCGGCCTGCTCGCGTTCGTGGCGGGCTTCGCCTTCCAGGCGCTTGGTGTCGGCCAGCCGGTGGCGGAAACCTTCGAGCGCCTTTGCGACCTGGCCCGTCTCGTCGGAGCGGTCCTGGCCGGTGATCGAATTGCTGTAGTCGCCGTCGCTGAGGTTCTTGACGTCTTTGACGAGGCCGGCGAGCGGCTTCTGAACGAAACCGCGGACGGCGAAATAGAGGCCGAGCAGCACCGCGCCGAGCACGACGAGGCCGCCGATGATCATCATATAGGTCTGGTCGCGAACCGGAGCGTTGATCGCGCTGCGTGGTACGTCGACGAGCACGATCCAGCTGGTGTTCACGCCGGAAACGGCGAAGGGATAGACGACGCGGTCGAACGGCTCGTTGCCGTCGTAGGACAGGTTCTTGATGACGCCCGACGTACCGGAAGCCAGCGCGTTCTTGACGATCTCGTTGCCTTCGCCGTCATAACCCTTGAGCAAAAGCTCCGGGATCGGTGCGACCAACCACTTGCCGGTCTGCGACAACAGGTAGACGCGGCCGGTATCGAACGGCTTCAACTTGGAAAGACCGTCCGCCAGTGAGGCGAGCGAGATGTCGACGCCGGAGACGCCGATCAGCTTGCCGTTGGACATGACGGGATAGGCGATCGAACTCATTGCCGTCGGGACGTCGGTGTCCTGCGCGGTATAGGGCGGGGTGATCGCGCCCTTGCCGCTCTTTGCGGCAAGGCTGTACCATTCCGCAGCGTAGTCCGCGCGGAAGGTCGAGAACTGGATCTCGTTGTTGCGGTTCTTGGACCAATAGGGCGCGAAGATACCATCCTCGTTGGCGCCCAGTTCCTTGTTGTTGGCCACCTCCTCCTTGCGACCGTCGAAGGCCTTGGGTTCTTCGGCGAACCAGCTGCCGAAAGCGAAGGGGTTCTGCTCGAGATTGGCCCGCAGGATGTTGATCACGCCGGCGCGTTCCATCGATTTTTCTGCGTGGCTGCGGCCAAGGATGCCGGCCATCGAGCGCGAAGCGCTTGCCAGCTCGCCGATGCCGCCGGCGATATCAGAGGCGATGGCCTTTGCTTCGCCGCTTGCCTGGTCGAGCACCAGCGTTTCGACGCGGTCCTGTGTCTGGGAGATAAGAACGAAGTTCGAGGCGAGCAACACGAGCGCGATCGTGCCGCCCGTCACCGCGATCAGCTTGGTCGCCAGCGATTTGGCTTGGAACTTGAACATGAAATCCTCACGTGCTGGGAGGTCCGCAGGCTGAAACCTGCGGCGAACGCATTTCACAATGTGGGTGAAACTCCATCATGGAGCACCAGATGCCGACCGGCATTAAGGAGGCTGCCCATCCCTTCGGAACCGGCTTTCTCATGATCTTGAATAGACGACCAAATCTTAAGATAGGGCCAACGCGATGGCTAATTCATGCCCCGCTGATGGAGATTCTGCGCACGAAGTTTCATCTCCGCGACAAAGACTGTCGGGTTTGCGCAAAGGCCGGCGATGGGCTTGATTCAAGGCTGTCGCCCGGACGTGCTGTGCCGTCGGGACGACGAGGATAGGGAACACGCGTCGCGCGATGTTTTTTCACATGACGCGCGTGAGGGCATGTCGTGCAAAAGTGTGCAGCGGTTCTGCGATAACGACATGCGTAAAAACGAAAGCTTACAGCGCCGCGCGTCTATTTAGACGCGCAAAGGTCGCTGTAACACTTTGAATTGCTGCATAATTTTGCCCTTAAATCGATTCCGATTTAAGGAATTATGCAGTAAAGTGCGGTAAGCGAAAGATCGCAACGCACTTTAAGATCGAAGCCGCGACTTCAGATGCGTGGCTCTACCTCTGAGGCAAGTGGGATCGAAGGCTGCGCACCACGCTTGAGGCAGGCAAGCGAGCCCGCCACCGCCGCACGCCTGAGGGCGTCGTGAAACGCCAGCTTCTCGTCAAGGCTTGCGGCCAGGTAGCCGCAGAACGTATCGCCGGCGCCGACGGTATCGACCGGATCGATCTTGAGACCCCGGGCGCGATGGACCTCGCCCTCGTGCACTGCGACGACGCCTTCTGCCCCCAGCGTGACGATGACCGTATGCCCGGTTTCGGCATGCAGCTTCTTCATCGCCTCTTCGCGCTCGGAACCTTCGATGCCCGACTTGCCGGCCAGCAGTTCGAACTCCGTCTCGTTGGCGATGACGATATCGGCGAGCCGGCCGAGGCGTGCCGCTTCCGGCGTCAAGGGCGCGATATTGATGACCGATCGGATGCCCTTGCGCCGGGCTTCGGCAAGTGCCTTTTCGACCGAGGTCGCCGGTATTTCCAGCTGCAGCATCAAGGTATCGCCGGCGTTCATGCCGTCGACGGCGGCAACGGCATCGGCCTCATTGACCGTTGCGTTGGCGCTGGCAACGACGACGATGACATTCTCGCCGTCACCACCGACGAGGATATGGGCCGTGCCTGTCGGTTCCTCGACAGTCTTGGTCAGCGACAGGTCGGCGCCGGCCTCCCGGAGCAATTCGAGTGCGCCATCGGCAAAACTGTCCGAGCCGACGGCGCCGGCCATGTGAACGGCGGCACCGGCACGCCGCGCGGCCAGCGCCTGGTTGGCGCCCTTGCCGCCGGCGGCGGTCGAAAAGCCAGAGCCGGCAACGGTTTCGCCGGGCTTCGGCAGGCGCGCGGTCGTGGCGATCAGGTCCATGTTGATGGACCCAAAAACAGTGATCATGTGAAGATGTCCCGTCGAATTGCTGATTTTGGCCGGAGAGTGCCCGAGACCGTCAGTCCTCGTCAACCACCCTGAGGCGCAATTGCCCGACGCGATTGTCGACGGCATGGCGCGGTTCGTCGTCCGGCCGCGCCGCGCCTTCCGCCTCAAGTTCCAGCGCTTCGATCTTGGCGCCGCGGCGCGCAAGCTTGCCCGAGGAGATGAGGATCTCTTCGACATCCTTCTGGCTCATGGCGAAGTGTCCCTGCAGCTTGCGCACCCGCTCGTCGAGACGCGTCAGGTCCTCCATCAGCCGCGCCACTTCTCCCTGGATGAGGTGCGCCTGCTCGCGCATGCGGGCGTCCCTGAGGATCGCCTGGATCACCTGGATCGACAAGAGCAGCAGCGATGGCGAGACGATGACGATCCGCTGCCGGTGCGCCTTCTGGACGATCGCCTCGAAATGCTCGTGGATCTCCGCGAAGATCGATTCGGACGGTACGAAGAGAAATGCCGTCTCCTGCGTCTCACCCGGGATCAGATATTTGCTGGCGATATCGCGGACATGCACCTCCATGTCACGGCGGAAGAGTTGCGCCATCTGCTGGCGGCGTTCCGGGGTTGCCGCGTCCCGCATGCCGTTCCAGGCTTCGAGCGGAAACTTCGCGTCGATCACCAGTGGCGGCTGGTCGTTCGGCATGCGGATGGTGCAGTCCGGGCGGGCGCCGTTGGAAAGCGTCGTCTGGAAGGCGAAGGCGCCCATCGGCAGGCCGTCGGCGACGATCGTCTCCATGCGCGACTGGCCAAAGGCGCCGCGTGTCTGCTTGTTCGAAAGAATGGCTTGCAGCCCGGCCATGTCCTTTGCCAGCGACTGGATGTTGTTCTGGGCGGTGTCGATCACCGCCAGACGCTCCTGCAGTCGCCGCAGGTTTTCGTGCGTCGCCTTGGTCTGCTCGCTGATCGAGGCGCCGATCCGGTGCGTCATGCCGTCGATCCGCTGGCTCAGCGTCTGGTTCAGTTCCGCCTGACGGGTGCCGAACACGTCGGCCATCGCCGCGATGCGGCCCTGCATTTCCGTTTGCGCCGCCAGAAGCATGGCCATCTGTTCATGGCGCTCGTCGTCGCCAGCCCGCCGCCGCCGCGAAACGGACATCAACACGAAGCCGACCGCCAGCACGGCCAGAACCATGCAGAGATGGGCGACGGTGACCGGCACGGTGCCGATGAGAAAAACGGGCTGATCGAACGAAATTGGCGCAGGTTCCATGCCGCAAGCCTAACAGATTCTCTTTTCAACGATAGATCAAAACAAGAACATTCATCCGGCGCGGTTAACGAGAGGCGACATTGCCGGGACGTCTGCAGGGTGCGCGCCAATTTTCTTGCACCCGGACGGAAAGATCGGTTATGGGAGCAACATGACGATCAAGCCGCTTATCATTCTCCCCGATCCTGTCCTGCGTCAGGTCTCGACCCCGATCGAAACCATCGATGCCGACATCCGTCGCCTGGCCGACGATATGCTCGAAACGATGTACGATGCCCCGGGCATCGGGCTCGCTGCCATCCAGATCGGCGTAGCGAAGCGCATGCTGGTGCTCGACGTCTCCAAGGAAGGGGACGAGAAGACCCCCCGCGTCTTCATCAATCCCGAAATCGTCGCTTCTTCCGACGAGTTCTCGGTCTATGAGGAAGGCTGCCTCTCCATTCCGGACTATTACGCCGAAGTGGAGCGCCCGGCGATGGTCACCGTCAAGCACCTCGACCGTGACGGCAAGGAGCAGATCGTCAAGGCCGATGGCCTGCTGGCGACCTGCCTGCAGCACGAGATCGATCACCTGAACGGCGTGCTGTTCATCGACCACATCTCCAAGCTCAAGCGCGACATGGTGATCCGCAAGTTCACCAAGGCCGCCAAGACCCGCGGCGCCAAGGCGATCTGATCGTCCTCCGAGGCGATCTGATCGTCCTCTAAGGCGATCTGATCGTCCTTACGGTGCCGTCGGCAGCCCTTTGCGATCGAGGGGCTTGATTTGAGGCGCGTAAACCCGTTTGAAGGGGCCTGATTTCAAACGGTCGGAGTATCCGCCTTGTCGCTTCGCATCATCTTCATGGGTACGCCGGAATTTTCCGTGCCGACGCTGGCCGCACTCGCGGCAGCCGGCCACGAGATCGTTGCCGTCTACACCCAGCCGCCGCGGCCCGGCGGACGCCGGGGGCTCGATCTGCAGAAGTCGCCGGTGCACCAGGCCGCCGAGCTGCTGGGCGTTCCCGTGCTCACGCCCGTCAATTTCAAGGATGAAGCCGATCGCCGGACCTTCCGCGCGTTCGACGCCGACGTCGCCGTCGTCGTCGCCTATGGCCTGTTGCTGCCGGAGGTGATCCTGACCGGAACGCGGCTCGGCTGCTACAATGGCCACGCTTCGCTCCTGCCGCGCTGGCGCGGTGCGGCTCCGATCCAGCGCGCCATCATGGCCGGCGACCATGAGACCGGCATGATGGTGATGAAGATGGACAAGGGGCTGGACACCGGCCCGGTCGCACTCACCAAGGCGGTGCAGATCGGCGAGACGATGACGGCTGGCGAGCTTCACGATCGGCTGATGCAGGTCGGCGCTAACCTGATGAAGGAAGCGATCGGCAAGCTCGAAGCGGATGATCTGCCGCTGACCGAGCAGGCGGAGGCGGGCGTCGTCTACGCCGCCAAGATCAGCAAGGCCGAGACCCGCATCGATTTCGCCCGGACGGGGCGCGAAGTGCACGACCACATTCGCGGCCTGTCACCCTTTCCGGGCGCCTGGTTCGAGCTCGACATCGCCGGCAAGCCGGAGCGGGTCAAGGTTCTGAATTCCGAGCGCGTGACCGGTGACGGGGCCGCCGGAACCGTGCTCGACGATAATCTCACCATTGCCTGCGGCGAAGGAGCCGTCCGGCCGACGCGGCTGCAGCGGGCGGGTGGCAAGGCGCTTGCCGTTGCCGATTTCCTGCGCGGCACGCCGATCGCCGCCGGCACGAGGGTTGGCTGATGCCGCGCTTTCGACTGACCGTCGAATATGACGGCTCGAACTATGTCGGCTGGCAGCGGCAGGACAACGGCCCCTCCGTTCAGGGCGCGATCGAAAAGGCGATCCTGTCGCTGACCGGCGAAACCGTCTCGATCCGCGGGGCCGGGCGTACCGATTCCGGCGTGCATGCCGTCGGGCAGGTGGCGCATGCGGACCTGACGCGCCAGTGGAAACCCCACACGCTGCGCAATGCGCTGAATGCGCATCTGGGCATGGCCGGCGAGGGCGTTTCGATCCTCGAAGCCCAGGAAGTTCCCGACGCCTTCGACGCGCGGTTTTCGGCGCTGCGCCGCCATTACCTCTATCGGATCATCTGCCGACAGTCGCCGCTGGCGCTGGAGGCGAAGCGCGCCTGGTGGGTGCCGAAGCCGCTTGATCACCACGCGATGCATGAAGGCGCGCAGCGGCTCGTCGGCCATCACGACTTCACCACCTTCCGCTCGGCCCATTGCCAGGCGACAAGCCCGATGCGCACGCTCGACCGCCTCGACGTCACCCGGTCCGGCGACCTGATCGAAATTCGCGCTACCGCGCAGAGCTTCCTGCACAATCAGATCCGCTCCTTCGCCGGCTCGCTGAAGCTGGTGGGCGAGGGAAAGTGGACGCCGGACGAGCTGCAGACGGTGCTCGAAGCACGCGATCGCAAGGCCTGCGGCCCGGTGGCGCCGCCTGACGGGCTCTATTTCATGCAGGTCGATTATTGAGACATGGCCAGTCGCGCGCAGAGGGCGCGCGACACTTTTCGGGTGCTGTCGTGTTGCTTGTCAGCTCGGGATCAGGCCGAAGAACTGCTGCAGCACCTCGCCCAACATCATCGACGGCAGCAGGAAGAGCGCCGTCAGCGCCGAGGTGAGCAAGACCTGGTTTCCGGTGATGATGCGCAGCAGCCGGAAGAGCACGCCGATGCTGACGAAGAGCAGCACCAGCCAGATCAGGCTTGTCAGCCCCTCGCTGCCGGGAATGACCAGGCGGATCGCTGCCGGCACCGCCATCGCATAGGACAACGGCACGGAAAGCCAGTTGGTGGTGACAACGATCGGCACCACGGCCGCGGCAAAGCCGAGCGGGCGCGCCAGGATGAAAATCAAGACGAGCGGCAGCAACCAGCTGACGAGGTCGACGACCAGCAGCTTGAAGACGAAGCTGAAACCAACAGTGGTGCCGGTCGGCATGGCCGAGAGATAATAAAGCCGCCAGGATGCCCAGGTGACGGCGATGGCCGGCAGGCACCAGAGCATGGCCGTAAACGAGCGCCACAATCCGCTCTCGCTGAAATCGAGCCAGCGGAAACCCTCGCCATTGCCCTGGACCAGCAGCCAGAGGCCCTTGATATAGGCCAGGACCTCCTCAAGCGGCGGCATGGCCGAACCATCGGGCGATGAAGGTTTCGTAGATGCCCGTCAGCGTTTCAAGGTCGGCGACGGCGACGCGCTCGTCGACCATGTGCATGGTCTGGCCGACGAGGCCGAATTCGACGACGGGGCAATAGTCCTTGATGAACCGCGCGTCCGAGGTGCCGCCGGTGGTCGAAAGCTTTGGCTGCTGGCCGGTGACCGCTTCGACCGCGCCCGACAGCGATGAGATCAGCGCATTGTTGCGCGTCAGGAAAACGTGGCTCGGGCGCTCGTTCCAGGTGATCTCGTATCTGACCGGATCGCGACCCGCCCGCAGCGCGCCATCAGCCGCCGCGCGGTCGAGCCGGGCGACGATCTCCGCCATCAGGCTCTCGGCGGTCCAGGTATCGTTGAAGCGGATATTGAAGGCGGCGCTCGCCTTTGCCGGAATGACGTTGACGGCGCTGTTGCCGACGTCGATCGTCGTCACTTCCAGGTTGGATGGCTGGAAGTTTTCCGTGCCGTTGTCGAAGGGCGGATCCATCAGCGCCTGCGTCAGTTGCAGGATGCCCCGCACCGGATTGTCCGCCAGATGCGGGTAGGCCGCGTGGCCCTGAACGCCGTTGACGGTGATCCGGCCCGAAAGCGACCCACGCCGGCCGATCTTGATCATGTCGCCGAGCCGGTCGGGATTGGTCGGTTCACCGACCAGGCAGGCATCCCAGCGCTCGCCCTTGGCGGCTGCCCAGTCGAGAAGCTTCGTCGTGCCGTTGATGGCAGGACCTTCCTCGTCGCCGGTGATGAGAAGGGAAACCGAACCCTTCGGGGCTCCATGCTTTTCGATGTGACGGGCAACCGCTGCCACGAAACAGGCGATGCCGCCCTTCATGTCGACGGCGCCGCGGCCATACATTTCGCCGCCGGCGATGTCGGCGGAAAACGGGCCGTGGGTCCACGCACTTTCGTCGCCGACCGGCACCACGTCGGTGTGGCCGGCAAACATCAGATGCGGCCCATCGCTGCCAAGCCGGGCATAGAGGTTCTCGATATCGGGCGTGCCCACGTCCTTCGCGGTCACCCGGTCGACGACGAAGCCGAGCGGCTTCAGCATGGCTTCGAGCGCCGAGAGCGCACCGCCTTCGGCGGGCGTAACGGAGGGGCAACGGATGAGAGTGGCGAGATTGGCGATCGGATTGGTCGAGGTCATGTAGCGATATGCCGTCTCCGTGGCGCTTGGGCCAATGGGATTGAGGGTGCTGGTTTATCCGATCGTTGCGCGGCTGTCACGCAGGATGGACGTGCAGCCGGCGGCTGAGACTATCCGTCTGTCTTCAACGTAAGCGGGCCGGATCAGATCCGGCCCGCTCGAAGCGCATATAGGGGCAGGGTTACCTCATTCTCCAGGCGCGAGATGAGGTGCTTCAATATGCGCTCCGGCGTGCTTCAACGGCCGCTCGCCCGAAAGCTTGCGAATCAGCACGTAGAACACCGGCGTCATGAAGATGCCGAAGGCGGTGACGCCGATCATGCCGGCAAAGACCGCGACGCCCATGGCCGAGCGCATTTCGGCGCCGGCGCCGGTGGAGATCACCAGGGGCACGACACCCATGATGAAGGCCATCGAGGTCATCAGGATCGGCCGCAGACGCAGCCGACTCGCCTCGATTGCCGCCTGGACGGCGGTGCTGCCGGACAGTTCCAGTTCGCGGGCGAACTCGACGATCAGGATCGCGTTTTTGGCGGAAAGCCCGACAAGCACGATCAAGCCGATCTGCGTGAAGACGTTGTTGTCGCCTCCCGTCAGCCAGACGCCGGCAAGGGCTGCCATGATGCCCATCGGCACGATCAGGATGATCGCGATCGGCAGGGTCAGGCTCTCATACTGGGCGGCGAGCACGAGATAGACGAGCAGCAGCGCCAGCGGGAAGACGAGCATGCCCGAATTGCCGGCAAGAATCTGCTGGTAGGTCAGATCCGTCCATTCGAACGAGATGCCCGGCGGCAGCGTTTCCGCAGCGATCTTCTCGATGGCGGCCTGGGCCTGGCCCGAGGAGAAGCCCGGTGCCGGGCCGCCGTTGATGTCGGCCGACAGGAAGCCGTTGTAGCGGATCGCCCGCTCGGCGCCGACCGTCTGCTCGACCTTCAACAGCGCCGACAGCGGGATCATCTCGCCCGATTGCGAGCGCACCTTCAGCTTGCCGATATCGTCGGCGTGGCTGCGGTAATTCGCATCGGCCTGAACGCGAACGCTGTAGGTGCGGCCGAAGGCGTTGAAGTCGTTGACGTAGAGCGAACCCAGATAGATCTGCAGTGTCTCGAAGACATCGGTCACCTCGACGCCGAGTTGGCGCGCCTTGACGCGATCGAGATCGGCATAGAGCTGCGGCACGTTAATCTGGTAGCTCGAATAGAGACCGGCCAGCTCCGGCGTCTGATAGGCCTTGGCGAGGAAGGCCTTGGCCGCTTCGTCCAGCGCCTTGTAGCCGAGGCCGTTCTTGTCCTCGATCTGCAGCTTGAAGCCGCCGGTGGTGCCGAGACCCTGGACGGGCGGCGGCGGGAACATGGCGATGAAGGCGTCCTGGATCGCGCCGAATTCCTGGTTCAGCTGCATGGCGATCGCCCCGCCCGAAAGCTCGGGCGTCGTGCGCTCCTCGAACGGCTTCAATGCCACGAAGACGATGCCGGAGTTCGACGAGTTGGTGAAGCCGTTGATCGACAGGCCGGGGAAGGCGATGGCGTTTTCGACGCCGGGATGCTTGAGCGCAATGTCGCTCATGCGGCGGATGACGTCTTCCGAGCGGTCGAGCGTCGCTGCGTCAGGCAACTGCGCGAAACCGATCAGATACTGCTTGTCCTGGGCCGGCACGAAACCGCCGGGAACGGCGCGGAACAGCACGAAGGTGACGCCGAGCAGGACGACATAGACGCCCATGATCAGCGACTTGCGCGACAGGATCCTGCCGACGCCGCGGCCATAGGCTTCCGAGCTGCGGCCGAAGAAGCGGTTGAAGCCGCGGAAGAACCAGCCGAACACCTTGTCCATGGCGCGGGTCAGCCAATCCTTCGGTGCGTGGTGATCGCGCAGGAGGAGGGCGGCCAAGGCCGGGGAAAGCGTCAGCGAGTTGATGGCGGAGATCACCGTCGAGATGGCGATCGTCAGCGCGAACTGGCGGTAGAACTGCCCGGTCAGGCCGGTGATGAAGGCAAGCGGCACGAACACGGCGACGAGCACCAGCGCAATGGCGATGATCGGTCCGGAAACCTCCTGCATCGCCCGGTAGGTCGCCTGGATCGGCGACAGACCTTGCTCGATGTTGCGCTCGACGTTTTCGACCACGACGATGGCGTCATCGACGACGATGCCGATCGCCAGCACCAATCCGAACAGGCTGAGCGCATTGATCGAGAAGCCGAAGACATACATCACCGCGAAGGTGCCGACGATCGACACCGGAACCGCCACGAGCGGGATGATCGAGGCGCGCCAGGTCTGCAGGAAGACGATGACGACGATGACGACCAGCGCGATCGCTTCAAGCAGGGTGTGGATGACGGACTCGATCGAGGCGCGCACGAACTGGGTGGTGTCGTAGACGATCTCGTAGTCGACGCCGTCAGGCATGGTCAGCTTCAGCTCAGCCATCGCCTTGTGCACGTTTTCCGAGATCTGGATCGCGTTCGAGCCGGGTGCCTGGAAGACGCCCATGCCGACCGCGGCCTTGTTGTCGAGCAGCGAGCGCAGCGAGTAGTCGGCAGCACCCATCTCGACACGCGCGACGTCGCCGAGGCGCGTGACCTCGCCGCCGGCGCCCGACTTGACGACGATGTCGGCAAAATCCTCAGGCGTCTGCAGGCGGCCCTGCGCATTGACGGAGAGCTGCAGGTCGAGCCCCGGAACCGACGGCGAGGCGCCGATGACGCCGGCAGCCGCCTGGACGTTCTGCGCGCGGATGGCGTTGGCCACGTCGCTCGCCGCAAGGCCGCGTTCGGCAGCCTTCTGCGGGTCGATCCAGATGCGCATCGAATAGTCGCCGCCGCCGAAGATCTGCACCTGGCCGACACCGTCGATGCGGGCGAGCCGATCCTTGACGTTGAGGACGCCGTAGTTGCGCAGGTAGTTGATGTCGTACTGGCCGTTGGGCGACAAGAGGTGCACGACGAGCGTCAGGTCCGGCGAGCTCTTGACGGTCGTGACGCCGAGACGACGCACTTCCTCGGGCAGGCGCGGCTCGGCCTGCGCGACGCGGTTCTGGATCAGCTGCTGGGCCTGGTCTGGATCGGTGCCGAGTTCGAAGGTGACGGTCAGGGTCATCAGACCGTCGGCCGTCGCCTGGCTCTGCATGTAGAGCATGCCTTCGACGCCGTTGATCTGTTCCTCGAGTGGCGTTGCCACGGTTTCGGCGATGACTGCCGGGTTGGCGCCGGGATATTGCGCCCGCACGACGATCTGCGGCGGCACGACTTCGGGATATTCGGAGATCGGCAGACCGGTCATGCCGATCAGGCCGGCCACGAAGATCAGGACCGAGAGAACGCCCGCGAAGACCGGGCGGTCGACGAAGAAGCGTGAGAAGTTCATTGACGTATCCCCCTTGGGACGAGTTCAGGCAAATCTCCTTTCGTCGCGGCGAGAATACTCGCCACGCGCCGGGATCTGCAGAGTGATGTCTGGGCGGCCCATCCACTTCGGCGACAGCCGAAGTGGATGCCGTCATGTCCTATTTGGTGGCGATCGACGCCGTCGTTTCTTCCACCTGCTGCGGTGCCACGAGCACGCCCGGGCGCACCCGCTGCAGGCCGTTGACGACAATGTTCTCGCCGGTCTTCAGGCCGCTTTCGACGATGCGCAGCCCGTCGGAGTTCGGGCCGAGCGTCACCTGGCGGTATTCCACCTTGTTGTCCGAGCCGACGACGAACACGAACTTCTTGTCCTGGTCGGAGCCGATGGCGCGATCGCTGATCACGAGCTTTTCTTCGGGCTCGGGTTCGCCGATGCGAATGCGCACGAACTGGCCCGGGATCAGCCGCCCGTCGGCATTCTCGAGTGCGGCGCGAACCCGGATCGTGCCGGTCGCCGCATCCACCTCGTTGTTGATGAGCTGGATATGCCCGGAAATCGGCGTGCCTTCGTCGGCGGCGGTGCCGATCTGGACCGGGATGCGCTCGATCGCGCTGCCGCCGGCCGAAGCCTGGAGCCGGGCGAGTGCAGTGGTGACCACCTCTTCGCTGGCGCTGAAGCTTGCATAGATCGGGTCAACCGAAACAAGCGTCGTCAGCACCGGCGAGGCGGAGCCGGCAGCAACGAGATTGCCGGCGGTCACCTCCAACCGGCCGACGCGGCCGGAAATCGGTGCTTTCACCTGGGTGTATTCCAGGTCGAGCTCGGCCGTCCGCAACGCCGCCTTGGCGGAGCGTACGCTTGCCTGCGCCTCGTCGAAGGCGCTGAGCCGCTGGTCGACGCCGCTTTGCGGGATCGCGCTCGTGGTCACGAGTTTGCGTCCGCGGTCAAGTTCGGTCTTGGCGAGCGCCACCCGCGCCTCGGCAGCTGCGACCTCAGCTGCGGCCCGGTCGACGGCGGCGGCATAGGGCTCGGGGTCGATGGTAAGCAGCAGGTCGCCCTTCTTCACCAATGCGCCCTCGCGGAAGTGGGCTTGGAGGATGGCGCCGCCGACACGGGGGCGAACCTCGACGCGTTCGATCGCTTCGAGCCGCCCGGAAAAGTCTTCCCAAGTGGTGATGCGGCGCGACTGCGCCTTGGCCACCGAAACCGGCACCGCCGGCGGCGGGGCGGCTGCCGTTTCGGTTGCGGCATCCGCTTCAAAATGCTGCGGCAGGCCCAAAAGAACGGCGGCTGCGCCAGCGGTGGACAATAGGATGCTCAGGCCGGCGCCCCAAAGGGCCCGGCGGGTCACTGTCGATGTCATTTTTCTCTCCTTGCCGGTTGGGAGCCGGCTTTTTTGCTGCTGTCTTCGGCGAAGGGAAAAGGCTCGCGGCCCTGTCGTCCTCGCCTAACGCATCGTCATTTCCGCCGGCTTCGCCCCCGCCTGTTGAAAGAAGCGGGAAAAGATGCCGGTAATCGTTTCTTCCTGGGATGCCCAGGTTTCCGTGCTCACCGTGTTTTCCGGTATCCAGCCGGCACGACCGGGAAGGATATGGGATTGAACGCTCACACCCGCCTGGCGAAGGCGGTCTGCATAGGCCGCAGTCTCGTCGCGCATCGGGCATTCCTCGCTGGTCAGGATCAGCGAGGGAACAAGGCCGGCCAACCGCGTACAGTGCGCGGGCGCCGCATAGGGATGCGTGAAGCCACCGCATTCGCCGAGATACCGTTGCCAGCCCTCGGCGATCGATTGCACCGAAGCCTCAGGACAGTATTTGCGAAACGACGCGGTCGCCAGGCATGGATCCAGCATCGGCGACAGGAGGATCTGCCCCTTGAGGTCGGTGAGGAACTGGTCGCGGGCCATCAGCGCCACACCGGCCGCCACGTTGCCGCCCGCCTCCTCGCCGGCGATGAACAGCATCGACTTTTTGTGCGCGAATTGCGGGCACCGCGCGCGCATCGAGGAAAGCATGGAATAGGTGACGTCGAGTGCGGCAGGAAACGGATTGAGGCAGGCCGAGGAATACTCCGGTGAGATGACGATGGCCCCGGCTGCCGCAAGCGCCGTGGCCACCCGCTCGCCGGCGGCGATCGAACTGCCGACGAAGGAACCGCCATGCAGGTGCAACACCACGGGTGGCGGATTGAGCAGCGTTTCGCCACGATAGACACGTGCCGGGCACGAGCCTTTGCCCGTCTGCATCGTCTCTACTGTAAAGCGTTCACCCATCTCTCTTGCCTTTGCCACGGGGCCATCCCACATGAGGCGGCAACCCGCCATGATGGGAGAATAACATTGTCTTCTGTCTGGAATAGTCCGTCCAATCCGACTACACTATTCAATATCTCGAACAATCACGGCTATTGAAAATGGACCAGATCACGGCCATGCGCGCGTTTCTCCGCGTTGTCGAAACCGGCAATTTCACGCGTGCTTCCGCTTCGCTCAATATGCCCAAGGCGACCGTCACCAATCTCATCCAGGGATTGGAGGCGCACCTGCGCACCAAACTGCTCAACCGTACGACGCGGCGGGTTCTGGTGACGCCCGATGGCGCGCTCTACTACGAACGCGCTGCCCGCCTGCTCTCCGACCTCGACGAACTGGACGGCAGTCTCTCGATCGCCCAGGGTCTGCCAAAGGGGCGGCTTCGTGTCGAGACGGCGAGTGCCTTCGCCAACCTGATCATCGTTCCAGCACTTCCCGAGTTTCAGAGAAAATATCCCGATATCCAGATCGATCTCGGCGTTTCCGACCGCACGGTCGACTATCTGGCGGAGAATGTCGATTGCGCCATCCGTGGCGGTGCGCTCACGGACCAGTCGCTGATCGCCCGACGCATCACGGAGATGAAATTCATCACCTGCGCCTCACCGGAATATCTCAAGCGGCACGCCATGCCGCAGCATCCTTCTGACCTCGCAAAGAATTGCTCTGTCGTCGGCTACTTCATGTCGAAGACCGGACAGCAGATGCCTTACCATTTCCGGCGCGGCAACGAAGAGATGGAGATCCAGGGTCGTTACAGCGTCGCGGCAAACGAGGCGACCACCTATCTTGCCGCCGCGCGCGCCGGTCTGGGCGTTATCCAGGTGCCGCACTTCATGGTGCGCGACGATCTGCGCGCCGGTACGATGGTCCCGGTGCTCGCCGACTGGCAGATCGATCCGGAGCCGATCTATCTCGTCTATCCGCCCAACCGGCACCTGAGCAGCCGCTTGCGGGTCTTTGCCGATTGGGTGGTGAAAGTCGTCGCCCAGTCGCAGCTCGACGGTGAATAGAACTATTTTCCTCGCTCGGCGTCGTAGCGTTCACGCGCTGCATCGAGGGCGCCGAAATGCGTTTCGGCCCAGCGATCAAGCACCAGCAGGGTTTCGCTGAGCGAACGGCCGACAGGGCTGAGGCTGTATTCCACGTGCGGCGGCACGGTCTTCTTGTCCTCGCGAATGACGAGGCCATTGCGCTCGAGCTCCTTCAGCGTCTGGGTCAGCATCTTCTGCGAGACATCGCCGAGGCGGCGCATCAATGCGGCGTTGCGCATGGGCCCCTCCTCAAGCGCCGAGATGATCAGCATCGCCCATTTGCTGGCGATCAACTCGAGCGCATGGCGTGAGGAGCAAGCCGGGTCGAAGACATCCGGGATGGAGGTAAAGGGCGCTTCAGTCAGGTCGGTCGCCATTTCTATAGTTACCAAAAGGTGCGTAATTGCTCTTCGGTGCCTGTCTTACCAGATTGTTCTCCAGATGAAAATTTTTGATGGAGACGGTAATGGCATGGATCATCCTGATAGCGGCGAGCCTGATTGAAATCATCATGGGCCTGGCGCTCAAATATGCCGAAGGCTGGACGAAACTGCTGCCGAGCGTCGTCGGCATTGCGGCGGCTCTGGGCAGCGTCTACCTCCTGACGATCGCCATGCGCGACCTGCCGGCCGGCACCGCCTACGCCGCCTGGACCGGCATCGGCTCCGTCGGCATTACCGTGCTTGGCATCGTGCTGTTCGGTGATCCCGTCTCCTGGATGCGGATCACCTGCATCGCCATGATCATCGTCGCCGTCGCCGGCCTTCGCTTCCTCGAAGCCTGACGCGGCAAGCCTTCCCAATCCCGGACAAAAAAAGCGCCGCGATCAGATCGCGGCGCTTTTGATGTTCTGTGACGGCGTGTGCGCGTCGAGCTTAGCTCTGGCGGTTCTTGGCGTTGCTGCCCTTGGGCTTGGGCTTGAAGCCGCCGTCTTTGCCGGCATTCGGCTTGGCCTTTTTCTTGGTCCAGGGCTTGTCGTCGCGCTTTTCGGGCGGCCGGTCTTCGGTGTGGGCGGGGCCAGCGGAATAGCCCGGCTTCTTATCGAACTTGCGCTTCGGCTTGAAGTCGCCGCGCTCGTCGCTCCGCGCGGCATCGTCAGAGTACGGCCGCTTCTTGGCGAAGCCCGATTTCTCCTTGGAAAAGCTCGGTTTGTCCTTCGAGAAGCTCGGCTTCTCCTGGCGCTGCTGCGACAGATCGGGTGCGCCGGCGAGCGTCTTCACCCGGATGCCCTTCTCCAGCATGGCCTCCTTGCCGATCGCCGACAGGAAGCGCTCGGCACCCTCTGCCGTCATCTCGACGAAGGTTTCTTCCTGCTGCATACGGATCGCGCCGATGTCGCGCTTGGTCAGCTTGCCGTGGCGGCACAGCATCGGGATCAGCCAACGCGGCTCGGCATTCTGCTTGCGGCCGACCGAAAGCGAGAACCAGCTGCCGTCGCTGAAATCGGCGCGCGGCGCGTCATAGTCTTCGCGCGGCGCAGATTTCTCGTCGCGGCGCGGCTTGGCGCGGCTGTCGCCGACGGCGACCTCGATCAGGTCTTCCGGGGCGGACCGGCCCGAGCGGAACTGGCGCACGAAGGCGGCAGCCATCTGTTCGGCGCCGTGAAGCTCGATCAGGGCGCGCACGATCTCTTCTTCGTCTTCGCGGATCGGTTCGGCAAAGCTCGTGTCGGCAAGCAGGCGCTCGTCGTCGCGGCGGCTGACCTCGTCGGCTGACGGCGGGCGGGCCCAGTTGGCGGTGATGCGGGCGTTTTCGAGCAGGCGCTCGGCCTTGCGGCGCGCGTTGATCGGCACGATCAAGGCGCTGACACCCTTCTGGCCGGCGCGTCCGGTGCGTCCGCTGCGGTGCAGAAGCGTATCCGGGTTGGTCGGCAGGTCGGCGTGAATGACCAGCTCCAGGCCGGGCAGGTCGATGCCGCGGGCGGCCACGTCGGTGGCGATGCAGACGCGGGCGCGTCCGTCGCGCATGGCCTGCAGCGCGTGCGTGCGTTCGTTCTGGCTGAGTTCGCCCGACAGCGCCACGACCGAGAAGCCGCGGTTGTTGAAGCGGGCGGTCAGATGATTGACGGCCGCACGGGTCGAGCAGAAGACGATGGCGTTCTTCGCCTCGTAGTAGCGCAGGACGTTGATGATCGCGTTTTCGCGATCGTTCGACGCAACGGTCAGCGCGCGATATTCGATATCGACATGCTGCTTCTGCTCCGAAGCGGTGCTGATGCGCACGGCGTCACGCTGATAGTTCTTGGCAAGCGTCGCGATCGAGCGCGGCACGGTTGCCGAGAACATCAGCGTGCGGCGTTCGTCGGGGGATTCCTCGAGGATGAACTCGAGATCCTCGCGGAAGCCGAGGTCGAGCATCTCGTCGGCCTCGTCGAGCACGACGGCACGCAACGAAGAAATATCCAGCGAGTTGCGGCGGATATGGTCGCAAAGGCGTCCGGGCGTGCCGACGACGATGTGGGCGCCGCGCTCCAGCGCGCGCTTTTCGGTGCGCATGTCCATGCCGCCGACACACGAAGCGATCGTCGCGCCGGTCTGCTCATAGAGCCATTCGAGCTCGCGCTTGACCTGCAGCGCCAGTTCGCGTGTCGGTGCGATGACAAGCGCCAGCGGCGCGCCGGCCGCGCTGAAGCGGCGTTGATCGCCAAGCAGGGTCGGGGCCAGCGCCAGGCCGAAGGCGACGGTCTTGCCGGAGCCGGTCTGGGCCGACACCAGTGCATCCTTGCCCGCCAGATCCGGATCGCGCATCGCCTTTTGAACCGGCGTCAACTCGTTGTAACCGCGTTTTGCCAACGCCTCGGCGATCGCAGGCGCGATCCCTTCGAATTCTGTCATCTCTCGTCTTTCGGATTTCGGTTTTCGCGCCGGTAAACGAACAAGACCTTGGATCAGGTCGTCATCAGGCGCCGATTGCCGCGGCCAGCATCTTGTCGCCGGCCTGTTCATGGCGCGCTACATACGCGTTCGGGCCTGAAATGTACAGTGCGCCGCTCAGGCGCCGGGTTCGTCGCTGCGTTGGCCGAATTCGTTCGGGCCTTGGATGCCCGGCCAGAGGCAGAGCGCAATGAAGACGATGGGGCTCAAGACCGGGATGAACAAGCAGAGCGCGAGTGGTCCGGGGTAGCCGATATCGTGCAGCCGCTTGATTGCCAGCATGGCGATCGAAAGCGTGGAAACGATGCCGGACACGATCAGCGCCAGCGTCCAGAGCGCCAGCGCGGTCTTGTGGCTCTCATTGGCGAACATCTGCGCGACGACAAAGCCGCCGATCAGCAGCCAGAAAAGCCAGGAGAGGAAAAACGGCAGGCGGGTGATGCGACCGGAGGGGCTGAAGAACAGCCAGGTCATGCTCGGCTGCCGCCCCTCCGGTGTCATCGGATCAGTCTCGAAGCAGTTCGTTGATGCCGGTCTTGGAGCGGGTCTTCTCGTCGACGCGCTTGACGATGACGGCGCAATAGAGGTTCGGAGCCGGCTGGCCGTTGCCCATGGTCGAGCCCGAGGGCATCGAGCCGGCGACGACGACGGAGTAGGGCGGTACTTCGCCATAGGTCACTTCGCCGGTGGCGCGGTCGACGATCTTGGTCGACTTGCCGATGAAGACGCCCATGCCGAGAACCGAGCCCTCGCGCACGATGCAGCCTTCGACGACCTCGGAGCGGGCGCCGATGAAGCAATTGTCCTCGATGATCGTCGGGCCGGCCTGCATCGGCTCCAGCACGCCGCCGATGCCGACGCCGCCGGAGAGATGCACGTTCTTGCCGATCTGGGCGCAGGAGCCGACGGTGGCCCAGGTGTCGACCATCGTGCCTTCGCCGACATAGGCGCCGAGGTTGACGAAGGACGGCATCAGGATCGCGTTCGGCGCAATATAGGCCGAGCGGCGCACGACGCAGTTCGGCACGGCGCGGAAGCCGGCCTTCTCGAATTCGTTGACGCTCCAGCCGTCGAACTTGGAAGCGACCTTGTCCCACCACACGGATTCGCCCGGGCCGCCCCGGACGATTTCCATCGGGTTGAGACGGAAGGAGAGCAGCACGGCTTTCTTCAGCCATTGATTGACGGTCCAGTTACCGTCGGCGCCACGCTCGGCCACCCGCACCTTGCCGCTGTCGAGCAGGTTCAGTGCCGTCTCCACGGCGTCGCGCACCGCGCCGCGCGTTCCGGTGTTTACGGAATCGCGATCATCAAAGGCGGTGTCGATCGTCTGCGACAGGGCGGCGAGGTTGTGGTTCGTCATCGGAATTCCTTAAAGTTCAGCGGTTATCCTGCGAAAGCTCTACTGCATAATTCCGCAAATCGGAATCGATTTAAGGACAAAATTAAGCAGCGACGCGATGAACAGCCATGGTGTTCTACACCGGCTGGAATGCATGGCGCCCGAGGCCCGGTCCGGAAAAGTTGAACTGCTTTTTGGCGCGGCCTGTCCCGGCAGGGCTTGGCAAGCCCGGACGACTCCGGCATCAGGGGCATTCATGACCGATGAAACGGGACAGAACGCGTCCGCCCGAGATGCCGATTGTCCGGAACGCGACGGGAAAGACGATAGCATGGCACGCATGAAGAAGCGCAGTCTGCGCCGTAAGGATGGGGTTTGGGATCCGCTGGCGGATAGCTCGCAGAGCCGGCAACGGGCGCAGACCGTTCCGCTCACGCCACAATCGGCCTCGCCGGCCTATCGTTTGGCCTACATCGACGACGACTTCCTCTGCCGTGAAGAATTGCGCCCGGTGCGTTTGCAGCTCGAGCTGTTGAAGACCGAGATGATGCTGGAAGAGCACGGCATCAACTCGACCGTGGTGATGTTCGGTGGCGCTCGCATTCCCGAGCCCGGTGGCAATGCCTGGGCGGCCAAGAACGATACCCAGCGCAAGAACCTCGAAGCTGCCTCGGTCTACTACGCCGAGGCGCGCAAGTTCGCGCGGCTTTGCTCTGAGCATTCCGCCAAGCTGCGCCATAAGGAATACGTGGTTGTCACGGGCGGTGGCCCGGGTGTGATGGAGGCGGGTAACCGCGGCGCAGACGACGTCGGCGCTCCGTCGATCGGCCTCAACATCGTGCTGCCGCACGAGCAGGCGCCGAACCGCTTCGTCACGCCCGAGCTGTCGTTCAATTTCCACTATTTCGCTATCCGCAAGATGCATTTCCTGCTGCGCGCGAAGGCGGTGGTGGTCTTCCCCGGTGGGTTCGGAACGCTCGACGAACTGTTCGAGACGATGACGCTGATGCAGACCGGACGTATGGCTCTGGTACCGTTGATCCTCTTCGGCGAGAAATTTTGGCGCACCATCATCAATTTCGAGGCGCTCGCCGAGTTCGGCACGATCGCACCGAATGATGTGGACTTGCTGCGGTTCGTAGACACTGCCGAAGAAGCCTGGGAGATTATCTCCAGCTTCTATCAAACCGTCGATTCCAAAGCTGTGCCGATGGCAAACGGAAGACGATAGAAAGCCGTACCCGCCTGAGGGCGGAATACTCGTCCGATGCATAAACAACGCCGCGCGTTCTCGAGTTGACGCGCGGCGTTGTCGTTTCGGGAGGATGGGAACTTGCGGCAATTCACGCCTCCCCCTTGCAATCGCGTCCGATGCGAGGGGGAGGCGCCACGCAGACGACACGCTCCACCGGGCAGGGGATGGTGTCGTCATCCGGGTTACAGCGCCGCGCGTCTATTTAGACGCGCAAAGGTCGCTGTAACACTTTGAGTTGCTGCATAATTTTGTCCTTAAATCGATTCCGATTTAAGGAATCATGCAGTAGAGCATTTCCGGGAAAAGTGCGAAGCGGCTTTCCGTCAGGAAATGCGTAAAAACAAAGGGATAGAGCGTTTCTGCGACTCCGTCTGAGCCAGAAGCGCTCTAGATCTTCTTGCTGAAGTCGGCGGCCTCGATGACGCCGTCACCATTCTTGTCGCGGCGCTTGAACATCTTCTCGCTCGCGCTTGCGACTTCGGCAGCGCTTAAGGAACCGTTGCCGTCGGTGTCGACCCGCTTGAAGGCCTTGGGCCGCATACCGGGGACCATGGCCGGTCGTGCTTCCCTAAGCTGGGCAAGGGCCGCGTCGCGTTCCTTGCCTTCCTTGGCCTTGGCTTCATGCCAGGCCTTGCGGGCGTCGCTGAACGCCTGGCGCTTCGCCTTCATCTCGTCGGCGCTGATCTGGCCATCGCCATTGGTGTCGAAGGTCCTAAAGTTCGTGGTCATGCGCGCCTGAAACTCGTCAAGCGAAACCTTGGAATCGCTGTTTGTGTCCAGTCGCTTGATCATGCGTTCGGCCCGCTGCTCGGGCGTCAATTTTTCTCTGGCGGCAAATGATGGCGCAGCCATTCCGGTGATGGCGACGGCAAGGGCGGTCACGCCAAGGATCAGGGTTCTGTTCCGCATCATGCTTCCTTTCGATCGGGTTATCCCTGAACGAATGATAGGCCGCTGGAAGACAGGCACCAGTTAAACTTTGGTAATTTAAGTCTTTGGCCGGAAAGGGGTTTTTCCCTGGCCAAATTGTGTCGACGTCAGAGGTCGGCGACCACGCGCCTGAGGAAGCCGGCGAGATCCTCGGTGACGTAATCGATCTGCTCGTCCTCGTCTCCGGACTGCTCCCAGGATTCGGCGAACTCGTATTCGAAGTTGCGCGGCACCAATAGTACCGTCTTCATCCCAAGCGTTTTCGGAACCAGGAGATTGCGCGGCAGGTCCTCGAACATCACGGCATTTCGAGTATCGACCCGGTGCAGGCTCATGAACTTGTCATAGGTTTCGCCGGCCGGCTTCGGCACGAAATCGGCAGCGACGATATCGAAGATGTCGCTGAAGTGATCGAGAATGCCGAGCGCGCGGGCGGTCATCTCCGCATGCGCGACGCTGCCGTTGGTAAAGATGAACTTGCGCCCCGGCAGCGCCTTGATGGCTTCACCCAGCGTCGGGTCCGGCGGCACGATGCTGTAGTCGATCGCATGCGCCTTTTCCAAGAAGTCGTTCGGGTCGATGCCGTGATGGATCATCAGGCCTTTGAGCGTCGTGCCGTGGTCGCGGTAGTAGTCCTTCTGCAGCTTCTTCGCATCCGCCGGCTCGAGCGACAGCAGCGCCGAAACGTAAGCCGTCATGTTGCGGTCGATCTGCGAGAACAGATTGACGTGATGCGGGTAGAGCGTGTTGTCCAGGTCGAAGACCCAGTCGGTGACATGGGCGAATTCGTCGTGGGTCGGCAGGCGGTCGAGCTTTTTCATGACCGCCTTATGACATGGCGGTGAATGGCGGCAAACGACAAAATGCACGTCCGAGCGTGGGTTGTCCTGCCGACGTGCACATTTCCACTTTGACTTGCCAAAACGGCATGGCATCTTTCGGCCGGCGCGGTTTTTGACCTGGGACGGCAGATGCCAATGTCGGACGAACTGTTCTATCTGCTGTTTCTGTTCGGGTTTTACGCCACGACAGTCGTTACCTATTTCGCTCTCGGCTACGGCCTCACCTGGTTCAACGGGCGCAATCCAGAGAGAAAGATTCAGAAGGGACGCGGTTCTGACAAGCGCCGCAAGGCGGAGATCCGCCAGAGCCTGGCGTCGATGTTCAGCGCCTGCCTGCCGTTGACGATCGGCCTCTACGCCCAGCAAAAGGGCTGGGCGCCGGCACCCTGGACCTTCAATTGGTGGGCGGCGGCGCCGCTCTTCATCCTGTGCATGTTCCTCTACGATACCTGGTTCTATTTCATGCATCGGCTGCTGCACACCAAGTGGCTCTATTCGCTGCACGCCCTTCATCACAGAAGCGTCGCACCGACGATCTGGAGCACCTATTCGGAGGATGTCTTCGACAACTTCCTTTTGCAGAGTTTTTCAGCCGTCATCGTTTTCGTCGTCCCGTTTCCGCCAGCGATCCTCATCGGACACCGACTGTTCGAACATTTCAACGGCATGATCGGGCACTGCGGGTTCGAGTACTTCGCCTCGTCGACGGCGCGTTATCCGTCCCCTCTGTTGTGCACGACGTTCCATGACCAGCATCATTCCGGCTTCAGGTACAACTACGCCAACTATTTCTCCTTCTGGGATCGCGTGCTGGGCACGATCTCGCCACACTACGACCAGCGCGTGAAGACATTCGAGGAGGAGGGGCCTCCGCTTACATTCAGTCAGCCCGCCCAACTGGTGGAGGCTGAGGAAAAGCTGGACTGAAGCGCTGCGGCTGCACTGAGTTCTTGGCAACATCCGGACCCGCATGCTAGCTCGCAGCCATGGAATCCTGGGTACTCATCACCGTCGCTGCGGCCTTCCTTCAGAATGTCCGCTCCGCCATGCAGAAACATCTGAAGGGCGTCATGGGCACGACCGGCGCCACCTTCGTGCGTTTCGGTTTCGGCCTGCCTTTTGCGTTTCTCTATCTTTTCGTGCTCTGGCGCGTGGCGGGCCATCCGCTGCCGGTGCCGAACGGCACCTTCTTTCTCTGGGCGGTGGTCGGCGGCCTGGCGCAGATCGCCGCGACCTTCCTGCTCGTGCACCTGTTCTCCTTCCGCAATTTCGCGGTTGGAACCGCCTATTCGCGCACCGAGCCGGCCCAGGCAGCGCTCTTTGGCCTCATTTTTCTCGGGGAGAGGGCAAGCGAGGGCACGCTGGTGGCGATCGCCATCTCCGTCGTCGGCGTGATGCTGATTTCGGTTGCCCGCACGACGCTCAGCCCGCGCTCGCTGGTCACCTCGGTTTTCAGCCGCACCGCCGGCATCGGCCTTCTCTCTGGAACGTTCTTCGGGCTTTCGGCCGTTTCCTATCGTTCGGCCTCGCTGGCGCTGGCGCCCAGCCTGCCGGCGCCGGACTACATGATGCAGGCCAGCTTCACGCTCGGCTTCGTCATTCTGCTGCAGACGGCTGTCATGCTGATCTGGATCGTGCTGCGCGAACCGGCCGAGCTGAAGCGCATCGCCGCTGCGTGGAAGCCTGCCTTCGTCGTCGGTTTCGTCGGCGCCTCCGCTTCCTTCGGCTGGTTCATGGCGATGACGCTGCAGCAGGCGGCGATCGTGAAAGTGGTGGCGCAGATCGAGATGCTGTTCACATTCGCCTCGTCCTTCTTCATCTTCCGCGAGTGGATCAATCGTCTCGAACTCGTCGGCTGCCTCCTGATCGTGCTCGGTGTGGTGACGCTCATCCTTCTCTGAGCTGTCGCCGGAAAAAATAGACGCCCGAAAACCGGCGCCCGCCCCGTCGGAGGCATGGTAGAAAGGCTGCATGTTGTTCGACCTTCCTTCCGACGAAACGCTCTACGATGCGCTGATTGCGCGCAGCACCGAATACGAGGGCGCAGCCTTCGTCTGCGTCAAGACGACGGGCATTTTCTGCCGCCTCTCCTGTCCCGCCCGCAAGCCGAAGCGCGAGAACACAATCTTCGTCGGCTCGATCGGCACCTGTCTCGAGACCGGTTTTCGCCCGTGTCAGCGCTGCAAACCGCTCGCGACCGTCGGCGCCAAGGATCCGCTGGTCGATGACCTGCTGCAGGCGCTGGAGTCAGCGCCCGAGCGCCGTTGGACCGAAGACGACCTGGTTCGGCGCGGACACGATCCCTCGACCGTTCGCCGTGCCTTCAAGCGCAACCTCGGCATCACCTTTCTCGACCTGGCCCGACATCGACGCCTGGGCCTTGCCGCAAGGCAGCTCGCCGAGGGCGGCCGGGTCATCGATGCGCAGATCGACGCTGGATACGAATCGCCGAGCGGCTTTCGCGCCGCCTTTGCCAAATTGCTCGGCGAAGCGCCGGCAATGTCGCAGGGCCGCGAGCTTCTGTTTGCCGACCGCATCGATACGCCGCTCGGACCGATGGTGGTAGTCGCCGACAAGACGCATCTGCATATCCTCGAATTTCATGACCGCAAGGCGCTGCCGACCGAGCTGGAGAACCTGAAGCGTAAGACCCGCTCGGCGATCGTGCCGGGCCGCACCGCGCCGATCGACCAGATGGAAGCGGAGCTGAAGGCCTATTTCTCGGGCGAACTCGCAGAGTTCCGCACGCCGCTGGCGCTTGGCGGCACCGCCTTCGAGCGCGCGGTCTGGGCGAAGCTCGTGAAAATTCCGCTCGGCGAAACGCGTTCCTATGGTGACATCGCGCGCGAGGTCGATACGATCCAGGCCGTACGTGCCGTCGCCAAAGCCAACGGGTCCAACCAGATTGCCATCGTCATTCCCTGCCACCGCTGCATCGGCTCCGATGGCTCGCTGACGGGATACGGCGGTGGGTTGTGGCGCAAGCAATGGCTGCTCCGGCACGAAGGCAAGATGAAACCTGTGGGATTGTTTGCGGAGGAAATGCAATGAACCAGACTGAAAAGGCCACTGAATTCGCCGCTCTGCATCGCAAGGGCGATCCGGTGGTGCTCTACAACATCTGGGACGCCGGCAGCGCCAAGGCCGTCGCCGAAGCTGGAGCCAAGGCGCTCGCGACCGGCAGCTGGTCGATTGCCGCCGCGCACGGGTTCGGCGATGGCGAGAAGGTTCCGCTCGCGCTGCTTGCCGATATCGCACGGCTGATCGTCTGCTCGACGGAGCTGCCGGTCACGGTCGATTTCGAGGGCGCCTATTCCGACGATCCGGCAACGGGGGCCGCCAACGTCTCGCGTCTCATCGACGTCGGTGCCATCGGCATCAACTTCGAGGATCAGGTGGTCGGCAAATCAGGCGTGCATGCGGTCGAAAAGCAGGCCGCCCGCATCCGCGCGATCCGCGAGATGGCGGACCGCCGCGGCGTGCCTTTCTTCATCAATGCCCGCACCGATCTGTTCCTGCAAGAGAGCGATTCCGCCCGCCATGCCGGCCTCGTCGACGAGGCGATTGCACGCGGAAAAGCTTTTGCCGACGCCGGCGCCAGCGGCTTCTTCGTGCCGTGGCTGGTCGATGCCGGGCTGATCGCCAAGGTCTGTGCCGCCTCGAGCCTGCCGGTCAATGTGATGATGCGGCCCGGCGCGCCGGATCTGAAGACGCTGGCCGGCGCCGGCGTCGCCCGCGTCAGCTATGGCCCGTTCCCCTACCGGGCGATGATCGAAAAGTTGAAGCAGGAAGCCCAGGCCGTTTACCAGGCCTGAGCATTTCCAGGACATGCGCGAAGCGGATTTCCGTCAGGAAGTGCGCAGAAACGAGGAGATAGAGCGCTTCTGTGGCTAGCTTAGACCGGAAACGCACTCCTGCATAATTCCTTAAGTCGGAATCGATTTAAGGGCAAAATTATGCAGCAACTCAAAGTGTTACAGCGACCTTTGCGCGTCTAAATAGACGCGCGGCGCTGTAAAGAATCGGCCCAAAATGGAAGCGGGACACGGCCCGAACACCGTATCCCGCTTTTCCATGCTTCTCGTCGTGCTGTCGATCAGGGAACGATCAGCGTGCCGGCGCCGCGCTCGGTGAAGATTTCGAGCAGCACCGAATGCGCCGTCTTGCCGTTGAGGATGACGACGCCCTGGACGCCGGCCTTGATCGCTTCGATGCAGGTCTCGACCTTCGGGATCATGCCGCCGGAAATCGTGCCGTCGGCGATCAGCGCCCGTGCCTGGGCCACGGACAGTTCCTTGATCAGCTTGCCTTCCTTGTCGAGCACGCCGGGAACGTCGGTCAGGAACAGGAGACGGGTGGCGTTCAGCGCGCCGGCGATGGCGCCGGCAAAGGTGTCGGCGTTGATGTTGTAGGTGTGTCCGTCACGGCCGGGCGCTACCGGCGCGATCACCGGGATCATTTCCGAGCGGGCAAGCAGGTCGATCAGCGTGCGGTCGACCTCGACCACCTCGCCGACGAAGCCGAGATCAAGCACGCGCTCGATGTTGGAATCCGGATCCTTGATGGTCTTGCGCGCCTTTTCGGCGAAGACCATGTTGCCGTCCTTGCCGCAAAGGCCGATCGCCCATTCGCCGGTCTGGTTGATGAGGGCGACGATCTCCTTGTTGATGGAGCCGGCCAGAACCATCTCGACGATCTCGACGGTCTTTTCGTCGGTGACGCGCAGGCCGCCTTCGAACTTCGATTCGATGCCCATCTTCGTCAGCATCGCGCCGATCTGCGGGCCGCCGCCATGCACGACGATCGGGTTGACGCCCGACTGCTTCAACAGCGCGATGTCGCTTGCAAAGGCCCGGCCGAGTTCGGCATTGCCCATGGCGTGGCCGCCGTATTTCACGACGATCGTCTTGTTCTCGTAACGCTGCATGTAGGGCAGGGCCTGGGTAAGCAGGCGTGCCTGGATTTCACTTTCATTGGCGGACATGGCGGACCCTCGAAAAATACCGGCTGCTGTTTAGCGCAACTTCCCGGTCGATGGAATGATCGGCGAGCAACATAAAACAGCAATGACGATGCACGCTGGCGGATCGCGATTTGTGCCCTATGTCCTGTCTCAGGAATGCATCGGGTCGGGTTGGCAATGATCGACGACGAAATTTCCGGACTGCTCGGCCGTGTTTCGCTCAGGGATCGCGCGGCCTTTACCGAACTTTACCGGCTGACCAGTCCGAAACTTTTCGCCATTTGTCTGCGTATCCTTGGAGATCGGAGTGAAGCGGAAGAAGCGCTGCAGGAAATCTACGTCAGAATCTGGCAGCACGCCGACCGTTTTTCTCCCGGCCAGCCGACGCCGATGTCCTGGTTGGCGGCAATTGCGCGCAACCGCGCCATCGACGTGATCCGGGCGCGCAAACCCATCGCCAACGCGATTGACGAAGCCTATGATTTGGCTGATCCTGCTGCCGATCCGGAAAAATCGGCAGTGATCAGAGCAGAAGGCAGGCGTATCGATGCATGCATGGAGGAGCTCGAGAACGATCGGGCGGACGCCGTGCGGCGCGCCTATGTCGAAGGTCTGAGTTACCAGGAACTGGCTGAAATATATGCTGTGCCGCTGAACACGATGCGGACTTGGTTGAGGCGCAGCCTGTTGAAGTTGAGAGAGTGCATGGAGCGATGACAGCGTCCACCCCCGACAAAGGAGATTTCCGCCGCGACGAAGTGATCGCCGGGGAATATGTGCTGGGCGTGCTGTCCGCCGACGACCGCCGCAAGGTCGAGGCTCGCCTTGCATCCGACCGCCACTTCGCCGCCATGGTCACGCGCTGGCAAAACAACCTTTCCTCCTTCGACGAAGCCTATGATCCCGTCGTGCCGCCGGCACGGACGTTCGCCGCGATCGAGCGCCGGCTTTTCGAAACGGCGTCGTCGCCAACCGCGGTCCCGGTGCGGGCGGGTCTCTGGCAATCGCTTGCCCTGTGGCGCGGCCTGGCACTCGCCTCGCTCGCGGCGGTCGCCATCATGGGCGCGTCCATGGCGGGCCTGTTTGCGCCGCCCTCCGGCGGCCGGCCGCTTGTCGCCGAAATGACCGGCAAAGGTATTTCGGTCGATCTCGTCGCCCGTTTCGATCGGGATTCCGGCCATCTGAGGGTGACGCCCGTTGCCACGCGGCAGGCGAAGCAGAAGTCGTTGGAACTGTGGCTCATCAACGGCGACAATCCGGCCGTTTCCCTCGGGGTGCTGCCCCAGACCGGTGAGGGCGAGATCATCATCGCCCCGGCCATGCGGGCGAAATTTTCGCGAGGCTCGGTTCTTGCCGTCAGCATCGAGCCGCTCGGCGGCTCGCCGACCGGATCGGCCACCGGCCCGATCATCGCACTCGGCAAGGCCCGCGATCTCTAAATCAGCACGCGCGCTCCTTCCCGTTTCCGTAGCCTCGGCCGCGTCCAACGTGATTTTTCGCCAAACCGATCGGCAATCCGAAATTTCCTGAAACTCTTTTTCCAAGGCTTCCGTTGCTTGTCATGTTCCCGAGGAGGGAACGGCAGTTTCAACGAGGCGGCTGGGTGTCGCCTCCCTGACAGGTTCAACAGGAAGGAAGACTAAGATGTTCCCCTTTGGTATCCGTTCATTCGCAGCCATGGCCATACTGACCGCGAGTGCTGCAATCGCCCATGCCGAAAACCCGATGGTCGGTGGCGCGGCGATGTATGCGGACAAGAATATCGTCGAAAACGCCGTCAACTCGAAGGATCACACCACGCTGGTTGCGGCGGTCAAGGCTGCCGGCCTGGTCGAGACCCTGCAGGGCAAGGGCCCGTTCACGGTGTTTGCGCCGACGAACGAGGCCTTCGACGCCCTCCCGGCCGGCACGGTCGACACGCTCCTGAAGCCGGAAAGCAAGGACAAGTTGACCAAGGTCCTCACGTGCCATGTCGTTTCCGCCGATGCGATGTCGTCGGCGATCGCCAAGATGGTCAAGGACGATGGCGGCGAACACGACGTCAAGACGGTCGGCGGTTGCGTTCTGAAAGCCAAGGATGACGGCGGCAAGATCACGCTCACCGACGAGACCGGCGGCACGGCCACCGTCACCATCGCCGACGTCAAGCAGTCGAACGGTGTGATCCACGTGATCGACAAGGTGCTGCTGCCCAAGGGTTGACCCTTCCACTTCCTCCGGATCGCCGCGGCGGACATTCGCAGGCGATCCGCCGCCGGAGGTCTCGTGGCTCCGGCGCTCCTGCCATCGATCGCTTGCGATCGGTGGCCTTTTCAACTCTGCTCCTTCACGGCGCTTTGATCGGTCTTGTTTTGCCGGGTGACCGGCCGGCGGCTATCTTCGACCTCGGCGGCGCGAAGGGCATGACAAGGAGGGTTCGATCGTGAACCGGCGGAATTTTCTGATCTTCGGCGGAACCCTGAGCGCGATCGCGCTGGCGAAGGGCCTTCCGCTTCCGGCGCGCGCTGCCTCCGGCGAAACGTTCGAGGTCACCAAGACCGACGCTGAATGGCGGGCGATCCTGACAGACCAGCAGTACCGGATCCTGCGCCGGGAGGGCACCGAGCGTCCGTTTACCAGCGCACTCAACAATGAAAAGCGTAAGGGCACCTTTCAATGCGCCGGCTGCGCGCTCCCGGTCTATTCGTCCGAAGCCAAATATGACAGCGGCACGGGTTGGCCGAGTTTCTGGCAGTCCTTGCCCGGCGGCGTGGCGACACGCGAGGACACGTCACTGTTCATGACGCGCACGGAATGTCACTGCCATCGTTGCGGCGGACATCTCGGTCACATCTTCGACGATGGTCCGCCGCCGACCGGCAAGCGCCATTGCATCAATGGTTTCGCGTTGACCTTCGTGCCGGCCAGCGCCTGACAGTGGTTCCTGCGGGCAAAGAACTGCGCCCGCAGGAACGTCGCACTTAGAACGTGCCGGCTTGCGGCGAAGGCGTCTGGGCGTCGGAGAGTGCCGCCTGGAGCTTCTGCTCCTGCTCGGGTGACAGCGATGTTTTCAGAACGCGGCCGCGCAGGCCCGAGAATTCGGCCAGAACCTTTTCCGGCTGCACCTTGCGCACCAGGATGAACAGCGCCGACGAGTTGTTCGGGATGGTGTTGCCGAGCGATTTGATGAATTCGTCGTCGATGCCGTAGTCGGTCAGCGAACCGGAAAGTGCGCCGGCACCGGCGCCAAGCGCGCCGCCGATGGCAAAACCGGCGAGCGGATTGAGGAACAGCAACCCGACAAGTCCGCCCCATATGGAGCCGGACAAGAGGCCAGAGGTCGCCCCGATCGCGGTCAGGTTGAGGCTTTGCTTGAGGTGGACCTTGCCTTCCGCGTCTCGCACGACGACGACGGCGTCCTCGAGATCGATCAGATATTCCTTCTTGAGGCCGGCGAGCTTGACGAGAACCTTGTCGGCTTCTTCAGGCGTATCGAATCCCACAACGATCAAATCGGACATGTGTCTCTCCTATCCTTGACGCTATCGCGCAAGGAAGCGCGCGACTGCACGGCAGAGATAGAGCGGTTTGCATGTCAGGGTAGTGACGGAGATCAAAGACTTTACAGCGCCGCGCGTCAAACATGACGCGCTAAGGACGCTGTAACGCTTTAACCGTGCCGCATAATTTTCGCCTTAAATCGATTCCGATTTAAGGAATTATGCAGGAGGGCGATTGTCGCTCTCAGCGCGAAAGCGCAAGCTCGATCGTCGCGCGAAGCTCGTCGATGCCTTCACCCTTCTCCGACGAGGTCGACAGCACCTCGGGAAACGCGGCGGGATGCTTCTTGATCTTCTCGAGCGTCTCGGCAACCAGCCGCGGCACGCCGGCGGCCTTGATCTTGTCCGTCTTGGTCAGGATGATCTGGTAGGAGACGGCTGCCTTGTCGAGCAGCGACAGCACGTCCTCGTCGTTCTTCTTGATGCCGTGGCGGGAGTCGATCAGCACATAGACGCGCTTCAGCGTCGCGCGGCCGCGCAGGTAGTCGAACACCAGCTTGGTCCAGGCATCCACCTGCTCCTTCGGTGCCTGGGCATAGCCGTAGCCGGGCATGTCGACCAGCGCCATCGGCGGCAGGTCGCCCGCTTCGCCGGAATAGCCGTCGGGCACGAAATAGTTGAGTTCCTGAGTGCGTCCGGGGGTGTTGGATGTGCGCGCCAGTCCCCTTTGGCCGACCAGCGCATTGATCAGTGACGACTTGCCGACATTGGAGCGGCCCGCGAAGGCGATTTCGGTCGGCCCTTCCGGCGGCAGGAACTTCATCGCCGGGACGCCGCGAATGAAAATCCACGGCCGGCCGAACAGCGGCTTGTCGTCTTTTGTCTTTGTGTCGGCCATCGGTCTTCATTCCTTCGTCAAGATTGGCCTTGGCTTCACGGTTTTGGCCGGCGATGTCAAGCTTTCGGCACGGCGCAGCTAACGAACCGGCCGGATTTACCGGGGCAGCCGTTCGCCGATGAGAACAGCGGGACGAACAAAAAGGCCCCGGACCTTTAAGGTCCGGGGCCTTTTGAAGGCTTGGTTTGCCGGCGTCACTCCGCCGGCTTGGGTTTCTTCGAGAACAGGTTCTTCAGATTGTCGAACAGTTCGATCTTCACGCCCTGGCGCTTCATGATGATCGACTGCTGCAGCACCGAAAGCGTGTTGTTCCAGGCCCAGTAGATCACCAGACCAGCCGGGAACGATGCCAGCATGAAGGTGAAGACCACGGGCATCCAGGTAAACAGCATCGCCTGGGTCGGATCCGGAGGCGTCGGGTTCATGCGCATCTGCACGAACATGGTGACGCCCATGATGATCGGCCAGACGCCGAGATGCAGGAAGGACGGTGCGTCGAACGGCAGGAGGCCGAAGAGGTTGAAGAGCGTCGTCGGATCCGGCGCAGACAGGTCGTGGATCCAGCCGAAGAACGGCGCGTGCCGCATCTCGATGGTGATGTAGATCACCTTGTAGAGCGCAAAGAACACCGGGATCTGGATGAGGATCGGCCAGCAGCCGGCGAGCGGGTTGATCTTCTCTTCCTTGTAGAGCTGCATCATCGCCTGCTGCAGGCCCATGCGGTCGTCGCCGAACTTCTTCTTCAGTTCTTCCATCTTCGGCTGAACCTTCTTCATGTTCGCCATCGAAGCGTATTGCTTGTTGGCGAGCGGGAAGAACAGAAGCTTGACGACGATCGTGGTCGTCAGGATGGCGATGCCGAAATTGCCGAACAGACGGAAGAAGTAATCCATCATTTTGAACATCGGCTTGGTGATGAAGTAGAACCAGCCCCAGTCGATCAGCTTGTCGAAGTTGGGGATAGAATAGGCGGCTTCATAGTTGTCGACGACGGGAACTTCCTTGGCGCCGGCAAAAACGAGGTTCTTGAGTTCCGAGGACTGACCGGCCGCAATCGTGATTGCGTCGCTCTTGTAGTCGCTCTGGTAGCGGGCGCGGCCGTCGGTGAAGTGCGAGAAACGGGTCTCGTAAGGCGTTGCCTGCGGCGGAACGACCGCTGCAGCCCAATATTTATCGGTGATGCCGAGCCAGCCGCCGGTCGCCTTGCCCGGCTCGATTGCCTTATCGTCCTCGATCTTCGAGTAGCCGACTTCCTGCAGGCCATGATCGCCGATGACGCCGATGAAGCCTTCATGCAGAACGTAGACGCTCGGCGTCGTCGGCTTGTTGAAGCGCGTCACGCGGCCGTAGGACGACAGCGACACCGGCTCAGTCGTACCGTTCTTGATGCTGTCGACCACCTGGAACATGTAGCGTTCGTCGACCGAGATCGTCCGGTTGAAGGTGATGCCCTTGTCGTTGGTGTAGCTGAGCGTCACCGGGGTCGAAGGCGTCAGCTTGTCGCCGCCCGAAAGCGTCCAGACGGTCTGCGGGCCGGGCACGCTGCCGCTTGCCGCATCGCCGACATAGCCGATTTCGGTGAAGTAGCCGTCGGTGGTCTCGGCCGGGCTGAACAGGGTGATGATCGGGCTCTGCTTGCTGACGGTCTCGTGGTAGGCCTTGAGCTTGAGGTCGTCGAAGCGTGCGCCGGTCAGGTTGATGGAACCGGAAACCGCCGGGGTGTCGATCGCAACGCGGGCCGACTTCGCCAGCGCCTGGTCGCGGTTTTCGCCCGTTCCCGGAACTGTGCCGCCAGGCAGGGCCTGACCGGTCGCCGGCTGCTGGGCCGTTGTACCCGGCTGCGATTGGGCCTGCTGAGCCTGCTGGGCCTGCAGCGCTTCCGCAGCGATGCGTTCCTTTTCCATCTTCGGATTGACGTAAAGGAACTGCCAGGCGACGAGGATCAGCACGGACAGGCCAATCGCCACGAAATAGTTGCGGTTTTTTTCCATCATTGTTTCCTGGAACCGGCCGGCGGCCGCTTCTGTTTCGGCTTGTTTTCGATGCGCTCGCCAAGCCCCCGGGTCAAGGCGTGAAAGGGGGCATTCAGGAGATCGCGTCGCGCGACAATCACATAGTCGTGTCCGGGTTTCATTGCAAACCCGGCGGAAAGCCGCACCGCCTCTTTCAGGCGTCGGCGCATCCGGTTTCGCTCGACGGCATTGCCGTGTTTCTTGGTAACGGTGAAGCCGACGCGGGCTTCGCCCTCCGGATCGTTGCGGTCGAGCACTTCAAGGAGAAACAGCGGGCCTCTACGGCTTTCTCCTGCCCGAACGGCCAAAAACTGCGGACGGCTTTTCAGCCGCCCGACAGTCGTTTTGTCTTTATCTGACGTCATGTGCCCGGACACTGGTTTCGGGCAACTTCGGCTTAAGCCGAAAGACGCTTGCGGCCACGAGCCCGGCGGGCTGCGAGGACCTTCTGGCCACCCTTGGTGGACATGCGTGCACGGAAGCCGTGACGGCGCTTGCGAACAAGCTTGGACGGTTGGTAAGTACGCTTCATTTATTTTAATACCGCGGTGTGCGGCCCTTCTTGGGTTTGCCTGTAGCAAGGAGCGTTTACGTTCCAGACATAGCTCCGCCTGTCGGGCAGGCAGGTTTGGCCGGACGTGCGCGGCTTATAAAGGCAAATTTCCCGGAAAGTCAATCATGCGGCCCGTTCGATGGGCAAAAGTGATCGGATCCCGTTCTCCGTGGCGGGCCGATTTCGCACGCGCAACCCGCAACGCGCTATCTCAGACTGGTAAACAGAGCGCTAACCGGCACTCCCCAGAATGCCGGCTGTCCACGGCGATCTTTATTAACCATGCATATTTTAGCGTGGCTGTGGTGCAATGAGGCCGCGACCCTTCCGATAACCGGACAAGTCTTGCGGTGTCGTGGAGGCAGGGATGAAAATACGTGGTAAGATCAATCTGATCGTCGGGGTGATGAGCCTCCTGGCGATCGCGGTGACAGGCATGTCGCTGCTGGTCGTTTCTCAATACAACAATCGGTTCCATCAGTATCAGAACGCTTCGGAGCGCGCCTTCAACGGCGAGCACCTCAATCGACTGGTGACCGGCGTCGTCATGGAAGCGCGCGGGATTTACGCAGCGCCGACCATCGAAAAAGCAAAGCCCTTTGCAGAGGGCATTCTGAAGAACCTCGAAAAGATCGATACGCTGTTCAAGGAATGGCGCCCGCTCGTGCCGGCCGAAACGCTCGCCTCGTTCGATGCGCTGACCAAGCGCGCCGAGGAGTTCAAGACGTTCCGCGTCGAAACAGCGCGTCTCGGCCAGGAGGTTTCTCCGAAGGCGGCCAACGAACAGGGCAACACCGATGCCAACCGCGCCAACCGCAAGGCGTTCCAGGCCGAGATCGACGCCGTCGTCGAAGCCAACCTTGCAACGCTCGAGACCGTCAAGGCTGACATCGCCTCGTTCGAGCGTTCGGTCATCGTCATCATTCTCGGCATCGCCGGGCTCGGGCTTGCCGTTGGTATCGGCACCGCCTTCTACATCGGCACCAACCATCTGAGTCGGCCGATCCTCGACCTCACCGGCAAGATGAAGCTGCTGGCCGGCGGCGACCTTTCCGCCGACGTGCCCTTTGCCGATCGCAAGGACGAAATCGGCGAAATGGCTGCGGCTGTGCAGATCTTCAAGCAGAACGGCCTTGCCGTTCGCGATCTCAACGCCCAGGAAGCGGCGCTGCGCGAAAAGAGCGCCGATCTGCAGACGAGCATCGGTGTCGTCGTCTCGGCTGCGGCCGCCGGCGACTTCACCAAGCGCATCGGCAAGGACTACGAGAACGACGATCTCAACCGCTTTGCGTCGAGCGTCAACGAACTTGTCGGCAGCGTCGATGCCGGCATTGCCGAAACGCGCCGCGTCATCGCCAGCCTTGCTGGCGGCGACCTGACACAGAGCATGAACGGTCATTTCCAGGGCGCCTTCGCCGAGCTGCAGAAGAACGTCAACGAAACGTTGTCGACCTTGCAGAAGACGCTGCGCGAAGTGCGTGTCACCACGGACTCGATCAACGGCAATTCGTCCGAGCTTCGCTCTGCCGCCGATGATCTGTCGAAGCGCACCGAGCAGCAGGCCGCCGCCCTTGAAGAGACGTCCGCCGCTCTCGACGAGATTACCGTGGCCGTCAGGAGCTCGACCGAGCGGGCGCAGGAAGCGACCGTGATGGTCAACGAAGCCAAGGAAAGCGCTGCCGAATCCGCCGCTGTCGTGCGCAATGCGGTCGAGGCGATGGGCCGGATCGAGCAGGCATCGAGCGAGATCGGCCAGATCACCAACGTCATCGACGAGATCGCCTTCCAGACCAACCTGCTGGCGCTCAACGCCGGCGTCGAGGCGGCGCGTGCCGGTGATGCCGGCAAGGGCTTTGCCGTCGTCGCCCAGGAAGTGCGCGAGCTGGCCCAGCGGGCGGCGAGTGCCGCCAAGGACATCAAGGCCCTGATCTCGAAGTCTGGCTCGGAAGTCGCAACCGGCGTCCGGCTCGTGCAGGAGACCGGCTCGGCGCTTGGCGAGATCGAGGAGCGCGTGCTCAAGATCAACGATCATATCCACTCGATCGCCACGGCTGCGCGCGAGCAGTCGACCGGTCTCGGCGAAGTCAGCACCGCCGTCAACCAGATGGACCAGGTCACTCAGCAGAACGCCGCCATGGTGGAAGAGGCCAATGCCGCGACCCACAAGCTGTCGGCGGAAGCCAACAACCTGGCGAGCCTGATCGCCTACTTCAAGCTCGATGGCGCTGCGGCGGCGCGCACGATTGCGCCGGCCAGGGAAACCAGCCGTCCGGTGGAATCGCCCGCGCGCCGGATGATGGGCAACGTCGCCCGCGCCTTCAGCGGCGGATCCTCGGCTGCCGTCGCCAGGGACAACTGGGAAGAGTTCTGATCCGACCGGTTTGACGGATCGCAACCATTGACGCCCGCGGACGACTGACGTCTCCGCGGGCGTTTTCCCTGGAAAAACTGCGATCAAGGCAGGGGTGCCGCCGCCGCGACTGTTGTGTCACGGCAACGTGAGTTGTCTTGTCGGTCCGTTCACGCTGACGTTTTGCGACGCGACCATTCGTTATTGGTGCCCGGTATGGATTCCCGATACTGCAAGGACAGAGTTTTCCAAGAAACGAAATCACATGCACCGAAGCGCCATCAACAGAGCCGGGGATGCCCGCCCAACGCCGCCGCAGGCGCTTGACGGGGGCTCGCCCGAAGACCGCGGCAAGATCGCGTGGCGCCTGGTGCTGTTGGCCCTGCTTGTCGCCGGCGGTTTTGCCGCCTACGCCTTCGGTCTTCAGCGTTATCTCTCGCTGAGCGCACTCGTCCATCACCGCGAGGCGTTGCGCCTCTATGTCGAAGCCTATCCGCTTCAGGCGGCCGGTCTGTTTTTCCTCGTCTATGTCGCGGTGGTTGCCTTCTCGGTCCCAGCCGCCTCGGTTCTGACGATCTTTGCCGGCTTTCTCTTCGGGTATGCCGGTGGCGGTCTTCTCGTCGTTGCTGCCGCGACGCTCGGCTCATGCCTGTTGTTTCTGGCGGCCCGCAGCGTGTTCGGTGATCTCTTGCGGCGGCGCGCCGGGCCGTTTCTCGCGCGTTTTTCCGATGGGTTCTGCCGCAATGCGTTTCTCTATCTTCTCGTCCTGCGGCTGGCGCCGGTCTTTCCCTTCTTCATCGTCAACATCGCGCCGGCTTTTTTCGAGGTGAGATTGAGGACGTTCGCGATGGCAACCTTGATCGGCATCATTCCCGCCACCTTCGCCTATGCCTGGCTCGGCGGCGGGCTCGACGAGGTGATTGCCCGCTCGACCGCTGCCGGTCGCGAGCTGTCATTCTCGGATTTCGCCACGCCGAAGTTGACTTTGGCGCTTGTGGCACTTGCGCTCATTGCGGCATTGCCACTCGTCTTCAAGCGAGTATGGTCGCGCCGCAAGGCTGTTTGACGGGCGTGGGGCAGGCGTGGCGAAGGTCATTAATCCGGATATCTGCGTGATCGGTGGCGGTGCCGCCGGACTTTCCGTGGCGGCGGGCGCCGCTGCCTTCGGCGTTCCCGTGGTGCTGATCGAGCGCGGGCTGATGGGCGGCGATTGCCTGAACCATGGATGCGTGCCGTCGAAGACGCTGATCGCCGCCGCCAGGCACGCGCAGGCGATCCGCATGGCGGGTGGGTTCGGCCTGACCGCAAGCGAGCCCGTCGTCGATTACAAGCGCCTTCATGCCCGCATCCAGGCGGTCATCGCCGGCATCGCGCCGCACGACAGCGTCGAGCGCTTTACCGAGCTCGGCGTCGAGGTGCTGCAGTCCTCCGCCCGGTTCGTCGATGAGAACACCGTTGCTGCCGGCGATCACCTTATCCGTGCCCGGCGTTTCGTCATCGCCACCGGCTCCTCGCCTGCCGTCCCTCCCATTCCGGGCCTGGAAACCGTGCCGTTCCTGACCAACGAGACCCTGTTCGATCTGACCCGGCTTCCGGCTCATTTGGTCATTGTCGGTGCGGGACCGATCGGCATCGAGATGGCGCAGGCCCATCGCCGGCTCGGTGCCGACGTCACCGTCATCGAAAGCCGACGGGCGCTTTTGGACGCCGATCCGGAGCTGGCCTCGATCGCCATTGCCGCGCTTCGGCACGAGGGCGTGGTCCTGCACGAGGCAACGACGATCCTGGCGGCCGAACACGTCGGTAGCCGGATCATTCTGCGGTGCGAAAACGGAAGCGGCGCTTTCCAAGTTGAAGGCAGCGATCTCCTGATTGCAGCAGGCCGTCGTCCGAACCATGCATCCCTCGGCCTTGCTGCGGCCGGTGTGGACTACAGCGACAAGGGCATCGAGGTCGGGCCGGATCTCAGGACCAGCAATCGCCGGGTCTACGCGATCGGCGATGCTGCAGGCGGACTGCAGTTCACGCATGTGGCGAGCTACCATGCACGGCTCGTGCTGCAGCAGATGCTGTTTCGGCTGCCGGCGCGCGAAAACAGGGCGATCGTGCCGAGGGTCACCTATACCGATCCGGAAATCGCCGAGGTCGGATTGAGCGAGGCCGAGGCGCGGCAAAAACTCGGCGCCGTCGACATCATCAGGACCGATCTTGCCACGAGCGATCGCGCCCGCACCGACGGGATCGAGGCGGGCCTGATCAAGATCGTCGTCGGCCGCCGTGGACGCATCCTCGGTGTTGGCATAGCCGCCGCCAGCGCAGGGGAGCTGATCAACATGTGGTCGCTTGCGGTCGCCAACGGCATGACGCTCAAGCAGGTTCGCGGCTATGTCGCACCCTATCCGACCCTTTCCGAGATTGGAAAACAGGCGGTCATCTCCTATTATGCGCCCTTGGCGAAGACTGCCGTCGTACGGTCCGCCATCAGGGCCTTGCGGTATTTCGGCTGACGGACAGGGAATTTTCGGGACGATGAGCGAAGGGGCGCAGCCGACGACGGTGAGTGAAGCGCCGCGAGCCGCAGCGGGCTTCTTCCGCGGGCTTTCGGGCAAGCTGCTGCTTTTGACGATCGTTTTCGTCATGCTGGCCGAGGTGCTGATCTTCGTGCCCTCGGTTGCCAACATGCGCATCCGCTGGCTGCAGGATCGGTTGAACACCGTCGCTGCCGCTGCCGTCGTCGTCGACGGCCTGCAGAATGTCGAGCTGCCGCGCAACGTGCAGGATGACACGCTGATGGCGACGGGCACCAAAGCGATCGTCATTCGCCGCAAGGATGCCTCGCGGATGATCGCCGCCGCCGACATGCCCTCCGAGATCGACGGCGAATACGACACTGCCAATTTCACTGCCTTTGCCGCGATCCGCGATGCGTTCGATACGCTGCTCTTCGGTGGCGACCGGGTGGTGCGCGTCTATGGGCCGCTCGGTGAAAGCGACGCGGTGATCGAACTGGTGATGGCGGACGCCAGCCTGCACAAGGCGATGCTCGTCTATTCCCGCAACGTGTTCTTCCTGTCGATCATCATCTCGCTGATTACCGCGACCCTGATCTTTCTTGCCATCAACCGGATGCTGATCGTGCCGATCCGGCGGATGACGGCGAGCATGCAGGAATTCTCCGACGATCCCTCCAATCCGGCGCGCGTGCTCGTTCCGCCGGAGGGGCGTGACGAACTGGCGGTCGCCGGCCAGCATCTGGCCAGCATGCAGCGCGAGCTGCAGAAGACGCTGAAGCAGCAGAAGAGCCTTGCCGAGCTTGGCCTGGCGGTGTCGAAGATCAACCACGACATGCGCAACATCCTGTCGTCCGCGCAGCTGATCTCCGACCGTCTCGCCGATGTCGACGATCCCGTCGTCAAGCGCTTCGCGCCGACGCTGCTGCGGGCGATCGATCGCGCCGTCGGCTATACCCGCGAGGTTCTCTCCTACGGCCGCACGACCGAGGCCGAGCCGCATCGCCGTTTCGTCGCACTCAGGCCGCTGGTCTCCGATGTCGCCGAGTTGCTTTCGATCGATCCGCAATCCGGCATCGAGTTCCAGATTCAGGTGCAGGACGACCTTGAGGTCGATGCCGACAGCGAGCAATTGTTCCGGGTGGTGCACAATATCTGCCGCAACGCCGTCCAGGCCCTGACGAATCACGAGGCCGGGGACGGCCGGCCACGCGTCGTCAGCGTTTCGGCGATGCGCATGGGCAGCGTCGTCACCATTTCCGTCGACGATACCGGCCCAGGCATGCCGCCGAAGGCGCGCGAGAACCTTTTTGCCGCCTTCCGCGGCTCGGCACGCTCCGGCGGCACCGGCCTCGGCCTGGCGATTGCGCGCGAACTGGTGCTCGCCCATGGTGGAACGATCGCTCTGGTCGAGAAGCCGACGCCGGGAACGCTTTTTCGCATAGAATTACCGGATCGCCCGGTGCCGCTCGATGCGTTTCGCTCAAAAGCCCGCCATTAAAGGGGTTTGCGGGCGATATCGGACGCCGATATCGCCTTGCCAATCCACAGCTTCAGACCTTTCCGTCGTAAAAATGAAACTTTTTTCGGGAAAGGCGCTTGCAATCCCCGGAAGGACGTTTTAGAGGATCGCCACGCAAGCGGTTCGCCGCTTCGGAACGCACCCGTAGCTCAGCTGGATAGAGCACCAGACTACGAATCTGGGGGTCAGGAGTTCGAATCTCTTCGGGTGCGCCAACAATTTCAAAGCCTTAACTGAAGGCACATTCCTCAGCATTCCCTAGACGTTCACACCTATGTTTTGGTGCGTTCTTCTGTGCCAGTCTTTCAGTCCTCCGTGAACTTTAAAGATCGCAGGTGAAGGCGTGGCTTCCAACACGCTCTCTGGGCCCCCCGCAGGCACCACTCCGCGTCGACCGCTGCGAGGCGCACGATGCAGGATCGTCGCGTCTACGGTAGGTGGCTGAAGCGAGCGACCTGCGCATCCTTCATCAGGCTGCGAAAGTTAGGCCCGGTGACATGCACCAGTGTTTTGTGGTCGCCGCCTTCGAAATAGACGTCGCTGGCGTCGCCGAGGCTTTCGTCGAGGATCATCGGCACATCGTAGGCTGATCCGATCGGCGGCACCGCGCCAATGTCGCAATCGGCGAAAAGCGAACTGACCTCCTCCTCCGAGGCGAGGCCAAGGCGCTTGTTCATAACACTCTGCAATGTGGAGAGCTCGATCCGGTGCGTGCTCGGAACAACGGCGAGGACGTACCCCATTTCGTGGTGTACGACGACTGACTTGGCCAGTCTGCTGCCCGGGATATGCGCAGCTCGCGCCGACTGGCTGGTTGTCGCTGTACGATGATGGGCGACGGTGTCGTAGGCGACCCCTTCGCCGTCGATATAGTCCTGAAGTTTCCTTGCGATAGTCATAGTTGGCGCCCTTCGTCTCACGTTGTGACGCATAAAGGGACATTCTCCTCTCATCACCTGCGAAGTCAACGACGAGCCTGCGGCCACCACGGCCCTGAACTCAGGTTAACGGGGATTTCGGGAAGCGTACGAGTCTGATTCAAGAGTGTTGGTGATCTGGAGGCCGACATGATTGAAGATGATCGCCCGCGGCTGCGGGTTTTGCTGGACCATTTTGGGCTGGTTGAGGATGAGCGGGAGCAATGGCGGGTGGCCCATCCATTGCCGGAGGTGCTTCTGCTGGTGGTCTGCGGCACGATCGGGGCGTGTGACGATTTCGACGAGATTGTCGAATGGGGCGAGGATAACCTGCCGTTCCTGCGGCGTTTTCTGCCCTATCACCATGGCATACCCGGCTCGCGCTGGCTGCGCATCCTGCTCAACCGGATCGATCCGGCGCTCTTTTCGGATTGCTTCATGTCGTGGGCTTCGACGCTTCGCCCCGATGCTCCGGCGCTGGTGGCGATTGACGGAAAAACCTCGCGCGGCAGCCATGACCGCTCCAATGGCCGGGCGGCACTGCATCTCGTCTCGGCTTTCGCCACCCGCGAACGGCTGGTTCTCGGACAGGAGGCGGTGGCGACGGCAAGCTGCGAGCAGGACACCATCCCCTTGCTGCTGGAACGGCTGGCCGAGAAGGATCGCCTGAAGGGCGCACTCGTGACCATTGACGCCATTGCCTGCAATGCCAAAACCGCCCAGGCGGTGCTCGATGCGGGCGCGGATTACCTGCTGGCAGCCAAGGCCAACCAGCCCGGTCTGATGGGCGAGATCGAGCGCTTCTTTGCCGATGCTCCGGAAAACCTCACCTCAACCGTCATCGAAGTCGACAAGGGCCATGGCCGGGTCGAAGAGCGGCGGGTCACCGTCTCCACGCAAATCGACTGGCTCTCCGGCGACAGGCGCTTTCCCGGCGAATACCGCCTCCCGTCCATCGCCACCATCATCAAGGTGCAAGCGCAAGTCTATGAAAAGTCCAGGAAAAGCAGCCAGGTCCGCTTCTATATCTCCTCGCGCTCGATGACCGCGCTCCAGTTCGCCGAGGCCATCCGCGGCCATTGGGCCATCGAGAACTCGCTGCACTGGGTGCTCGACGTCACCTTCAACGAGGACGCCGCCCGATCTCGAACCGGACATGGGCCCGCCAACATGGCCATCGTCCGCCACTTCGCCATCAACATGGTTCGAAGCCATAAAGACAAGCGCAGCATCAAGCTCAGACGAAACAAAGCCGGCCGAAACCCTCAATACATGGCCGAAATCATCGCAGCTTGACCGTTAACCTGGATTCAGGGCCGTGGTAAGTCAGGCGCTTCCCTTGCCTTGGCTCGCCTGCTCGGTATAGTCAGGTATTCTGCCTGTCTCCCACGCTACAGCACCGGATCTCCACTTGAACGCGTTCGTCCAGGGCACCCTGACTTTTCTCGCCATTCTCGCAGTTATCTACGCCGCGACGGTGCTTCTCTATTTTGCGCTCGGTTACGGCATCACCTGGCTCAATGATCGTAATCCGGAGCGGCGCATCCAGAAGGGGCGGCGGGGCGAGAAACGCAAAGCGGTCGAGATCCGCCAGAGCATGGCGTCGATCCTTGTGACCTGCACGTCGGTGGCGATCGGTCTTTTTGCCCAGTACCAGGGCTGGACTTTATTCGCGCCCTGGGCCTTCAACTGGTGGACGGCCGTGCCGCTCTTCCTGCTGTGCATGGTGCTGTTCGACGCTTGGTTCTATTTCGCGCACCGGCTGCTGCACACAAAGTTGTTCTACAAGTATCACCTGCTGCATCACCGCAGCGTCGCCCCGACCGTGTGGAGCAACGATTCGATTGGCCTCGTCGATACCGCGCTGTCGCAGGGCTTTTACGCTGTGATCGTCTTCCTGGTGCCGTTTCCGCCGCTGATCCTGCTGGCCCATCGGCTGTTCGACCAGATCAACGGCACGTTCGGGCATGCGGGTTTCGAATATTTTGCCTCGCCGACGGCGCGTTATCCCTGGCCACTGCTGTGCACCACCTATCACGACCAGCATCACGCCGAGTTCAAATACAACTACGCCAACTATTTCTCCTTCTGGGATCGCGTTCTCGGCACGATCTCGCCGGTCTATGACCGCAGGGTGGAGACGTTCGAAGGAGAGGCGCCCGCCATCAGCCTCAAGCGGCCGTCGCAGTTAGCTCCTGCACAAGAGGCGACGCCAACCTCGGATCGCTAGTTTTTGGGCCACAGCCGCAAAGCCATTTTCTCTGATATCCGAGTTCGTTAGGTGATTTTTCCCGTTCGAGAAACAACCTAAGATCACGGTGCCTCGTCGTCTCCTGTAGCGGCCGATAGGTTTGTTTTAACCTGCCGCCTCTATTCCACCGGAGATACCCATGAAGAAACTGCTGATCGCGGGCGCCGCCTTTGTCGCGCTCCTGAGCGGACCGGCCCTTGCCGAAGCACCGACCACCCTTCTCAATGCCTCCTACGACGTTGCGCGGGAAGTTTTTGCGGCCGAGAACGAAGCCTTCATCAAGGCGCATCCGGGCATCACCGTCGACCAGTCCCATGCCGGCACTTCGAAGCAGGCGCGCGCGATCGTCGAGGGCCTGGAGGCGGACGTCGTCACTTTCAATCAGGTGACCGATATCGACTTCCTGGCAAAGAACGGCTTCGTCGCTGAGGGATGGCAGACGGAGTTTCCGAACAACGCTTCGCCGTTCTATTCCTTCCCGTCCTTCCTGGTGCGTGCCGGCAACCCAAAGGGCATCAAGGATTGGGGCGATCTTGCGCGTGACGATGTGAAGGTGGTCTTCCCGAACCCGAAGACATCGGGCAATGCGCGCTACACCTATTTGGCGGCAACGGCCTATGCGAAAGAAGCCTTCAAGGATGATCCGGCCAAGGTCGCAGAGTTCGTCAAGAAGATCTTCGACAACGTACCGGTCTTCGATACCGGCGGCCGCGCAGCAACGACGACCTTCGTCGAGCGCGAGATCGGCGACGTGATCATCACCTTCGAGGCGGAAACCCGCTCGATCGCCAAGCAGTACGGCACCGACAAGTTCGAAAGCGTCGTGCCTTCCGTCAGCCTGCTGGCAGAATTCCCGGTCGCCGTTGTCGACAAGGTGGCCGACAAGCGCGGCTCGCGTGAACTGGCAAAGTCCTATCTCGATTTCCTTTACACCGAGGAGGGCCAGAAGATTGCCGCTGAATACGGCCACCGCGTCCACAACGAAAAAGTGGCGGCGGAGTTCAAGGACCAGTTTCCGGAGATCCGCCTCGTGACGGTCGAAAACGTGTTCGGCGGTTGGGGCAAGATCAAGGAGGAACACTTCGCTTCGGGTGCAGCGCTCGATCAGATCTACGGCAATCGCTGAGCTGCGAAAGCAAGACCAATCTACTTTACCCGGCGAGTTCCGCTCGCCGGGTCCTGCCATGAATGAAAGCCATGCCGTCGTGGAGGCGATCCCTTGAAACGCAATGTCCTGCCCGGCCTGCCTCTGTCGCTGGGCATCACCCTTTTTTATGTCGCGCTGATAGTCGTGTTGCCCTTGGTGGCGCTTGCCTTCAAGGCGGCGAGCCTTGGACCTTCGGAATACTGGGCGATCGTTTCTTCGCCGCGCGCTGTTGCCAGTTACCGCGTCACCGTGCTTTCGGCACTTGTCGCCACCGCTTTCAACCTCGTGTTCGGCCTGGCGCTTGCCTGGGTGCTTGTTCGCTACCGCTTTCCCGGACGTCGGATCATCGACGCGATCGTCGATCTGCCCTTTGCCCTGCCGACTGCCGTTGCCGGCATCGCGTTGACGACCCTTTTTGCATCGAACGGCTGGTTCGGTGCGCTTCTCGCACCCTTCGGCATCAAGGTTGCCTACACGCCGCTCGGCATCATGGTGGCGATGTGCTTCACCAGCCTGCCCTTCATCGTTCGCACCGTGCAGCCGGTGCTTGAAGACCTCGACCCTGCGCTGGAAGAGGCAGCGCAATCACTTGGCGGTTCGGATAGCGCTATCTTTGTGCGCGTCATCCTGCCGTTGTTGATGCCGGCGCTGCTTGCGGGCTTGTCGCTGTCCTTCGCCCGGTCGCTGGGGGAGTTCGGGGCGATCATCTTTATTGCCGGAAACCAACCGATGGAAACGGAAATCACTGCATTGCTCGCCTTCATCCGGCTTGAGGAATACGACTATCAGGCGGCCGCCGCGATCGCCTCCGTCTTGTTGATCACCGCTTTCCTGATGTTGGCCACCACCAATCTTCTGCAGGCCCGTGCCTTGAGCTATACCGCGAGGTCTTGACGATGACGCCGACCAGACGCAAACCGCCGCGCGTCGGTGACGGACCAATCATACGGCGCGTGCTGATTGGCACGACGCTGTTTTTCGGCGCCATTTTAGTGCTCGCGCCGCTGATTGTGATTGCCGTCGAAGCTTTCAGCCAGGGTGTGAGGGCCTACGGTGCCACGATCGCTCATCCGGATACCCGCCACGCCATTTTCATGACGGTCGCAACCGCCTTGATCGCCGTTCCCGTCAATACTGCCTTTGGTCTTGCTGCCGCCTGGGCGATCACGAAGTTCGACTTCTGGGGACGGCGGGCCCTGCTCGTCGTCATCGAGATCCCATTCTCGATATCGCCGATCGTCGCCGGCGTCGCCTATCTCTTCGTCTACGGTCTGCAAGGGCTGTTTGGCCCGATGCTTGAGGCGGCGGATATCAAGATCCTCTTCGCGTTGCCGGGAATCGTCCTTGCCTCGATGTTTGTGACAGCGCCGTTCGTTGCGCGCGAGCTCATTCCGCTGATGCAGGCGCAGGGCAGGGACCTCGAAGAGGCTGCGACCTCGCTTGGAGCCTCAGGCTGGCGCACGTTTTTCTCCGTCACGCTTCCCAATGTGAAATGGGCGCTGCTTTACGGTGTCGTTCTATGCAACGCCCGTGTCATGGGCGAGTTTGGCGCAGTCTCGGTGGTCTCCGGCAATATTCGCGGCCAGACCAACACGCTGCCGCTTCATATCGAGCTGCTCTATCACGATTACCAGGCGGCCGGCGCCTTTGCGGCCGCCTCGATCCTCGCGACGCTCGCCGTCGTCACCATCATTGCCAAGGTTGCGCTGGAGCGCCGCGGTGCCGGTCGCCGGCCGGCGCTTGCCGCAGCGACTAACGAACCCAATGCAGGAACCCCCCCATGAAAATCCGTCTCGACCAGGTCGTAAAGACCTTCGACACGTTCCGCGCCGTGCATGGCGTTTCGCTCGATATCGAGAGCGGACAACTGGTGGCGCTCCTCGGCCCTTCGGGCTCTGGCAAGACGACGATCCTGCGCATGGTGGCCGGGCTCGAATATGCCGATGGCGGCCACATCTACTTCGGGGACCAGGACGCGACCGATATCCCAGTGCGCGACCGCCGCGTCGGTTTCGTTTTCCAGCACTACGCGCTCTTCCCGCATATGACGGTTGCCGAGAACATCGCCTTCGGCATGAAGGTCTCCAAAACAAAGCGCAGCAAGTCAGAGATCGCGACACGTGTCTCACGACTCCTGCGGTTGGTAAAGCTCGAAGGGTTTGGTGCGCGCTTCCCCGGCCAGATTTCGGGCGGTCAGCGTCAGCGCGTAGCACTCGCGCGCGCACTGGCAGTTGATCCGAAAGTCCTACTTCTCGACGAACCGTTCGGCGCGCTCGATGCCAATGTCCGCCGGGACTTGCGCCGCTGGCTGCGCGAGATCCACGATGAGCTCGGAATCACGACCCTGTTCGTGACGCATGACCAGGAGGAGGCGCTCGATCTTGCCGACCGTGTAGTCATCCTCAATGAAGGCAAGATCATACAGCAGGGAACTCCTGCGGACGTTTGTCGACATCCGGGCTCGCCATTTGTTACGCAGTTTCTCGGGGACGTGAACAAGTTTCCAGGCGTCGCAAGGGACGGTTTCGTTTTTGTTGGCGAGACGGCAACTGGTATCGCGTCTACCGAAAGTGGTCCTGTCGACGTCTTTGTAAGACCTAGAGATACTATTTGGCAGAAGGATGCTGGCGGTATTCCCGTGGATATCGAGCGTATCTTACATCGACCCGATGGATTGACTGTTGTTGGCACGACCAAAGATGGTGTTCGAGTGGAGTTTGAAAGCCCTGATCAGGCTGAACCCGATTTGTCTCGGCGGGCTGGCATTATCCTTAGGAACCCGCAGGTTTTCCCGAGAGATATCTAACCGCGTGCGCACGTCGTGGCGTAGGGACCTTGGAAAGCACTGTGAACGAACACGAGGCGGCGTCCTCGGTGCCTCCACAGCGCGTGATCGATGGACGGCCGCGCGCACGCGTATTGCGCTTACCTGACCGATGTGGTTCACACTTATCCTAGATCAATGACGATAGAGACAACATGCTTTACGAACGGACCGCAATTCAGGGTGTGGTAATTATCACGCCTAAAAAGATCGGCGATTCTCGTGGTTACTTCATGGAAACGTATCGACAAGCTGAATTCGAAGCAGAAGTAGGTTCTTTCGCCTTCGTCCAAGACAACTGTTCATACTCTGCGCAATCGGGCACCGTTCGTGGGCTGCATTTTCAGATCAATCCACGTGCGCAAGGGAAGCTCGTTTCTTGTGTAGCTGGTTCGCTTCTCGATGCGGTAGTGGATATCCGCATCGGTTCGCCGACCTACGGGCAATTCCTGACGGCGGAGTTGTCGGCGAAAAACGCTAAACAGCTATGGATTCCTCCAGGCTTTGCGCATGGATTTTGCACATTAGAACCGGACACTGTCATCAGCTACAAGGTGACCAATTACTATAGTCCTGAGCATGACCGTGGGCTGTTGTGGAACGATCCAGACGTAGCGATCAATTGGCCGGTGACAGCGGATGTTGCGAACCTTTCTGACAAGGATCTCAAGTTACCGAGACTGACCGAACTCCGCGTCAGCTTTGCGTACTGAGCAAGCGCAGACGCATTGGACCAACAAGGAATTCCGAGATCGGCAAAATATGCGGGTTTCGGTCACACGTGGAGCGGGTTTTTTTGGCTCGGCACTGGTTCGTCATCTCGTTGTGGACAAAGGTTACGAGGTGCTCAACGTCGACAAGCTAACCCATGCTGCGACGCTTACATAGTTCCCAGCTACCGCTTTCTTAAAGCTGACATATATGATGGTCAGGCGGTTTCGCAGGCCTTCTCGAGTTTCCCACCCGACCGGGTAATGCATTTGGCTGCGGAGAGCCACGTGGACCGCTCCACTGTGGAAAGCAACGTGCTTGGAACATTCAACATGCTCGAATGTGCCCGAGTCTACTGGGCCCAGTTATCACACGAGCTGAGATGCGGTAAGGCGCGTATCGCCTAGCCATCCCCATCTATCTGAAGGTGCGCGAAGGCGGTCGCATCGTCTCGGTGGCGGCGATAATTGCGGTGGCGGCCAATTCGGACGGGAAAAGGGAGATCGTCGGCCTGCACATCGGCCCTTCCAAAGCCGAACCGTTCTGGACCTCTTTCCTGCGCGATTTAGCGCGCCGGGGCCTCACCGACGTCAATCTCGTCATCTCCTGGTCGAGGCAGCGATCGACGCTCTGCCGGATGGCGCTGACAAGGAAAAGGCCCGGATCGAATGGGAATATGCGACCGCCTTCAATCGAATGCATCCGCTGAGCGCGACTGTAGGCGCAGCGCTTGGCCTCACTGATCAGCAGATTGACGTCATGTGGCTGAGTACCGTCAATCTCTGACGTAGCCCGTCAGTGAAACTTTGCTAGGTATACCAGCCGGGCAATCGCGTGGGCCGCGTCGACTTCTGGTGTCTGCGTGGCGTTATGCTGGAGATGTGGAAACACGCTTCTGGTTGCGCAAGAACGATTTCGTAACCGATCAGCGCCATCGCATACTGGTCGTCGGAGACAAGTTCAATAGAGGACAAATTTGCTAGTTCAGAACGTCCGCATTTCGCTTCGGCGTGTGCCATCGCATCGACCGCCTTCAGAAGTCGAACTCGCGTTCATGTTTCTGAAAGTCACGCTTAAACGCCTCCTCCCAAGGGTCGAACGGTCGATCGTCCTGCCGCGGGTCTGCTTTTTCGCGCTCTTCGGGTTCACGTTGGCGTTGCTGATTATCCATTAAATAAACCTTTAGTCGAATCCTGTGCGTTTTTCTTAGCGCCCGAATCTCTCGAAAACAACCTCAATTGGGTGACGCCTTACGATCATTGGTTTGAAGCTAACCGCATTTCTTAGCCTGGCAGTGATCAACGTGGTGACCAGTCGAACCCATGTTGGGCCAACCATCCTGAAGACGAAGGCCTATCAGGACGTCGCCGGCATCTGGACCATCGGCTATGGCCATACCAGCGCGGCCGGCGCGCCGACTGTGACGCCGACGATGGTGATCACCGACGCCAAGGCTGAAGAGATCCTGCTGGCCGATCTCGCCATGTTCGAGGAGCGGCTGCCGCGCCAGGTCAAGGTGCCCCTAGCCGATAACCAGTTCGCGGCTCTCGTCTCTTTCGACTTCAACATCGGCAAGCTGCACAAGTCGACGTGACTGAAGCGGCTCTACGCTGGCGACTATGACGCCGTGCCGGCCGAGCTGATGAAGTGGGTCAACGCCGGCAAAAGCGGGTGCAGGGGCTGGTAAACCGCCGCTCTGCCGAGGCAGGCTTGTGGGCAAAGGGGGCGTTTTTCCCGACCAACGCGCAGCTGGCCGCAGCCAAAGCGCCTGACGTCGTGACGAAGGAAAACGTCAGCTGGCTCGCCGGCATCATTGTCGCGTCGTTTGCAGGCGGCGCTTTCCTATTCATCCGCAAGCGGCTCGATCCAGCATGATCCTCTGGCCGAAAATCCTCTGCGGCGTGCTCGTGCTCGCCGCCATCACTTGGACCGTTCTTGAGATCCGCGAGGATGGCGTCCGATCAATCACAAATGCATTCGAGAGGCAGATCAATGCGGCGGCACATTCAGCGGGTGATTCTCGCTTTGACTATGACACTTGCCCTGACGGGTTGTGCGACTTCGCAGCCCGCAAATGTCGACGGCCTGAGAGTGCTCGCCCACCTGCACTGCATAGGCGCTGGCAGCGTCGTCGTACTTCTGCATGTGAAGGGTTCCTTGGGTATCTCCTATCGACAATCTTCTCTTCCAGCGTTGTAGTATCAGGTCAGGTTCTTAGCGCCAACAACGGCGAGTGTGACTCTGGGGCATTGCCGGGCTGCGACGTCGCGTGCTAATTGCGGCACGGCCTCCTAGGAGATAAATCTTGAATCGCATTTGTGTCTTGTTGCTCGTTTCGACACTCGCATCCTGCCAAGCAGTTCCGGGCGAAGGGCCTCTGGCAGGTTCAATCCTTTCAGATGCTGGTAAGTCTGCCGCTGAGCTAAAGCGTGAGAGCGCAACCGTTTACGAGATCGTAGATGTTGATAGCCAATCCGCTGAAACTGTTTCAGCTTACACGAGCGGCCCGCTCAATCGGAGGTTTGGTCTCGGCGGCGGGCGTGTTGCGCGCGCGACCATCGGCGTCGGCGACCGACTCATCGTGTCTATCTTCGAGGCAGGAGAAAACGGACTCTTCTCCACTTCGAAGTCGAAGTCAGCAAACATAGAGATCGTCGTCCAGCCAGACGGAAAAGGGTCGATTCCCTACGTTGGAGCTCTTCGGCTCGCTGGCCTCACCCTCGAGCAAGCAAGGCAAGAGATCGTTCGGTCGCTCGAAGGTAAGGCCATCGAGCCAGACGTGATCATCCAAAACACCGACACGGCCTCTCGTAAAACCATTGTCACAGGCGCCGTCAACCGCCCATCTGTTATCCCACTCAATCTGGCCGGCGACAAGCTGACCGATGTCATCGCGAAAGCGGGCGGCCCTCGTGGTGAGGCGTATGACACTTTCGTCACCATTACCCGAGGGGAGAAGTCTGCTACGGCTCTAGTGAGCGCGGTCATCGACAACCCGGGTGAAAACATCTGGGTCCAGCCGGGCGACGAAATTACACTCGTCCAGGATCCAAGACAGTTCACCATCATGGGCGCCGTTGCGGCAAGCGGACGCGGGGTATTCGGTTCACGCGACCTCAGCCTGATCGAGGCTGTAGGATTGGGACGTGGCGGCAGCGACTATGCGTCTGACCAGAAGGGGTTCTTCGTGTTCCGATACGAAGAGCCCGAAGTGGCCGCTGCTGTTCTTGGCAGATCACGCTATGACGCGATGCTTCGGAAAGGGCTGCGCGCTGATAGAATTGGTCGAGTTCCAATGGTCTACCGCTTGGATATGGGCCGCCCGGATAGCTTGCTCGCCGGCCAGAAGTTCCCGGTGAAACATCGAGACATCATTTACGTGTCGCGCCATCTCTCGACGGACATCGCGAAGTTCCTGGGTATCGTAGGGCAACCATTGCAGGTAGCCAATTCGGGCGTATCGGTTGCCCATCAGGCCGCAGACATGGCGTCGGACTAAACCCACGCCAAACGCTTGCCAATCTGATCATGCAGCCCCGCCATCGAGCGGGGTTTTTCTATTCCCAAAAACAAATAAGGATCAACACATTGCTCGGGAAACTCTTCCCGTCGCTTTCGAAGTCGTGCTTGGGAATCGGAAGTAATTCCTTGCGCGTAGGACTAGAAATCCTGAACACGTCGGTTATAAGCGGCGCGTCTGTGAATTCGAACGCTCAGACGGGGCCTCTTCACCTATTCGTAGGAGAAGGGGCCCTTTGCGTCTGAGAGCGCCCGCGTTACGATCTGCGTCGCGACTGCGACCAGTAGACCCGCCAAGGCGACGGCGGTTCCATATCTCGCCACCTTCATCCGGCGCCAGCGCGCGCCATCCCAATCATAGCCCATCTGCTCCACTCCAGCGGCTTCATGCCGTTGCGGTGATGATCGGCCATGCCTTTTAACAAAAAGGAAAAGCTTATGAACAACCGACGCATCAACGCGGCGGGCCTTGCGCTCGTCAAACAATGGGAAGGCCTGAAGACCAAAGCCTATCAAGATGTCGGTGGCATCTGGACCATCGGCTACGGCCACACAAGCGCGGCCGGCGCGCCGACGGTCACGCCGACCATAGTTATCACGGAGGCCAAGGCGGAAGAGATCCTGCTGGCCGACCTCGCCATGTTCGAGGAGCGGGTGTCGGGCCTGGTCAAGAATTTTGGACACGATGACGTAATTGCTCGCCTTCGTCCTTCGGGTAACGCTCAATATCTGAGCACCATTTTTCGACGGAGACCACCGTATGAAACACTATGTTGGCCTGGATGTATCGCAGCGAGAAACTGCCGTTTGTGTCGTGGACGAGACCGGCCGAATGATCTTCGAAGGCAGGGCGAAGTCAAATCCTGGAGCCTTGGCAGAACTGATCAGAAAGAGGGCCCCTTGCGCTGAACGCATCGGCTTTGAGACCGGCGCCATGTCGAGTTGATTGTGGCATGAGCTCACGCGCATAGATCTTCCCGTCGTCTGCATCGACGCACGGCATGCGAAAGCGGCATTGTCGGTGCGCATGAACAAGAGTGACGAGAACGATGCCCGCGGTCTGGCTGAACTGGTTCGTATCGGTTGGTACAGGGAGGTGAAGGTCAAGAGCGCTGAAAGTCAGCAGGTTCGATCTCTGCTCGTGACCCGCTCGCGCTTGATCCAAATAAGACGTGATTTGGAAAATAAGATCCGGGCGATGCTAAAGGAGTATGGCCTGCTCTTCGAGCGTGCTATCGGATCGATGTTCCGGCGTAAGGTCGTAGAATTAGTTGATACCGGCCATGTTCTTCGGGATGTCATCGAACCGCTGCTTTCCATTCATGAGCAAGTTTGTCGTGAACAGGAAAAGCTCGATAAACGGATGGCAGGACTTGCTCGCACCGATGAAACAATCCGCCGGCTGATGACTGTGCCCGGCATCGGCGCGATTACGGCGCTGACATTCCGCCACACCATCGATGATCCTAGTCGGTTCAGATCGGCCACGACGATTGGTGCTTATCTTGGTCTGACGCCCAGGCGAAAACAATCGGGGGAGACCGACACCAACGGAAAGACCTCAAAATGGGGCGATCGCCTTTTACGGACCTATCTGTTCGAAGCTGCGTCAGTCCTACTACATCGCACCAAGAAATGGTGCTCGTTGAAGGCATGGGGGCTGCGGCTTGCGAAACGCATTGGGATGAAAAAGGCGCAAGTCGCTGTTGCTCGGAAGCTTGCCGTCATCCTTCATTGCATCTGGGTGGATGGCACTACATTTGAATGGAGTTCCGGGAAAAGGAGCCTGACTTTCTCTACGAGTTTGTAGGCCCCAAGCGGGTCTGCGATGTCCCCGCCGGGACGGTGGTTGCGGTGACTTCGGTCAATCGGCTGGTGGCCAAACAGGCACGCCGTTGCACACGTTGAAGCGCCCGGCCCGAACATCATCATGAGGCAACGACCTCGGAAAGGACCATGACCCCGGCAAGGATGTTAAGCTTGACAACCATCCGCGTGGCTCTTCGCCGTTTCCTTCATCACGGGAAACGTGATTTGCGCCGAGCTCGGTATGTCTGCAGTCGCGAATCTGCCTCTCCACTAACCAAGCCGATCCAGGACTTTTCGGCGTGCCACATCCTCATTTGTCGTATCGAGGTTTTCCCAGTGTTGCGCCTTAGGCGCTTCGGGATATTTATGAAGAAATAATGGCTTTCTCCACGTTTTTGTGTGTAGATCTTCATTGTATATCTCGTGATAGATATCGAATGACAGCGCGCTTCGATGAATTAAAGCGTAAATTTAATTTATAGTTATATAGTGATATTGGAGTTAATTCTTGTAGTACTGGAAATGATTTTGTTCTCTCGAATGCTTATTGCGGATGGTCCATTTTCGTGTTTTTTATTATTTGAGTGATGCAGGCGTCGCCGATGACTGGATTCGGCGAAAAAATTGACAACAGCATTGACGTTTCGGGGGTTTTAGCGGTCTAGGAAGACCAATTTCTCAGAAGTGCCGTTGACAGTCATTCGAATTTCTCCCATTGATTCAAGTATTCCGAGGGGAGCACTTTACAGTGCTGAGATGGCGGTGAGCCGGACCCTTGAACCTGATCCGGGTCATGCCGGCGTAGGAACGGGAAAAGAGCCGCTTTCGGCAAACTAATCGCGTCTTCGCTTTCACCTGGGTCTCCGTGATGTTTTGTCTGGAGATCGATCGATGCTGTCTTTTGCCAAGTTGCCGCCGGATGGCGGGGTTGCATTTCGTCCGGGTTGTTGCGTCGGCTGACCGGCGATGCGCCTGGCGTTCACATTTGTTCGCAGCCTTGCTGTCCTTACTGTCTTCTGGCAACTGGCGGTGCTTGTTTTCGCCCTGCCGCGCTATCTGTTGCCGACGCCCCTCGAGGTACTTGCCGTCTTTGTGCGGCAGCCGGCATTTCTTCTCGATCAAAGCTTGGTGACGATTGCCGAAATGCTGGCCGGCCTCGCGGTTGGCACGGCGTTCGGCGCTGCGACGGCTATCGGGCTCGCAGCTTTTCCGCGGCTCGGAAAGCTTGTCTGGCCCTTCGTACTCGTCCTTCAAGCCTTTCCCGTCTTCGTGATCGCGCCTTTATTGGTGCTGTGGTTGGGCTTCGGCATGGCCTCGAAGATCGTGATGGCGGCCATCATCATCTTCTTTCCGATTGTTTCCGCATTCGCTGATGGCCTGCGCCGTACAGATGCGCAGATCCTTGATGCCGTCGCGCTGACCAAAGCGAGTCACTGGCAGGCGTTGCGGTTTGTGCGGTTACCGCTGGCGCTGCCGGGGCTCGTGTCTGGCTTGCGTGTCGCAGCCCCGTTGGCTCCGCTCGGTGCTGTCGTCGGCGAATGGGTCGGCGCATCTGCTGGGCTTGGCTTCGTGATCGTCCAGGCAAATGCCCGCATGCAGACCGACGTCGTCTTCGCTGCCATGGCGATTCTTGCCGTGCTTGCGGTCACACTTAGGCTTCTCGTCGATGAGGCAACCCGTCCACTCGCGCACTGGGCGCGAGAAACCTGAATTTCTAAGATCAATTGGGAGCGTTCGCATAATCATGGCCCGCAAACTTCTGCTTTCCGCCAGCTTTGCTCTAGGCGTCGTCTTTTCGGCCGGCTCGGCGTCTGCCGAGAAGCTCACGGTGATGCTGGAGTGGTTTGTCAATCCCGACCATGCGCCGATCGTGGTCGCCAAACAGCTCGGCTTGTTCGACAAGGCGGGGCTCGAGGTCGAACTCATCCCCCCGGCGGATCCCTCGAGCGTGCCGCGTCTCGTTGCAGCGGGGCAGGCCGATATCGGCGTGCACTATCAGCCAAACCTCTATCTCGATCATGCCGCTGGTTTGCCGCTCGTTCGGGTGGGTACGCTGGTCGAGACACCGCTCAACACCGTCACCGTCCTTGACGATGGTCCGATCCGCGACCTTGCCGATCTGAAGGGCAAGAAAATCGGCTTTTCCGTCTCCGGTTTCGAGGACGCGATGCTCGGTCGGATGCTCGCCTCGGCCGGCCTCAAGAAGGAAGATGTCGAGCTCGTCAACGTCAATTTCGCCCTGTCGCCGTCGCTGATCGCCGGCAAGGTCGATGCGACGATCGGGGGGTTTAGGAATTTTGAGCTGACGCAGATGCGTCTTGAAGGGCACGAGGGCAGATCGTTCTTCCCTGAGGAACACGGCGTGCCTGTTTATGACGAGCTCGTCTTCGTCACCGACAAGGCGAAGGTCGCCGACAAGCGATTGCGGCCATTCCTGGCCGCGGTGGAGCAGGGGGCGATCACCCTGAAGAAGCGTGGAAGCTGTTTGTCAAAGCCTATCCAAATCTTGACGACGAACTCAACCGCAGCGCATTCACGGACACGCTGCCGCGCTTCGCCAAGCGGCCGGCCGCGCTCGATCGCGGTCGCTATGAGCGGTTTGGTAAATTCCTTGCTGAAAGCGGGCTGATTAGCCAGGCACCTGATGTCGACGATATCGCGGTGGAAATTCGATGACGGACACAGCGCACTTTGTCGAAAATGCTGCTACATCGCTGGCGCTTGTTCGGCAGCGCCGTCCCCGTGTGCATTGCCTGATGAACACGGTGGTGCAGAAGTTCGTCGCTGATGGCCTGGCGGCTGTGGCCGCGGTCCCCTCGATGACATCGGCCCCCGAAGAGGTAGAGGCCTTTGCCCGGCGCGCCGATTCGCTCGTCGTCAACCTCGGTACGCTTGATGAAGTGCGGCGAACGGCGATCCGCCTGGCGACCGCCGTTGCGCGTGATGTCGACAAGCCGTGGATCGTCGATCCCGTGCATTGCGATTATTCGCCGTCGCGGCTTGCCTTCGCCCGGGAGCTCATCGCCTCTGGACCTTCCGGTGTTCGCGGCAATGCCAGCGAGATGGAGATCATCGGTGAGGTCGATGGTGTGCTGAAGATCAAGACCGGGCCGATCGACGAACTTACGCTGGATCGGCACACGATCCGGGTTGAGAACGGCCACCCTCTCATGGCTCAAGTGACGGGAACGGGCTGCCTGTCGGGTGCCTTGATTGCAGCCTTCATGGCCGTCGAGCCGGATCGGCTGAAGGCCGCGACAGGCGCGTTGCTGACGAGCGGCATTGCCGCCGAAATCGCGGCGGAAAGGTCGAGTGGCCCAGGCACGTTCGAAGCACTCTTCCGCGATGCGCTCGCAGCGCTCCGCCCCGAGGATATCATTGCGAATGCCAGGATTTCCCATGCCGAAGGTTGATTATCGCCTGAATGCCCTCGTCGATGCGCGCCTTGGAGACAAGGCGCACTTGGCTGATCTGGCGCGTATCGCCGCCCTCAATGGCGCGACGCTGATCCAGTATCGCGACAAGACGAACTCGACACGCGAGATGATCGAACAGGCGCGGGCAATCGGCGATGCCCTTGCCGGAACCGGCGTGCCATTCGTCATCAATGATCGCGTCGATGTGGCGCTCGCGGCGGGCGCTAATGGCGTGCATCTCGGCCGGGACGATATGGATGCGATAAAGGCTCGCTCGATTATGGGCGATGCTGCGATCATCGGTCTGACGGTTAAGAACGAAGAGGACGCACGGGCCGCGATCGCCTCGTCGATCGACTATGCCTGCATCGGTGGGGTCTATGAGACGCTGTCGAAGCATAACCCCGATCCGCCGGTCGGCCTGGAAGGATTCGCCAGGCTTCGTGCGACGCTTCTGGCGGCTAAGCCGGATCTGCCTGTCGGAGCCATTGCAGGCATCAATGTGCAGCGCGCCGCTGACGTCGTTGCCGTCGGAGCCGATTGCGTCGCAGTCATTTCCACGATCTTCGCCGCTTTGGACCCGGCAGCGGCCACGCGTGAGTTGCGCGCTGGTGTCGACTTAGCTCTGAGGGAGGCTTCGCGATGACCGCTATTGCAGTCACCATTGCGGGCTCGGATTCCGGCGGCGGGGCGGGCATCCAGGCAGACCTGAAGACCTTTTCCGCTCTCGGTGCCTATGGAGCAAGCGTGATCACTGCGATCACGGCGCAGAACACCAGAGGCGTAACGGCGGTCGAGGATATCTCGCCAGCGGTCGTCCAGGCTCAGATTGACGCGGTGTTTTCGGATCTTGCTGTTGGCGCCGCAAAGATCGGCATGGTGTCTCGCGGAGAGACGATCGCGGTCATAGCCGACGGACTTCGCCGATACGGCAAGATGGCCGTGCTCGATCCTGTGATGGTCGCCACATCCGGTGACACGCTGCTGCGTCCGGATGCCATTGCGGCGCTGAGAGAGCAACTGCTGCCGTTGGCGCTGATCGCCACGCCTAACCTGCCGGAGGCGGCATTGCTGACTGGGCGCGCGATCGCAACGGATGAGGCAGAGATGACCCACCAGGCCGAGATCATTCTGAGGGCCGGCGCGCGTTCGGTGCTGATCAAGGGCGGACATGGACGCGGCCCCGAGGCGACGGATATCTTCTTCGACGGCGGGGACCCGCTTCGGTTAACGGCGCCGCGCATCGAAACAACGAATGACCACGGCACGGGGTGCACTCTATCGGCAGCGATTGCTGCCGGGCTCGCAAACGGATTGCCGCTCGCGCAGGCTGTTATCGCGGCCAAAGACTATCTGCATCGTGCCATCGTTGCGGCTGGCGATCTGAAAGTCGGGCAGGGCCGGGGACCGGTCCATCACTTCCATCGCTGGTGGCAACCTCATGCTCGTTAGCATCGCCCAAGTGCTATTGCTGCGGTTGGAGCGAACGCTCGAGTTTGCCGGGGCACTTTTGCTTGCGGTCCTGCTCGCAACAGTCACGCTCTCGGTCGTTCTCCGATATGCGGCGGCAAGCGGCTTTTCCGGCGCGGAAGAGGCGGCGAGTTGGCTGTTGGTAGCCCTCGTCTCAATCGGATTGCCGCTTGCCTCGACTTCGAAGGGATTGCGACTTGATCTCTTCGACGGACGATCGAACTCCGGTCATCGTCACGCGCCGACTCTGCGTAACGGAAAGCTAAAGTCTGGGCATGGAAGCACCCAGCCGCTTTCATCAAAACACTGCTTCGCTGCCCGGGATCTGCGCGCGCTGTTCTCCGGCGCCATCACCCTGCTTGCTTGCGTCGTGCTGATATCCGGCAGTGGCACGGCCGCACTGGAGCTTGGAGGTGTTTCGCCGTCGCTCGGCCTCTCCGAAGGACTGCGCCCGGCCATGCTGGGAACTGGAGGAGTGCTGGCGATCGTCGCGATCCTGCTCCGCCACCTCGTAGAAAAGCTGCTTGTTGCGTTCATTTTGATGCTAGCGATTGCCACCGGATTGCATTGGGCGGTCGGCGCCGCGCCGGCCCTGGTCCTGGCATCGCCCAGCGTCATGCTTTGCTGTTTTGCGCTTACTGCAATATTCTCGGGAACGCCGCTACCCCATGCCTTCATCGCTGCGGCCTATGTTGCCGTCGCCTTCGGCGCGCCAATGCCGGAGGAAGCGATGGCGGCCGCCACATTGTCCGGCCTGGCGCGTTATCTACTCACCGCCATTCCGTTCTTTCTAGTCGCAGGTGCGCTTTTGACAGCGTCGGGGATCGCCAGCGACCTGGTTCGCTTTGCCTCCGCCCTTGTTGGCCATCGGCGCGCCGGGCTCGGGCAAACGGTGCTGCTGACCGGCGTGCTTTTCTCGGGGGCCTCCGGATCGTCGATCGCCAATGCGGCGTTCGGTACAGCCGCTTTCATGCCGCAACTGACGGCCCGCGGGACGCCTCCAGAGCGCGCTGGCGCCCTGATCGCCGCCGTCTCGGTGCTCGACAATATTATCCCGCCATCGATCGCCTTTCTGATTCTGGCGGCCGCCGCGGACCTGTCGACCGGTAAGCTCCTGGCTGGAGGGTTTGTTGCAGGCCTGGTCATGGCATCAACGCTTGCGGTCGCCATCCATCTGTACGGCGCGACGACAGCGAACCCCGATAGGACCGGAGCTTCTGAATGCTGGCGCTTTGGCGTGCGCGCGCTACCCGCCTTCGGTTTCGGCATGATTGTTGTTGCCGGCATTCGCGCCGGCGTGGTCTCACCGACGGAAGCGGCAGCACTTGCGGCCGCCTACACCCTGATTGCAGCCGTCTTGAAGCGAACAGCGGTTCAAGAAATCGCTGCCGCCTTCCGGCAATCGGCGCGCGAAACTGCCGCGATCCTGCTGCTGATCGGTTCGGCAGCACCCTTCGCGTTCCTGATCGCGGTCGATGGCATCGCGGCGCAGGTTTCATCGGCGGCGGCTTGGCTCGGATCCAATCCGTTTCTCGTCATTGCCGCGCTCAACCTGTTGCTCCTCGGCGTTGGACTGTTCCTCGATATCGGCGCGGCGATCCTGCTGTTTGCGCCGCTCACGCTGCCGGTTGCAGTCTCTGCCGGTATCGGCTCTATCCATTTCGGCGTCATCCTTGTCGTCAATCTGATGATCGGCGGATTGACGCCACCTGTCGGAATCCTCGTGCAGACCGTCGGCAATGCTTCCGGTGTCCCCGTTGTCGCGCTGTTTGCCGCGTCGCGGCCCTATCTGGTTGCGCTGCTGTCGGCGCTGGCACTTCTCAGTTTTTCCGCAGCACTCGTTGCCTGTTTTTGAACCCTTAGGGAGGGATTGGAAATGCTTCGCCTTAATCGTCGTGCGTTCAATTTGAGCCTGCTTGCTACCGGCGCCGCAGCATTTGCCGCCCCGGCTTTGACGGGTCGGGCCGTGGCCGCACGTCCGGTGCTCATCGCTTCGCTGCTGGGAGAAAACAAGCCGGAAACCAAGGTCTGGCTCAAGATCCGTGACCTCGTCGAAGCTGCACTTCCGGGGCGGTTTGCCTTCAACATTGTCCCGAACGCGGTCCTTGGGGCCGAGAAAGATGTCAACGAGGGTCTGCGCCTCGGCGCCATCCAGGGGAGCCTCTCCACTCTCTCCGCCTTGTCTGCTTGGGCGCCCGAAAGCCAGCTCTTCGATATGCCATTTCTTTTCCGCGATGCCGACCATGTCCGCGCGACGGTCGCCTCGAAGCCCGGAGATGCGCTGAAAGCGAAGCTTGAAGGGGAGGGTTTCATCGTTGGAGATTATGTCAACTACGGTGCCCGGCATCTGCTTGCCAAGGAACAACTGACGCGTCCCGGTGACGTGGTTGGAAAGAGATTGCGCGTCATCCAGAGCCCGCTACATGCGACGCTGTGGGAGAGTTTCGGCGCCGTCCCGGTCGGCATGCCGATCACCGAAACTTATAATGCGCTTGCGACCGATGTCGTCGATGCGATGGACTTGACGAAATCCGCCTATGCCGGCTTCAAGCTCTACGAAGTCGTGCCTGACGTGATCGAAACCGGCCACATCTGGGCATCCGGTGCTCTCGTTTTTGCCAAGCCCTTCTGGAGCGGCCTGACGGTTGAGGAAAGGGAGGCATTCCGGGATGCTGCCATCGAGGGTGCACGGTATTTCAACGAACTGATCGTTGCCGATGAGGTGGCCTCGGTCGAGTTGGCGAAAGCTGCCGGTGCGCGCTTCAACGCCGCCGAGGACCGACACCAGTGGATCGCGGGCGCACGAAATGTATGGGCGGCGTACGCGGATAAAGTGGGTGGCATGGAGGTGGTCGAAGCCGTGCAGGCAACGGGTTAAGATAGATTGGCTGGTGAGGCGCTAAAACTGAAATCCTCCTGCTGTTTCATAATATTGTTAGGGTTCTCACGCCGTTGCCCCCGGTTTAAAGTGTTGCGAATCGCATGCCACAGGTTGACGAATGCAGGGTCCACAACACAACCACGCGCCGATGAAATCGAGCATCGCTCATCTTCCTGAGCGTAAGCAGCGCGAACTCGCTCGCGTCGTGGAGGTACTGCATGAGGAGTTCGAGGATGCACTGAAAGACGGCTCCGCCGACTTCAAGAAACGCGGCCGCATACTGAAGATCATTTTGTTCGGTTCTTACGGGCGTGGAAATTGGGTGGATGAGCCGCACACGAAAAAGGGTTACCGCTCGGACTACGATATCCTTGTTGTTGTGAACAACAGCAAGTTGACGGATTTCGGGCGTTATTGGGCGAAGGCGCAGGACCGATTGCTGCGTCTCTCCGGAGTTGAAACACCGGTTAGCTTGATCGTGCACTCCCGCCGCGAAGTGAATACCGCTCTCTATGACGGACGGTACTTCTTTGTCGACATTCGGCGGGACGGCGTAGTGCTCTACGAACTCGATGATGAGCCTTTAGCAATTCCGAAACCGCTGACACCGGCAGATGCGCATCGTGTGGCGAAAGAGCATTACGAAACCCGGATAGTTACTGCGGTTAACTTTCTGCAGCTCTCTCGTTCCGCGGCGACGGCGAGCATGTGGAAAGAGGCCTCCTTTCTGTTGCATCAGTCAATCGAGCAAGCCTACGCCACCGTGTTACTGGTACTGACGAACCACAGCCCGGCATCCCACAATCTGAAATTCCTGCGCGGTCTTGCAGAAGAGCAGCACAGGGAGTTGGCTGAGGTCTGGAGGGCTGATCAGCAGCGTTTCGTTTCATGGTTTAATATCGTCAACGAAGCCTATGTAAAAGCACGTTATTCTCAGCATTATGAAATTACCGAGGAAGCATTGGTGTGGCTACTGGACCTGACGGAGACGCTGATCGATCTTGTAGAAAAAACCTGCCGTAACCATCTGGAAAGACTCAATGCAGAAATCGAAAGCGCCAGGAAGATGGGAGAATAGAAAGCGATATCAGATAGTTGTGCTGTGATCTTGATATTCTTCGTTAGTTTTTCGATCGAAACGCGGGTAGGGCGCTAAACAGCACTGTGAAGCGGCCTTAGCCGGCCACTCCGCCCGCCAAGTCCTGCTGGTTTTAGGCCACGCGCCGGCCCCTCTCATCGAACACATGCAGGTCCTTGGCCATCGCCCCGACGGTGACATGATCGTCGATTTGTCGCACCGATCGACCGGGTACGCGAAACACGAGATCCTGACCATTGGCGAACTTGCCATGGACATAGCTTTCAGCTCCGACAAGCTCGATGCTGTCGATGCGAACGTTTGCGGTGAAATCAAACCCTGCTGCGTTGACTTCGCAGACGGCCAGGTCTTCCGGCCGGATGCCGATCGTGAATGCGCCTGCTGGTTTCGGCACGTTGGGTGAGATTGACCACCCGTCCAGGGTTTCTGCATGTTTGAGCAGGTTCATCGACGGTGAACCGATGAACGTTGCGACAAACGTCGTTGCCGGTTTTTCGTAGAGTTCGATCGGCGATCCGACCTGCTCGATCTGTCCGCCGTTGACCACCACCAGCTTGTCGGCAAGCGTCATCGCCTCCATCTGGTCATGCGTGACGTAGACACTTGTCGTGCCAAGAGACCGCTGCAAGCGTTTGATTTCGATGCGCATCTGCCCCCTCAATTTGGCATCGAGATTTGACAGTGGCTCATCGAACAGGAACGCCGCCGGTTCGCGCACGATCGCCCGTCCCATGGCCACGCGCTGGCGCTGGCCGCCGGATAACTGGCGTGGTTTGCGGTGTAGATACTGCTCGATCTCCAGGGTCTTGGCGGCAATCGCGATCCGACGCTCGATCTCCTCCTTCGGGGTGTTGCGGTTCTTCAGTCCGTAGGCAAGGTTCTGATGAACAGTCATATGCGGGTAGAGCGCGTAGTTCTGAAACACCATGGCAATGTCGCGTTCAGCCGGCTCCAGATCATTGACTGTCCTGTCCCCGATGACGATCTCGCCGGAACTGATGCTTTCCAGCCCAGCAATCATGCGCAGAAGCGTCGACTTTCCGCATCCGGAAGGGCCGACGAGAACGACCAATTCGCCATCGTCGATCTGGAGCGAGACGCCCTTGATCGCCTCGATGTTGCCGCCATAGATCTTGCGGACGTTGTTCAGTGTAATTTGAGCCATTACTTCTCAGTCTCCACAAGGCCTTTGACGAACCAGCGCTGCATCAAAACGACAACGAGAATTGGCGGGATGATCGCCAGGATCGCCGTCACCATCACATAGTTCCAAGGCGTCGAGGCGTCGGTGAAATCGACCATGCGACGCAGGCCGATGATGATGGTGTTCATCTTGGCATCGTTGGTCACCAACAACGGCCAGAGGTACTGGGTCCAGCCATAGATGAAGAGGATGACGAACAGTGCCGCGATGTTGGTTTTCGAAAGCGGAAGCAGGATGTCGCGCATGAAGCGAAAGGGTCCGGCATTGTCTATGCGGGCCGCTTCCACCAGCTCTCCCGGGATCGTCAGAAAGAATTGCCGGAAGAGAAATGTCGCGGTCGCCGACGCCATCAGCGGCAGCGTCAGGCCGGCATAGGTATCGATCAGGCCGAGGTCGACGATCACCTTGTATGTGGGCAGGATGCGCACCTCGACCGGAAGCATCAGCGTAATGAAGATCATCCAGAAGAAAACCATCTTCAGCGGAAAGCGGAAGAACACGATCGCGAAAGCCGACAGGAACGAGATGACGATCTTGCCGACCGCGATCGCAATGGCAACGACGGTCGAATTGAACAAGAGCCGTTCAAGGCTGACGCCGACCACGCGCTCGACCCCACCGGACATTGCCTCCGTGTAGTTCTCGGTCAGATGATCGCCGATGGTCAAGGACATCGGTGGACGGATGATCTCGACCGAGGTTCGGCTGGAGGCGACAAAGGTGTAGTAGATCGGAAAAGCGACAATGATGACACCGATGATCAGCACGAGGTGACCGATGAAATTGGCGATGGGACGTTTTTCAATCATCGGCGCGCCTCATGAGTAGTGAACCCGCTTCTCGACGAAGCGGAACTGGAACGCCGTCAGTGCGACGACGATGACCATGAGGATGACCGACTGGGCCGCGGAACTGCCGAGGTCGAGATTGACGAAGCCATCATTATAGACCTTGTAGACGAGCGTTTCAGTCGCCTTTGCCGGGCCGCCGCCGGTGACGGCATGGATGATGCCGAATGTGTCGAAGAAGGCGTAGACCGTGTTGACCACGAGCAGGAAGAAGGTCGTCGGCGCCAGAAGCGGGAAGACGATCGTCCAGAAGCGCCGCGCGCCCCGCGCGCCATCGATCGATGCTGCCTCGATCAGCGATTTCGGGATCGCCTGCAGACCGGCGACGAAGAAGAGGAAATTGTAGCTGATCTGCTTCCAGGCGGCCGCAACGATGACCAGGACCATGGCCTGATCGCCGTTCAGAAGCGGGTCCCAGGCAAAACCGTTCCGCCGCAGGATGTAGGCGAATGTGCCCATCGCCGGATTGAACATGAACAGCCACAGCATGCCGGCAACGGCCGGCGCTACCGCATAGGGCCAAATGAGAAGCGTGCGGTAGATGTTTCGGGCGCGAACGACGCGGTCGGCCGCCGTTGCCAGCAGCAGGGCCACGGCCATCGACAGAAGCGCCGTCGCCAGGCTGAAGACCACTGTCACTTCTAGGGAATGCAGGTAGTCCGGATTTGAGAGCACAGCGCGAAAGTTCGCGAGGCCGACGAATCCGGATTTCAGGCCGAACGGATCCTCGCGAAGCACCGATTGGTAAAGTGCCTGGCTGGCTGGCCAGAAAAAGAAAACGACCGTGAGCACGATCTGCGGTGCGAGCAGGAGATAAGGCAGGATTTTATTGGGAAAGACGACAGGCTGCAAAGCAACCCCCTTCTTTGCTTGAGGAGAGGACCCACCCCGGGTGGCACCCGGGGCAGGTCTGCTGTTGCGTCGTTAGTTTCCGATGGCAGCCGCGATTGCGGCATTCGCCTTTTTGGCACCTTCGGTCAGGGCCGCCTGCGCATCCTTCTGGCCGGCGAGCATCGCCTCGAATTCCTCGTTGAGGATGTCTCTCACCTGGGGAAGATTGACGAGCCGCACACCCTTGGAGTTTTCCGTCGGCGCCTTGCCCATCATCTGCAGGATCGGCGTTTCACGGCCCGGGTTCTTTTCATAGAAACCCGACTTCTTGGTTTCGTCGTAGGCTGCAAGCGTGACGGGCAGATAGCCCGAGACCTGATGCAGGCGTGCCTGGATTTCGGTCTTCGACAGGAAGTTGAAAAACTCGGCGATGCCCTTGTATTCATCGTCGGACTTGCCGGCGAACACCCAGAGGCTTGCACCACCCGGAATCGTATTCTGCGGGCCGTTGCCATCGTAATAGGGCAACTGGCCGATGCCGTATTTGATGCCGGACTTGATGATGTCGCCGAGGCCGCCGGAGGATTCGGTTAAGATGGCGCATTCACCCGACATGAAGAGCTGTTTGGCCTCCGAGGTGCGGCCGCCATATCGGAACGTGCCGTCCTTGGCGAGATCGGCAATCGCCTGGAAATGCTGGACGAACAGCGGCGCGTCGATCTTCAGTTCGACGTCGAGACCGGCGAGGCCGTTCTCGTTGGTGCCGTAAGCCACGTTGTTCCAGGCTGCAAAGTTCTCGGTCTGGATCCAGGTCAGCCAGGTGGAGGTGAAGCCGCAGGCCGAAGCGCCGCTCGCCTTGATCTTCCTGGCTGCGTCGAACACTTCCGGCCAGGTCTTCGGCGGTTTCTCGGCATCGAGCCCAGCTTTCGCGAACGCGTCCTTGTTGTAATAGAGGATCGGCGACGACGAATTGTAGGGGAATGACAGCATCGTGCCGTCAGCCTTCGAGTAATAGGCGACGATACCGGGCAGGTACTGATCCTTGTTGAATTCGTAACCGCCCTTCTGAAGCACGTCGACCACCGGCAGGATTGCGCCTTCGGCGCCGAGCATCACGCCACTACCGGCATCAAAGACCTGCAGGATGGCGGGCGCCTGCTTGGATCGGAACGCGGCAATGCCGGCGTTCAACGTTTCGGGGTAGGTGCCCTTGAAGACCGGAACCACCTTGTAGGCGGTCTGACTGTCGTTGAATTCCTTTGCGAGCTTGTCGACAACTTCGTTGTTGGCGCCGGTCATGGCATGCCACCATGAAAGCTCGGTGGCGGCCAATGCGTTTGAAGCAAGGCCGGTTGAAAATGCGGACGCGACCACAACGGTCCAGTTCAAATTTCTGAACATGATTCCTCCCATTTCTCAAAAGGCAGGGCATTTGGCACGCCCGGCGAAATCGATCCTCCTCGATCGAAGCTTGCACAACCTTCGCTGCGAAACCAAAAAGTAGTAGAAACGAAATGAAATGAATATGCAACGAAAATATGACAATAGAACACGCATTCCACTGGCCACCGCTGGGAGTGTTTCTCAGCCCCAGTTCTTGTGGATGCTTTCAGTGGGTCTGTGCAGGCTGAGGCCTACCGTTTCGTTCGCAACCTACAAAAGGCCAGCTTGGCGTTGATCCCCAAATCGTCAGCTGCCTGCGCAACATTCTCACAACGTCGTTCGATCTTTGCGCACAGAGCTTCCAAGTCGCTTAGGCGCTGTCGGCCCAGACGGTCGATGCCGTATTGTCCTTGGTCACCACGTTCCATCCTCGGATGAAGCCGTGCGCCCGGTCGAAATACCTGCAGCTGCCGACATTGAGAGCGGTCTGGCGATTTTCTCATCGATTGGCGTTCGGCGGGAATTTCGCTTTCGGGAACAATCAGCGCGCGGCGAAGTGGCGGCCGGCACGCTCTATGGTGCCGCCAACGCACGCTGAATTTTTGTGTCCGTGATGAATATCGACAATATGTGCTACGGGCCTTACGCTCAAAGGCAAGGAAAAGGATACGCCAATGGCTTCGGGAAGCATTCATGTAAAGTTTGGTGGCCAATTGCAGGCTCATGTGCAGCAGCAAATCGGTGATGACGGCCTCTATGAGAACGCCAGCGAATACATTCGCGCGCTTATCCGTCGCGATTTGCAGACTCGTGACGAAACATGGGAAACCTTACAAAAGGAACTGGCTCCGGCCATGCGTGCTGATGACAGTGCGTTTGTCACTGTGACCGCGGAGGACGTAATCCGCCGCAATCGACGCCGTTGATATGCGTACATTTCGGTTTTTTCACCGCGCGGACGCCGCCCAGGACAAGATTTGGCGTGATACTGTCGAAACGCGGGGCGAACAGCAGGCAGTGACCTTATATTACCGGCCTGCATACCCACTTTCAGCGGTTATGCGACGATCGGCTGATTTGGTGGAAGCTGCCACCGCGACGGGTAGTTTCCGAGGATCTAAAACGAGACGCGTATTTCAGCCGTTACGAGCGCCACTATGTGTTCTTCCGCGGACTGGACAACGGCGATCTGGGTGTCATGAGCATTCTGCACGAGCGGATGGATCTGCCGGTTAGGCTCATGGACGACCTAGTGGCGATCTCCGAAAAAACTGCCATTTCGGACAAGTAGGTCGACCTTGATGTGCTTCTAACGCGCACATTTACGAATAGAATAGCGTGTGTCTGCCGGGGCGAGGTCGCCTGGTCGCAGAAGGTGAATCCCTCGGGAAAGCGGAGCGGCTTGCCGGGGGTAGTCGGTCCCGGTCCCCGGCCTGCGGCCGGCGCTTTCGCTGGACCTCCTGCGGCGACCCTTTTAACCGGTCAAGCCGCGCGCGAACGGGCTCTGGCCGCGATGCGGCCGCCGCCTGGTACGCTCATCCCTGTCTGGTTCGTGCAGCATGACCGACGTGAGTACATCGCGCGCCGGCGGGAGCCGCGCACGATTGGGTCGGCCTGACTTCGTCTTGTAGGCCCGTTCAAGCCGGCGCGAGGCGCCACCTTGAGGTTGCCGCGATCCATTGTCTTGTTCGGCCCCGCCGCCACGCCCAAGAGGTCGGCCGCCGAAAAATACCCAATTCTCCATGCCGTCCACGTCGGCATAATTGGGGAATTTTACTTCGGCACTTTTGGGGAAATTTCAGTCGGCATTGACACCGAGTATGTCGCGCGCATGGAGGATGTGCTCGACTTCTATGCCGAGACAACCGACCCAATGCGGCGGGTGGTGTGCTTCGACGAAAGCCCGACCCAGCTTATCGGCGAGGTGCGCCAGCCGATCCCGGCCGTACCGGGAAGGTTGAAGCGCTACGACCGCGTAGTATAAGCGCAACGGCACTGCCAATCTGTCTGTCTTCCTCGACGCACACCGATCCTGGCGCAAGGTGAAAGTCACCGAACGGCGCGCGGCCGACGACTTCGCCCACTGCATGGGCGATCTCGTCGATGCCCATTATCCGGATGCCGCCTACATCCGCGTGGCGCTCGACAATCTGTCGACCCACACACCCGCCGCGCTCTACCAGGCTCTGCCGGCCGCTGAGGCGCGCCGCATGCTCAGGCGGCTGGAATTCCACTACACGCCCAAGCACGTCAGCTGGCTCAACATGGTCGAGATCGAAATCGGCGTCCTGCGCGGCCAATGCCTCGACTGCTGCAGTCATCAGCATAGGCATGATACTCATGCTGATGACTGATTATGCTTGGTTTGCGGGTGCTGCCGGATTGAAGCGCATGGGCTTGCAGTAGGCGTAGATTTCGTCGACGGCATGGGGCAACGCGCGCCAGGCCTCCTTGAACAGGCTTTCCGGAGGCTTGGGGAAGGTCGAAGCAAACATGTCGGCCAATTCGGGCTTGGTTGAGTGCATCAGGATGGCGAGGAGTGGTTCGCCGATTCTCTTTTCTGCAAACAGCGGCGCCCATTGCTCAAGGTTCAGGTTCATCGCTCCGAAGAACCCATCGGCCCAGTCGCCGACGAGGACTTCCTCGTCGTCCGTCCGCATGTAAATCGGGGAATATGCGCCAGGCCTGGTGAGCTGGTCGGCTATCCGGTTGTAATGGTCAACGACGGTATCGATCACGGCCTGCATTTTGTTGCCGATGAATGCCCGTCGCTCGTGTTCCCCGACAACATGCCACATCCAGTCATTGGGCAGTAGCAAGACCGGCCCCGCGACGAGCCCGGTAAGGAAGCCATTCAACATCGACACGCCCCCGCAATGCGGCGGTGGCTTGGCCCTGTCGAACCAGACCTCCAGGTCTTCAAGTGTCATGATCGATAGGCGCCGGGGTTGTTTCACGCTGCTCTCGACAAGGGTTACCTTCCGCCTCTCGTTGTATTCTCCAGTTCCAGGCCAGAAGCTGGTCAAGCTCGTGGTTTCTGACTTCCCGGAGACGATCTTGTCAAGAACGTCACTCAGACATGTGTGGGGATCAAGGCCATTGAGCTGGCCCGTGTGAAGAAGAGATGCGAGCACCGCCCAGCTTCCAGCTTTCCCACAACTGTCGGCAATCAAATTGCGGCATCTGAGGCCAATGGGACGCATAGTTCGCTCGACCGTGTTGGTGTCTATCTCGACAGGGCATCCTCAACGAAGAGCGTCAGACCCGACCAGTGTTTCAGTGTGTAGCTGATAGCGCGGTTCAGTGGGGCGTTGGTCGGGGGAACCCGTCGAGAGATCACGGCTGCGGCGCAGAACGGCTCTGATGCGCGCGATCAGTTCGCGGCTGCCGAAAGGCTTGGCGATGTAGTCGTCTGCACCCATCTGGGGCCCGATAACGCCGTCCACCTCTCTGAAGTTTGCGGTCAACAGCTTGCCAACTTCAGATGGCTACCGTCGAACGCACAGCAAGCGGCGGTGATGCAAAGCGACCAGCCCGCTGAAACCGCGAATTCGCTGCCCGCACCTAAGGGCAATTGCAATCTAACCATCGCGCACTACGCCGGCACCCCGTGCTCCGCATCGGTCTCACGCCGAGGTGATGGGCAATGAACTTCAACACCATCACCTGGGGGGGGCGGCAGGCGACGGGTGCAGTCGGTGGTAAAACCAAGCTTAGAGATAGGCGAGATCCGAGGTAAGGGTGTGCAGCGTATTTGTGCCCATACTGTCGTTGTCAAGTTCGCGAAGCACGAACTCATCCATCCAAAGATCACCCAAAAGTGAAGGCGTGACAGGAAACATTTTTCGTTGCCACTCCAACGTCATTCGTTCAAGCCACGGCGATGTCGGTATGTACAAAGTCGTTGCCCTTGAACAGCAGCGGAAGGCGATAGGCCCGCGCACAGGCATAGGCAAAACAGTCGCCCATGTTCAGGTCGGCTTTGTGGCGCCCCTTCCCGAAGATCCCGAATGCCTTGATGGCTTCCCGACCGATGGTCGCACTGATCTCGATCATCTCGGCGGATGTTTCCTCAATGAAAAGCTCGACAAGCTCTTCTGCCTGTTCGATCGGACATGCCCGCTTGCGTGCAAGGCCAGCCGTTGCTTCGTAGACGACAACCGGCGAAACATAAACCTTGCTGGCTTGGGCAAGTCGGGCGGAGAGGGAAAGGCGGTCTTCCTCATCACCGATTATGCCGATGATGGCGGATGCATCGACGAACACTATGCGTCTCCCGACAAATCATCGAAAAATGCTTTATCAGCTTGCATTCCGCTGGCGGGAAAAGCACGGTAACGGTCGGACAGGCGCTCCAGGCGCTCGGTCAGCGGGATCTCCCCGCGAGCGCGTCGGTATTCCTGTTCCACCGCTTCACGGATAGTGTCGGTCAAACTTTTGTTCTTAAGCTTGGCCAGTTTTCGGACCACATTGTCGGTCGCCTCGTCTTTGACGGAAAACGCCATCTCCATCTCCGTTCGTCCATACGTATAGACAGTGCTGTATAGATATCATTGCCTCCCCCTTTGTGCCAGTAAATTTGTGCCAAGCGGAGTCTATGCTCGCCGCCTCGACATAGACGCGAGCTTTTTTCGAGGCAGGCCAGTACGCCGGCATCGTAGAACAAGGGGAGAGGCCCGCTTGTTCAGGCGAAGCTGCGCACTCCACAGGTGATTTTCGCTATTTCGCCCGGCGATTCCATCCATCCTCAATATAAAGGGCGCAACGAGGCCCGCCTTGCGCTCGTCAAGCAGTCGGACGGACCTGAGCTTGTCTTATATCGGCTGTGGCCGTATCTGGACCATCGGCTAACTATCGTCAGCGCGCCTAAGTCGCTCAAACCAATCAGACTAGATGCCGTCGCCAGATTGCGCGGCAGCTCAGATCTTTCCCAGAAAGATCAGGCATTAGGTAGCAAAGGCCACCAAGCCTATGAGCGAGTTGATCTATCCTGTCTCAGCGGGCTGCGCGGTCATGCGCGTCCCGATCGCCATCCGGGTTAGTGTAATCTTGATTGCCGTAATCGGGATTACGCTAATGTTCGTAGATCGCGCCCAAGATACGTCGGTCGTCGACCACTCCGGCGTGACGGAAGCGCTCCGCCTTGGTAAGGTCGTCGAGTTCGGACGACAGTCGGTTCGTGCGGCCTTTCCCGCGAATTTGGCCACGCGCCGTATCAGGCGGCAATTGCGCAAAGAAGTTGCCTGTTCGCAAGTTTTGCCGACGTGCCGCACGCGGCCGGCTTTCGCAAGTTGGGTCAAAATTGCCGACAGCTTGCGTGACACCTGACCAAAGATATCCGTGTCGTTGCCCAATCCGACTGCCCGCGTGATCTTCGCGACACATTCGGATGTTGAACCGGGCTTGCTGCGTTGCGGAGAATCTCGAGCACGACCTGACGCTGGTTTACGTCTCCCATGTACGATTTGACTTCATCTGAAACCCTCGCGGTTCGGCCTGGACGCCGCGACTAAACTAGGCTCAGGACTCATTGCTTAAAACCAGAAGATGACGGTTGCAGCGATGCAGATCACCAATCTTGAAGCTGATTGCAGCCCTTGGAAATCCCTTCGATCCGAGGGAAGATCATCCCGCTCTAACTCTTGGGGGTTCTCATGGAAAATCACGAGCCGTTTCTGCGCGAGGCGATTGCGCTCTCGAAATCCGCGATGGCAAACGGCGACGAACCGTTTGGCTCGGTACTGGTAAAGGACGGCGAAGTCATCCTGCGCGCCGAAAACAGCGTCTTCACCGGCCACGATATGACAAATCACGCCGAGATGAACTTGGTTAAACTGGCGGCGCAGCATTACGGCCCTGCTTTTCTCGCTGACTGCACGCTCTACACCAGCACTGAGCCGTGCGCGATGTGCTCCGGGGCGATCTACTGGTCGGGTATCGGGCGTATGGTGTTTGCGTGCTCCGAAACACGGCTCGGCGAGATTGCTGGGATCGGGTTAAATGTGCCTAGCCGGGCAGTGTTGCAGACCGGCGCGCGTGCCGTCACTGTGGTTGGCCCGACGAACCTCGAAGACGAAGCCGCCGAAGTCCACCAGGAATTCTGGCCGAAGTATCTGGGCAAGGTTTAGGCTCAGGGCTCATTGATCAGAGCCAGAAGATGACGGCGGCTGCGATGCAGATGGCCGAGAAGAAGGTGTGGGCGCATCTGTCGTAGCGGGTGGCGATACGCCGCCAGTCCTTGAGCTTTGCGAACAGGTTCTCGACCTTGTGGCGTTGACGATAGAGGGCGGTGTCGTAGGCGTATGGGACTTTTCGGCTTCGGCTCGACGGGATGCACGGTTCGATGCCCCTGGCTTCGAGTTCCTCTCGGAACCAGGCGCTGTCATAGCCGCGATCGGCGATCAGATGAGAGGCCGGTGGGAGCTCGCCGAGCACGATACGGGCGCCCTTATGGTCGCTCATCTGGCCTTCCGACAGGAGCAGGATGATCGGCCTGCCTTCGCCGTCACAAACGGTGTGAAGCTTCGAGTTCAGACCGCCCCTTGTTCGCCCGATACGACGGGGAACATCCCCTTTTTAAGAAGGCTCGCCGCGGTGCGGTGGGCCTTCAGATGCGTCGCGTCGATCATGATACGCTCGGGTCTCGGACCTTCGCCGGCGAGCCCGGCGAAGATGCGGTTGAAGACACCCATCCGGCTCCAGCGGATGAAGCGGTTATAGAGCGTCTTATGCGGACCGTAGCCAGTCGGCGCGTCCTTCCACTGCAGACCATTGCGGATCACATAGACGATGCCACTGACAACTCGCCGGTCATCGACCCGCGGCATCCCGTGCGACAGCGGAAAGAACGGCGATATCCGCGCCATCTGGCGCTCGCTCAGCAGAAACAAATCACCCATCACAGCCTCCTTTTGGAAGCCGTGAATCACATCTCAATGGGAATTAATAGGTCCTGAGCCTAGTTCGACGCTGCCGCTCGCGCCCGCTGCTCCTCGCATTCCGCGAAGGGTGCCCTGGGTGGCATGGCCTCGGCCTGTGCGGTCGTCATGCAGACCGGCAGCCCCGCTTTCCTTGCGCTCGCGAGAACCAGATCGCGGTCTTTCTCCAGCGGGTACTGAAAAGCCGCTTCAACCCGCCACTCCGACTCGAGCGAAAGCAGTGCTGCCGCCGCGTCCGCGGCTTCATCGACTCGGCCCAGTTCGGCGGCGATCATCGCCCGGTAGGCGGCGATCCTCGGGGAATCGAGGCCAAGCCTGCGTGCCAACGGATAGGCTTTCGCGAACTCACCGCCGTGAAAATAAGCCTTCGTGAGAACCGCGTTCCACCAGTGCAGGTGGTGGGGGTTGAGGCGGACCGCGCGATCGGCCAGTTCCGGCCCACGCTCGGCAACGCCCGCCTCTGCGGCATTGCCCGCGGCAAGCGCCAGGAGATCGGCGTTGTTGGGGCCGAGCGCAAGAGCGTGCTCGCGGCGCTCGCGCGTGGTCTCGTGGTCGCCATGCCATTGGGCGCTGACGCTCCATAGCTGCCAGGCCAGCGGGTCCTGAGGGTCGAGCTCGACCGCCCGCGCGGAAAGCTCGTCGAGCTTCCTCACGTTGAAGCCAATGTCCTCGGCCGCGCCCACCCAAGCCTCTATGGTGTAGGCCCAGCCGAGGTCGCGCACCATCGGCTGGAAATCAGGATCGAGCGCTAGGCCTTTCTCGAACAGCTTGCGCGCCTCCGTGGCGCCGGCCGCCGTGACCTTGTGATTTTCGGCCGCGCCGAGCAGCCAGTAATCATAGGCGGTGAGCTCGTCGGCATTCTTGCGCCGCGCGGCCGCCTTTTGCGCCTGGCTGATCGGCGATTGCCAGCCTGTCAACGCCGCTGCGATCTTCTCGGTGATCTCATCCTGCACGGCAAAGAAGTCACCGGCGCTGCGGTCGTAACGCTCCGACCAGACATGCTCGCCGCTCTGCGCATTGACGAGCTGCGCCGTCACCCGAAGCCTGTGCAGGTCGATCCTGAGGCTCCCTTGCAGGACATACTTGACGTTGAGTTCTCTGGCGATGGCGCGAACGTCGTTGGCCTTGCCGCGATAGACCTCGGTCGAGGTCCGCGCGATGACCGGGATGTCGCGGAAGCGCGCCAGGTCGGTGATGATGTCCTCGGTGATGCCGTCGGCGAACCGGTCCCACTTCGCGTCCTCGCTGAGGTTCTCGAACGGCAGCACGGCGATCGCCGGAGGTTCCGCGCCGGATTTCGTCGTCGGCAGGAAGTAGACGGCGGCGAGCACGGCCAGCCCGGCCGCGCCCGCGACGAGCCCGGCCCAGCGTGGCCATGATCTCACGCGGGTCTGTTCCGCCTGCGCTGCCTCGAGCAGGTAGCCGCGCTTCAGCACTGTCTTGACGATCTGGTGCTTGTCGTCGCCGAGCGCCTTGCGGATCTCGGTGATGCACTGCACCAAGCTGTCGTCGGTGACGGCGATGCCTGCCCACACGGCCCTTACCAGCTCGTCCTTGGTGACGAGCTTGCCCTGCTGCACGGCGAGCACCCTGAGCACCTCTGCCGCCTGCGGCCGCAGCTTCGTGACGTGCCCGGCGGAATCCGTCACCAATCCGCGCTGAAGGTCGACCATGCGGCCGTTCAGGCGAAGCGGCATCAGCGCCGGGCTGTCCATCGGACGTTTCCCTCAAGGCGAGGCCGTTCAGGCCCGCGGTGTCAACATACTGCAAAGCCTGTTGCTGTTCCAGCATCCGCAGGTTTCCGACCGGAATCGGCTAGGTTTCGCGCGATTTCGTCCGCCGATCGTGCCGCTCTCGTTACGAACGACGGCATCGGGTTCACGATCTGCGAAGTCGGGACGCGGCGGCGGGCCGCCAGGCTGTCGCCCCACCACTTGAGGAGAGAACAGCAATGACCAGGTTCCTGACCGCATCCGTGTTGGTGGGCTCGATGTTGACCGGCGCGTCGGCCGGGGTCGAGCTGGCGCCGGGCAGCGGGCACAGCATCCATCTCGCGGAACTCGACGGCGTCGTCTATTACACGGTCGATCCGGACGGATACCGGGTTGTCGCGACCCTGGCTTCGGGCGCGGACGCGCTGCCGGTCCGGGTGATATCCACGCTCGCGCCGGGGCAAAACATGCTCATCTCGGTACCCCGGTCGGTCGGCGAGCCGTCCATCGATGTCGAGATTGCGCACAATGGTCACGCGCTGGTCGTGACCGATCCGGCCCCAGCGGCTGCCGGCGATCATGTGGGCGAGGTGTCGACCGGCGGAGCGCAGCCGAACTGAGAGCCTTCGCAGGGCGAGGCCGTTTCAAGGTCTCGATCAGTCTACCTACCGCAAAAGCCTGCCCCCGTTGCAGCATCCGCAAGCTTTCCGCGGGAATTGGCAAGGCTTCGCGTGATTTCGTGCGCAGATCTCGGCCGCTGCCGCCGCTTTTGGCGAAACCGCATCAAGGAATGGAGCAAGCCCGTGATCGAACTCGTTATCGCCGCCTGCCTCGCGACAGGCGAATGCCGGGAAACCAGGCTGACCTACGACGCACGCGATGTCTCGCTCATGACCTGCATGGTCACCGGACAGGCGGAGATCGCGCGCTGGCAACAGCAGCACCCTCGTTGGCGGGTCAAGCGCTGGCATTGCGGTATCGCCCGGCAGTACGGCCAGGTTCTGTAATCGTTCCCGTCTGCCTCGGCCGGGTCGGAACTCGACCAGCACGAGGCTGACCAAGCGCACCGGATGGTCGCCGAAAGGGCAGCGCTACCGCACGCATGCGCCGTTCGGCGGGTGGAAGACGCAGACCTTCATCGCCGGTCTGCGCTGCCACGCCATGATCGCGTCCTGGATCGTCGAGGAGATCTGGTGGTCTTTGCTACCTAATGCCGGAAAGATCCGAGCTGTCTGTTCAATGCTTGCGGTTTTCTTATGGCCTAGCGAAGCCACTCGTTCCAGCGTTGCAGCAGTTGCGCCGCATTGGCGTTGATCCACTCAGCATCGGGGACAACCATATAATCCCGGACCTCGTCTGCATGCGGCATCGTCTTGCGCACATCTTCCGACATCAAGGCGATCGCCTCGGTGCTTGGCGGCGTGCATGACAGCACTTCGCAAGCCTGCGCCTGTGCCTCCGGCGAATTCAGCCAAAAGGCCATCAGCTTCAGCGCGTTCTCACGGTTCTGCGCCCCTTTGACAAGCGCAATTCGGTCTCCGACTAGGAACGATGCCTTGTAGGACCAGCCAATCGGCAACCCCTCGTTCTGCATCGCCTTTGCGCGCGTCAGCCATATCTGTCCAACTGAATAGTCGCCATTGCGAAACCCTTGCACACTCTGATCGCCGGTCTTCCACCACACCGAAACCGAGGGCCGGATCTCGTCGAGTTTTTTTAACGCCCGTTCGACGTCAAGCGGAAACAGCTCCTCACGGCTGACACCATCGGCAAGCAATGCCGCTGCCATCACACGCCATGGATCATCGAAGTTCGGAAAAGCGCGCTCACCCGGAAACGTCTTGCTGTCCCACATATCGGCCCAGGTCTGCGGCGTCGGTTCTCCATCGCCAGTTCGATAGGCGAGCAACGTGGCTGTCGATTGCAACAGTGCACCGCCGGCCGCACAGGCGTTCGCACCGAGATCTCTCCTTTCGGCGAACTGTTTGCAGAAACCGGTCAGGTCTTCGGTGACCGCCTTGTGTGACGTCGATGCCGCCTGGATTTCGCCATCGAGATAAAGATCCCAGGTGACATTTCCAGTCTTCACCATCGCCGCGACCTTGGCGCGCATTTCTGCATTGGTCGCAACGACAGTTACCACCTTAATCCCGGTCGCCTTCGTGAAGGGATCGAACCAGGCCTCCTTCAGCGCGCGGTCGTAGGCGCCGCCAGTCGAAGCGATGACCACTTGCTCACTGGCAAATGATGCAGAAGACCAAGAAAGCAAAGGCAATATGCCCGCAAGCATCAGTTTATGTATTTTATTCCAACTCAGCGGCATCGAAATCATGGGCTGTTCCTTTGTAGGGTTGGCAGGATGGGAAGTATCGCTGTGATCAGTTTCGCTTTTGGGCATTGGCCAAATGAATGGCGCCCATCAACATGAGGGAAACGGCCACCAGCACTGTCGAGACAGCCGCGATCACCGGCGTGAGGTTAAAGTCGATATCTTCGAACATCTTGCGTCCGATCGACTTGCCGCCAATATCCGAAATGAAGAACGCGACCGTCGCTTCATCGAACGAAGCCAGAAAAGCGAACACGGCACCTGCCGCCACACCCGGAGCGATGTTGGGCAAGACCACAAGGACGAAGGCCTGCAGCCTGTTGGCTCCGCAGTTCAAAGCTGCCAATTCCAGCGCGGGGTCGAAACGCTGGAGCGCCGCCGTGACCGTGATCATCACGTAAGGTGTGGCAAGCACGGTATGGGCGATGAGAAAGCCGAAGAAGTTGCCCGTAAGCTGCAGCGGTGAGAACACCAAATAAAGTGCGACCCCAAGCACAATATGCGGCACGATCATCGGTCCAAGCGCTAGAGCCTGAAGCGCCGATCGGAAGGGGAGACGCCCTCTCACGATCGCAAGCGCGGCCATCGTGCCAATAATCGTGGCTGTCGCAGTCGTGGCAAGCGCGATCTTGAGGCTGAACCAGGTCGCCGCCATCCAGTCCGGGTCACTGAAATAGGCACGGTACCATTTGAGGCTCAGCCCGCTCGGCGGAAACTCAATATAGTCCATCTCGCTGAGTGACATGGGGATGACAATGAGCGTTGGCAGCAGCAAGAAGAAGAGGACGCAACCGATCACGCCTCCCAAAGCGATCATGCCGGAGACCTTGGCAAAGGCGTGGAAGGCTGGCGCGGCGTAATGGTCGCGGGCCAGTGACAGACGATTTGGCGAACGTGCGAGATCAATGGACACTGTGCAATCCCTTGCTGAGCGAGAGTGTCTTTCGAAACAGGAAAACGAAGATGAGCGTGACGGCCAAAAGCACCGTCGAAAGCGCTGCGGCGAACGGCCAGTCGAGCAGAACGGTTGTTTGCTGCCCGATCAGGGTCGCCATCAGCATTGATCCCGGGCCGCCGACCAACGCCGGCGTTATGTAAAAGCCCAGTGCAAGTACGAAGCACAGAACGCCGCCCGCAAAGACACCCGGCAGGCTGAGCGGCAAGGTGACGCTGAGGAACGCGCGAAACGCTCCAGCTCCGAGATTGCGCGCTGCCCGAACATAGTCTGGAGGCAAGGTTCGCAATGTCGAATAGATTGGCAGGATCATGAATGGCATCAACACATGCGTCATGGCCACGATCACTGCGCCCTGCGTGTAGATCAGCTTCAGCGGTTCGTCAGTAATGCCAACATCCGCCAAAAGCGCATTCACGATGCCATTGCGTTGCAGAAGAACGACCCACGCGTAGGATCTGACCAGAACCGACGTCCACAGAGGTATGAAGACGCAGGCCGCAACCACCATGGCGACACCATGTCTCAACCGCGCCATCAGATAGGCGACGGGAAAGCCGAGAAAGAGGCTTGCAATCGTCACAATGAATGCAACCTTCACCGTGCTTGCCAACACGTCGAGATAGAGCGGCTCGGCAACGAGACGCCGATAGTGATCAAGGCTGCCGCCCTCAAAACTCAGTGCAACCAGGCGGCTGACGGGGTAGACGAATCCGATGACGAGTGCCGCTACAAGGGGCGCTGCCAAGCCGATCGAAACGCTACGCGAATAAAACCGTGCGGACGCCACGGTCGACCGTGGCTGGCGGGCGGACACAGCCGGCGAAACTTCGGAAAGGCCGCTCATGCCGCATACCTTTCCGTTTCCGGAAACAAGTGAATGGCTCCATCATCGAGCAGAAGGTCAACCTGGTCCCTCTCGTGAAAAGGCAATCCTTCATCGGCCGGCAGCTGTATCTGCAAGAGAACGTCCGGGCGGCTTTCCAGCCGAACCAAGACAATATGGACGGAACCCACGAAGACGCAGGTCTCCACAACAGCCGCAAGGCAGCCCGCACCACCTTCACCACGCTTGGCAACCCGAACCCGCTCCGGGCGTATCGCAAGCTTTATTGTTTCGCCGGCCGAAGGGCCGACCGCCCGCAGACCTTTTGAACGAATGGAAAGAACAGTGTCGTCTGACAGACGCACCACGGCCGTGCCATCTGCGTTCTCGATGCAACTGCCTTCGATGAAGTTCATGCGACCGATAAAATCGGCCACAAATGCCGAATTCGGTTGCCGGTAGAGTTCTGTCGGAGTGCCGAATTGCATCAACTCGCCGCCGGCCATAACCGCAACGCGGTCTGACATCGTCAGCGCCTCGTCCTGATCGTGCGTCACATAGACAACGGTCGCACCCAGCCGCTCTTGCAGGCGCTTGATTTCGAACTGCATCGCCTCTCGCAGCTTCTTGTCCAGCGCGCCCAGTGGTTCATCCATCAACAGAACAGGCGGTTCGAATGCCAGCGCTCGCGCCAATGCAACGCGCTGCTGTTGGCCGCCGGACAATTGTTGGGGGTAGCGCTCCCCATAACTTGAGAGCTGCACGAGTTCGAGCATCTCCTCGACCCGCGTGGCAATCCGCGTCTTGTTGGATCGACCTCGCATGCGCAACGGAAATGCGATGTTCTGATGAACCGTTAGATGCGGAAAAAGAGCGTACTTTTGAAACACCATGCCGATGCCACGACGGTTGGGAGCAACATGCGTTACATCTCGTCCCCCAATGACGATCTTGCCGGCGCTCGGTCCCTCAAAGCCCGCGATCATGTTCAGCGCGGTTGTCTTGCCGGAACCGGAAGGACCGACAAGCGAAACAAACTCACCGGCACCGATCTCAAGTGACAGGTTCGTGACGGCGCTCACGCTGCCGAAATGCTTCTCGAGCCCAATAAGAGACAAATATTGACCAATCAATTCTGACTTTCCTTTCAACTGTTCCGGTGACGCTCTGTGGCGCCTAACCTCTGAAGGGCCGCGAGACGGCCCCGTACCGACAATCCCATCGGGCGACCCGCAGGCGCTGTCGGGCAAATCAATGCTGATGAAAGAATCCGCATCACCCTTGGAGGCGGTACCCGTGACGATAATCAAGAAAGCTGCTAGGACTCGTTGATGCGACAAAAGTTTTGCAGAACTTTCATATTTCATTTTTGTTGCATCAAAAATTTGCATTGTCAACTGAGTGAGGGGTTTGAATGGCGGTCCATGTGAGCGAGCTGGGCAATATTGATCGTGCGGCGGAAAACCTTGGTGATGCCGTGTATCGCCAGATGAAGGAGCGGATCATCCGTGGCGTCTACCGCCCGGGGCATAAGTTGACGGTGAGGGCAGTTGCCCAGGAATTGGATGTGAGCACCACTCCTGCGCGTGACGCCATCAATCGGCTCGCAAGTGAAGCCGCACTTGTCTATGCCGGCCCAAAGACGGTCGTCGTGCCTGTCCTTGATGCCAAGGCGCTGCAGGAGATCACGCTTATTCGGTTGGCGCTCGAGGGGTTGGCGGCGCAGCAGGCCGCCGAGCATGTTGCCTCAGAGGACGTGGAAGCCCTCAGGTCTTTGCAAAAACAAATTAATTCGGCGCTTGATGCCGGGCGATACGCGGATGCCCTATGGCATAACAAAGAGTTCCATTTTGCGATCTTCCGGCTGGCAAAATTGCCGCACCTCGTTTCGATGATCGAAACACTTTGGTTGCGGATCGGCCCCTCCTTGCACGATCTTTATCCGGAGTTTGCAAAGGAGCGGTTTGGTGTTCACAACCATGAGGTTGCGATGGAGGCGCTCGAAGAACGCGATGGCGCTAGCGTCCGGGCCGCAATGGAGAATGATATTCGTGACGGCTATCGGCGTCTGAGGCGGGCCTGTCGCGAAAGGGCGACTGTATCCGCGCAATAGAAAATTTGTTGCGTGGACTTGACGGCCGGTTTTTTTGTTGCAACAAAATTGTAAAGCTCGTACAAACGACGAGCCGAATTTGTTGCTCAGAAAGCCCAAACCATGCCAGTTCAAGGAATTCATGCCGCGCAGGCCTCGCCTGCTCGGACCAAATCGACACGTCTATTCCGTCGCGCAGTGCCGGTTTTTCCCGGTGGTGTGACCCGCGCCACGGTAGAGAAAGATCCAATCCCGTTTTATGTCGCGTACGGGGAGGGCGCCTATCTCATTGACGTCGATGGCAATCGCCTGCTCGACCTCAACAATAATTTTACGACCCTTATTCACGGACACGGCTTCGAGCCGGTCCGTCAGGCTGCAAGCGATCTCATGCGGACGGGAACGTGCTTCGCCAACCCGACCCAACACGAGGTCGGGCTTGCAGAGTTGCTTGTCGACCGCATCCCGGCCATCGAACAAGTGCGGTTCGTCAATAGCGGCACCGAAGCGGTGATGTTCGCAATCAAAGCCGCCCGCGCATTCACGGGCCGGCCTGGAATTGTCAGGGTCGAAGGGGCCTATCACGGCGCTTACGACTGGGCCGAGGCCGGGCAGGCGGGGGCCTCAAACCCAGACGACCGGGCAGCGCCTCCACGGGCAATACCTGCCTATCATGGCACTCCTGTAAGTGTCTCCGATGACGTCCATCTCATTCGCTTCAACGACGTAGACGGACTTGAGCGACGTCTACACGCCCTGCGTGACCGTGTCGCCTGCGTGTTGATCGATCCGATGCCCAGCCGCGCCGGTCTTATTCATCCCACTGCCACCTTCATCGAGGCCCTCAGTTCGGCTGCGCACAAGCATGGCATCCTCATCATCGCCGATGAGGTTCTCAATCTCAGGCAGGGCTACGCAGGAGCCTCGCCGCGATACGGGCTCACCCCCGACCTCGTCACGGCCGGCAAAATCATCGGCGGCGGCTTCCCGATCGGCGCGATCGGTGGACGTGAAGAGATCATGCGGGTTTTCGGTACGGAGGTGAACAAGCCTCTGCTGTTACAGGGCGGCACGTTTTCCGCCAATCCCGTCTCCATGGTCGCCGGTCGCGTCGCCATGGAAGCAATGACACATGATAACTTCAATCACCTCGAGGCGCTTGGAGAACGGCTGCGCGGCGGCCTCAGAAGCAGCATCAGCCGCACCGGTGCGCCGTTCTCTGTCACCGGCGCAGCTTCCCTGTTTCGCATACACCCCAAACCCCATCCGCCAACCGAGTTTCGAGAAGCCTTGCTGAGTGATGCGCAAGGCCTCGTGATGAAGGGACTTGCCCGGCATTTCCTTCAAAGCGGCATCCTGCTTCCCCATGGCGCCGCAGCCAGCCTTTCGACACCAATGACCAACAGCGACGTCGACCTCGTGCTCGCTGCCTTCGATGATTTCCTGAATGTTCACGCCGCCAACGAGAGGGCGCAATAATGACCAATGCCGCAACTGAAACTGTCGCCGAGCGCATTGCCCGCATCCTCTGCCGCCACCAGGTAGAAGTCATCTTCGCCCAGAGCCTTCCCTCGGCAGTTATTCTTGCGGCGGAGGCGGCCGGCATCAAACAGATCGCCTATAGGCAGGAAAACATGGGCGGGGCGATGGCCGACGGATATGCGCGCATATCAGGCAAAGTCGCTGTCGTTGCCGCCCAGAACGGTCCTGCGGCGACACTTCTTGTCCCGCCTCTCGCGGAAGCCTTAAAGGCAAGTGTTCCGATCGTTGCGCTCGTTCAGGATGTTGAGCGCGACCAAACGGACAGAAATGCTTTCCAGGATCTCGACCAGATCGCACTCTTTCAATCTTGCGCCAAATGGGTCCGGCGCGTTCATGTCCCAGACCGGATTGACGACTATGTCGACGCCGCCTTTACCGCCGCTGCGTCCGGTCGCCCGGGGCCTGCGGTCTTGCTCCTGCCTGCCGATCTGTTACGCGCGCCGGCTAAGCCGGCCGCCCTTCCGAGATCAAAATGCCTCGGGCACTGGCCACTTGATCGCACGCGTCCCTCTGAAGAGGCCCTCAATGAGGTGGCACGACGTATTGCATCGGCGCAGGCGCCTATCATCGTTGCAGGTGGCGGCGTGCATGGCGCAGACGCCGCAGAAGAGCTGACAGCCTTGCAGCACGAGGCAAGCCTACCCGTGATAACAACCAATATGGGCAAGGGGGTGGTCGACGAGTTTCATCCATTGTCTGCCGGTGTCCTTGGATCATTGACCGGGCCACGCTCGCTCGGACGTCACTCGCTGACTTTGATTGAAGAAGCTGATCTGGTCATTCTCGTCGGGACGCGAACCAATCAGAACGGAACGGACAACTGGCGCCAGATTCCAACCTCTGCGACAGTCGTGCATATCGATGTCGATCCGACAGAGATCGGACGGAATTACGAGGCGATCCGCCTCGTTGGCGACGCGGCGCAAACGCTTTCGGCCCTTCGCGAAGCACTTGCTCGCGTCGACCTGACGTGTCGCCACAGTCATCGTGTGCGACTGGAGGAGCGCATAGCAGGCTTCTGGACCGCGTTCGAATGTGATCGCTTAGATGTTGCGACTGCGACTTCCGGGCCCATCCGTCCGGAAAGGGTGATGGCGGAGCTTCAGCCCTTACTGACCGCTGACATGATCGTCGTCGCCGATGCCTCCTACTCCTCGATGTGGGCTGTCGGGCAACTGCGTGCACCAGGCATCATGCGCTTTATCACGCCTCGCGGTCTCGCAGGACTTGGTTGGGGGGTGCCGCTCGCGATCGGCGCCAAGGCTGCCCGTCCGCAAAGCCCTGTCGTTGCTCTCGTTGGCGATGGCGGCTTCGCCCATAGCTGGGCCGAGCTCGAAACCATCGTGCGCATGCAGCTTCCCGTTATCACCATCGTTTTGAACAACGGCATCCTTGGTTTCCAACGGGATGCGGAGACAGTGAAATTCGGCAGCTACACGACGGCATGCCATTTCGCCGACGTCGACCATGTGCAAATCGCCAAGGCTTGCGGTTGCCCCGCGGTCCGCGTTGAAGATCCTCGTGATCTGGCCGATCTGCTTAAAAGCTGCATCGATGCTAAGGGGCCCATGTTGATTGAAGTCATGACGGACCCGGAAGCACATCCTCCCCTTTCTCTCTTTGCGAACATGGATGCGGCAGCATGACAAATGGCCCGACGGCTAGGATCGCCGTGGTCACGGGCGGCACGACAGGTATTGGGCTGGCAACAGCCCAATACCTTCTCGCACGCGGCCACCGGGTTGCGATCTTCGGTCAAAACGAAAGCCATGTGCGAAACGCCAAGGACGATCTTGCCCGCGAATTTGGTGCTGAACGCCTGTTCGCGCGCATGGTCGATCTCGGGCAGCCACGTCAGATCACCACATTCTTTCGAGAGCTCGAGCAAAGCTGGGGAAGTGTTGCTGTTCTCGTTTGCAACGCCGGCGTCTCGCCAAAGGGTGTCGACGGTCCGACGCCCTTCGGCGAGGTCTCGCTCGACGAGTGGAACTCTGTTCTTTCGATCAACCTAACCGGTGCGATGCTGTGCTGTCAGGCGGTGTTGCCAGGTATGGTCCGACATGGCTTCGGACGTATCGTCTTCGTCGGCTCGGTCGCCGGGCGATCACTTCCACGCATCGCCGGTAGCGCTTACGTCGCCTCTAAAGCAGCGATAGCCGGTCTCGCGCGTTCGCTTGTCTGGCCCTACGCCGCCCACGGTATCACAGCCAATGTCGTTGCTCCGGGCAGAATTGCGACCGCAATGGCTGGTGCGATCAGCAACCAAACCAATCAGGCGGCCATTGCACGCATTCCCGCCGGCCGAATGGGCGTCCCCAACGACGTCGCCGCTGCCATAGGTTTTCTCACCTGCGATGATGCGGCCTTCGTCAACGGGGCAATCTTGGATGTCAATGGCGGTGAATACGCGCCAGCGTGAGGTTGTAATCGGCGTTTTGCGCAAAGGACGACAGATGAACGGACGAATACTGATCCAGACCGAAGACGCAGAGCTTTATCTGCTTCTTAAACACATCCTCACGCTCGATGGTTTTTCGGCTGAAAACAGCAACCGTTTGGGAGAGCTTCTGGACCGTGTTCATCAAGCCCCGCCATTGGCGATCGTGGTCGACTGCTCTGATCCCGAAATGAATGCATCGGCCGTTTGCGCCCATATCAAGGCCGCCACAAAGTCTGAGACAAAGATTGCGGCTCTCGTGAATACGGCGAACGGCGACCACGGTCGTCCGCTTGTCCCATCAACCGTGGACTGCATCATAGACCGTCCGTTCAATCCGGAGCGGCTGCTTGCTTTTCTGCGCGGCTTGCGCGCCGATGTGGCGGCGCAAGCCAGCACGAAATCGGCAGCGATACTGCGCTACGCCGACATCGAAATGAACCTCAATCGGCTTCGCGTCGAGCGAAATGGCCATTCGGTCGTTCTGTCGGCGCTTCAGTTTCGGTTGTTGATGTGCTTGATGCGGGCCCCCGACGTTGTCCACACGCGCGATGATCTAATTGCTGCGGCTTGGCCGCCCGAAGCAGAGGTCGAGCCACGAACCGTTGATATTCACATTGGACATATAAGGCGCGCAATGAAGCGGGAGGGGGCTGACGTCATTCGAACCGTTCGCTCTGTAGGCTACGCGCTCTACCTGCCATCGCATTGACCGTGCGTATTTTTGGAGTGCTTTGCCAACCCTTCCTACGCGCCTCAGGCCAGGCATCCAGTGCGCAATAAGCGGCGGCCGTCGCGGCCTGTGGACCATAAAGATCAATTGCGGCGGCGACAGCCTCCTCTGGCGCCAAGCCCCGAGCTCCTTACGTGCACGGGGCGCTTTTGACGCATGCGCCCACAATTATGCAGCTTCTCCCCCATATGATCGTAGCACGTGCTTCCGTTCATCGGCGGTTCAGGCTGATTAGCTCAATGTGATAGCAGTTAGGAGGAGTTTGCTATGAAAAAGCTCTTATCCGCCCTCGCAGCGATCGGCTTAGCTGCGTCGTTCGCCTTACCGCTAAGCGCCGCTCCGATTTTCGTGCCAAAACCCGTAGAAGTGCAGACAAGTGCCGTCGAACAGGTCAACCACTGGCGTCATCGTCAATGGCGCGCGGATCGTCGGTGGGATCGCCGCTGGGATAGGCGACACGCTTGGCGTTCATGCGGTTACTACGGCAGGTGCTACCCGCGCCAATACGGGTACTACGGCTATCGTGACAGGTACTACGGCTATCGTGACCATTACCGTTACCACCGGCGGTCGGGCGTCACCATCTACTTCGATTTCTAGCGGGAAGCGAGCGCAGCACGCCAGCACGTCAATGCACCGACCCCGCGCGTCGTAGGTCGCCGGGATTGCTCCAACCCTTTACGTCTGCCGCAATCGGCATAAATCCTCCTTGCAGGAGGATGCCGAGATGTCAGAAGAATGGCCGATGTTCATTCTACAGTGTGTTGTCGTGATCGGCCTGGTAGGCGCTCTGTTCATCAGGGCAGACTAAAGCTCGACCAAATACCGATTCCGGCTTCGACATTTGCTCAGGTCCGCCACTTCGGCATGCGCTGTGCGTTGTGCAGCAGCTCGCGGGCAGTAGCGAAGTGACCAAATAGGTACCTAAGCCTCTTTTCCTCCTCGTAGCAGAGGTGGTGTCGTTTGCAGAAATCGCTTACTGACCAGACTTTGGTTGCTGCCTCCGCAACGAGTTTCTCGGTTTCTACGCGCTCCATGTTTCCCTCCCTACGATTTACATTCGGCCATCCTACTAAAGTCTAATGTAGCGGGGAATAAACTAAGGCATAGCCACTTTGGGTTATTCCGATTGTCGTGGCGCGCCTTGTCTCGCGACATGGCAATTGTGCGGCCGCTCTCCTTTTTACAGGATCGAGCGGCCGCCTTCGTTATTGCGCCGGTGTTGTCGTCGACGGCGTCGTTGTCGATGGCTCGGTAGTGGACGGAGTCGTTGATGGTGTGGTGGTCGATGGTGCGGTCGTAGTCGGCTCCGTAGTGGACGGAGTAGTTGTCGACGGCTGCGTCGTCGTAGACGGAGTCGTAGTCGGCTCCGTGGTGGTTGCCGGCGGCGTTGCCGTTTCTGTCGCTGTGTCGTTCGTCCCTGGCATTAGGAACATCACCGCCAAGATGATGATCACAACGGCGACGACTAGACCAATTGCAGTATTCCGGTTCATGCCGGCTCTCCTCCAACGTGTGGCTTTCAAATAGGTACATGGAGCGCAGCTCGTGGTTTTCAATGTAGGGAGCTGATGTCCGGCAAGGTTGATCGCATGGCGGCCCGCTCTACCAGGCATCGCTCGGTCGAAAGCGCGCACTGGGAGAACTTTGCCAATATTCGCTAACGCTACATCCGCTTTGTGAGAGATGGATTCAAACCGAAGAGGTTCTCGAAGCGGCAGTGGTGAACCATCGCGTTCCATGCAAGGGTATGCTGGAGCTTTTCAGCAACCCCGACAACCTTGAGAGCGTCTGCAAACCTCACCACGACCGCCTAACGCCGAGGTCACGTTATTGGTTGCGAGATCGCTGGCAGGCCGATTGATCCAAGCCATCCGTGGAGCCGGGGGGATAATCGAGCGCTTGCCGGAACAGGAAACGGACTACCTGCGACCCGCCTGCGTTCCAACTGAGAGTAAATTTGACGAGGAGGGATGTTCACCATCTTCGTTGTGGATGACGACGGAAGCGACTTTGGACGAGCCAGCTCCCTTCATTTTCCACCAAATGTGTCATTCTCCGCTCACACTAAGTCGCCTTACGATCTCTCAGCGTTGAAAATACCTCAAACCAGAATTTGTAGTCATCGCTACGCGCCTCAGTCCACGCATCCAGTGCGCAATAAGCGGCGGCTGTCGCGGCCTGCGGACCATAAAGATCGATTGCGGCGGCGACCGCCTCCTCGGCTCCGAAGTTTTTCCAGATGCCATCCTTTCCGGCCGTATCACTGATGCCGGACGATCTAACGAGAATTTTGGACAAGCTCAATCTCCCTGCTGTCCGGCAGGTGATGTTGATGTTGCCGGACGTTGGAACTCCGTATCCGTGAGCCACAGAAGCCGCTTGGCGGTTCTTATCGTGTCGTCCCTGGCAATCTTTATTCGACCGCGAATGCTTGTCCTCGTCGGCGATCGACAGCCCTAAAGATAGCGGTCAAGGGCGGGCCTTGGCAACAACTTTTAGACGCATCCCGGCACGCGAACTTTGCGCAAGACCTTCAAGGAAAACATCACAAAAGCCGGCAGGTCAGCCGCTCAGAATCCGGCATTTGCTGCGGTTGAAGGATTTCGCCGCACACGGCATCGGCTCGGAGATCCGAGTTCATCGATCGAGGTGGCGATCACAAGCGCTGCGCTCGATTTTGGTCGGCCCTTCATAAAGCCAACAGAAAAATAGATCCCTGTTTATCGCAGTAGCCGAGCCAGGCCGCCTAGGCCTGACATGAAGCGTTTCGGTCATAGCCAGACAGAGCACCAGAGCAAACGATGATGCGAAGGCTGGCAACGGCTTTGAATTTTGGTGCATCATCATAAAGAAAGAACACTGCAGTTCATGACGTTTCGCCAACAAAATACCGTGAATATCGTAGAATTTTGGGGGTAAAATGAATTGGCCGACCTGCTAAGAATTACGTTTGTGACATCAAAAAATGTGAGGCAACGAATGAAACGTCAGCGAGCAACAGTCGCGGAGGCTTCGCGATGAAGCCTTTGATCCTTATCTGCCCGCGCAACGTGGACATCTACCTCCTGCTCACGCACATCCTGAACGTCGATGGCTTCCAAACAACGCTGGCCAGCGAAGAAGAGGTCGTCGAGAAAGCGGCGGCGATGAAGCCCGAGGCGATTATCCTGGATACAGGCACAGACGCGGCATCGACGTTAAGGGCATGCGCGACGATCAGGTCCAACGAGATTACCGCCGCAATCCCAACGATAGCCCTCGTTGCAGCCGGCGACGAGCGGCATTATCTGGATCTATTGAAGGCAGGCGTGGATGAAAACTTCGTGCGGCCCGTGTTGCCGATTAGGCTGTTGAATTATCTTCATTCTCTTTCAAAGTTTACCGCACGGGCGGCGGCGATAGAAACGCCGTTGACGGAAACGTTGACAGGCACATTGGCGTTTGGAGGGCTGACAATTCACGTGGGGCGGCGGCTGGTGAAATATGAAGGGCGCGAGCTCCAGCTTGGACCAATTGAGTTCAAGTTGCTGAGCCGGCTTCTCGAGGCTCCTGGCAACGTCTTCTCCCGCCAACAATTGATCGAGATCGCCTGGCCGCCAAACCTCTATGTTCAGTCGCGCACCGTAGATGTGCACATCGGCCACCTGCGCCGTTCGCTACGACGCCTGACCGGCGGTAATCTCATCCGGACAGTCAGAGCGTCTGGCTACGCCGTGGAGCTCAATCGCTCTATGGGTGAAGGTTTCATTTCATAATACTGTATATTATGAATTCAGTATCTTATAATACAGCATATCGTGGACTATTGTTTAAATGTCTGACTTTATACGTTACATAATATTCAAAAATATTTGTACAATGCTTCGTTGAGTTGGCTCGTCGCAACAGCCAGTCTCCAGTCAATTCATGTTCTGGAGGCACGAAATGTCGATAAACACCAAGACCGGTCCGAACGGCGCAAGCAGGAGCCTTCACCGGAATACTGATAGCCTCATTCGCCATTCGCGAAGCCACTTCGATGCTGCGCATTTCCATGGGCTCATGGCGCTCTATGCGCGGCCCTCAGCCGGTCGGGCTGTCGTTCTGCCGCATGAAGGCGAGCGCCGTGTCGTTGATTTCGTGCGCTGCTCCTATCTGGGGCTCGATAATCATCCGAAGATTATCGATGGCGCAATCGAAGCGTTGAACAATTACGGTGCCTTGCATTGGTCATGCGCGCGAACGCGCCTCAATTTCGCGATCATCGGCGAACTCGAGATGGCCTTGTCTGAGTTGTTCGATGCGCGCGTGATTGCCTTCAGCACGGTGCTGGCCGCAAACATGAGTGCACTTCCGTTGATCGCTTCCGGTCACCTGACAGGTGGCGCCAAGCCCGTGATGGTTCTCGATCGCCTCGCCCATGCAACGCTTGCCTATCACAAGGGAACACTCGCTGGTGAAACAAAGGTCGAGACGATTGAGCACAATGACATCGAGGCGCTCGAGGCGCATTGTAAAAAATACCCTGCGGTTGCCTACATTTGCGACGGCGTCTATTCCATGGGAGGCTGTGTCAAGCTCGAGCAACTGCGCCACCTGCAGGATCGCTACGGCTTGTTTCTCTATGTCGACGACGCCCACGGCATCTCCATCTTCGGAGGCAACGGCGAAGGTTATGCCCGGTCGCAGATTGACGGTTCGCTCGGTGACCGCACGATTATTGCAGCATCCCTAGGCAAGGGTTTTGGCGCCTCAGGCGGATTGCTGATGCTCGGCAACGATCACCAGGAACAGCTCTTTCGCAGGTTCGCGGTTGCCCATGCATTTTCTGCATCTCTGAATGTAGCGGCGATCGGTGCTGCACTTGCATCCCAAGCCTTGCATCGCACGCCGGAACTTCAAAATCTGCAGCTTGAGCTGCAGTCACGAATTGCCCTTTTTGACTGCCTCGTCCCAACGGAGCAGAGAGGCTCGTCACTGCCGATACGAACAGTCGAGATCGGAGACGAATTAAGGGCAATCGCGGCGGCGCGAACTTTGCTGAATAGAGGTTTCTACACATCGGCAATTTTCTTCCCGACTGTTCAAAAGGGACGGGCCGGATTGCGCATATGTCCAACAGCGGGACATAGCGAGGGCGATATCAAGGCAATCGGCGAAGCGATCGCCGCGGTCCTCGAAGAGTTTGAGCAAGCGGAGGCGTGAGCAAATGCTGACTTCTACCGCTAGATTCGCCTTGCCCACGACCGCCAGCGAGCTGTGCATTGAGGTTCCTGGAGCCGCATATGTCGTCAGACGCCTGGCAGAACGTCCGGCGCTTGGCCACCTGCTCCAGACGAACGATGGCGATCTCATCAAATTTGTCACTGGCGGGAAGATCACAATGTGGGCGCGCGGTAAACGATTGTTTCTGCTTGTGGAGGCAAGCGACCTCCTCACGCGTATCGCGATCGAAGACGTTCTGGCCGTGGAGCTTAGTTCCATCCACCCGACGCTTCCAACCTTGCTGCTGTGGCATGCCGCCAAGTTCGAACGCCTGCGGTCGCCGCACGTTCCTGAACATGGTCGGATTTCAGTTCCAGTTTAACCACATGCGCGAAACATGGAGTTTCTCACGCCAGTGAAGGCTGCACCTACCAGCCCGCTTCCACTGCCATCGAATGGAGTGATCGACTGTGATCAAGAAAAGTCTATTGCCGCTCAAGGCGAGGTGGCCTGCTTCAGTCTTGCAAAAAGCGTATCCGATATCTCGAATTCGCGGGCCTTGCCCCGTCCGAGCGCGTTCTTCGCCCAGCCTTCGCTCAAAAGGCCGCGGGCAACCAGCTGATCGATCGGCTCTGCCGCTCCGCCCCTCGTCAATCCAGTTCTTTCCGTGATGTTTGTTAGCGTCAGCGGGATGTTGGCCAGGTGCAAGTTATAAAGCAGGCTCAGCATTCCCAGCTGCTTGAGGCGGGCCTGCGGGGTCTCCCCCTCTACTGGATTGTCCATGATCTCGCTCATTGCGAGCGACGAAAACGTAATGCTCTGCCAGCGGGCGTCAAATGATGTTGGCGTGGCTTTAACTATCATTTTTGTGACACGCAGGCGATCCGACAAATCGCTCCCCCAAAGGTCTCTCTGCTTGCTTCGCGAGGTATTCGCATGGTCTTCAGCACCTCTAAGATCGTCATGTCCGGCTCTTTGTCGATTGCAATATATGCCGTTTGCGAGACTAAATCCTATGCGGATAATTGGGCATGTGAAGTCCTTCTTTGCCTGTCGAACCCTGGTGGGCCAACCGAGTTCGTGGAATGCCGGCCGTCAATCCACAAGCTTTGGAAACATTTGGCGAAGGGGCGGTCCTTTCCCGTCTGTAGCGGTATCGGTTTTCGAGCGTCCCGTCCGGGTTATGAGCCCTATTACTGCGAAGCTGGGTATCGGCTGCGCCAGCGCAACGCAGACCGCGGCCGCGAGGTGACCTGCGTTTCGTTGCAGCCGGTCCCAACAGGCAACGACAGTTGCACAAGGCGGTGGCAGGACGGGCGGCAGGCGGGTCAATGGGAACGGGCACAAGGACTACGCGTCTGCGTAGCATACCGGCAGAAACCGCCCCATGTGCGCCAACGCCCCCGCTTCGTCGACCTAACGATTGATGGGGTGGCGCCGCAACGTGTCTGGTTTTGATCCGATGCCCGTCCTATTCGTCGTATTGGCTGAGACCTGCGCACCGACGATCTCAAGCGAGACCCTGGCGGCTGTCGTCAGCATTGAAAGCGGACTTGCTCCGTTGGCGATCCGTATCAACAGTGACTATCCGCTCGGCGCCCCCCCGCACAATATCGGCGAAGCCGCCGATATTGCGGCCAGGCTCATTGCCGAGGGAAAGAGCGTAGATCTCGGGCTCGGGGGCATAAGCCCGTCTGACCTTGCGAGCATGGGAATGAGCATCGCCGATGGCTTTGACCCGTGCAAGAACCTCAAGGCCACCGCGCAACTTCTGACGCAATACAGGATCGCTGCAGACCGCGCGGGGTTCCAAGGCACAGAGCTCGACGCCGTCACGCTGCGCGCCTACTTCGGTCGAGGCGATGCAAAGATCGGCGAAATCGTCGGATACGACCGCCGTGTCCAAAAAGAGAAGGAGCGGTTGAAGCCACGCCTGGCAACGCTGGCGCTGGAAGATGTCACGCGGCAGGCGCTGTCGCCACACCGAGCGATGGGCGGCGGCGACATTGACCCAATGCCGAATGAAGTCGCGCCGCTCGACGAAGTCACAAAGGCACACAAGGTTCAGCCGTTGTACCCCGGCGGTCAGAATGACTGGGATGTATTCGCTTCTGAAGCGGGCACTTCGGTTCTCGTTTTTTCCAAACAATAAAGGGAGTTTCGAATGTCCTTGCGATCGCATCTAAAAGCTGTTGCGGCGTCGACAATAATCACTGCAGCGACGACCTTGGCGATGATGGAACCAGCGTTCGCCCAGGCCGCTGGCATTGAAAACGTGCTTCAGAACATTGTCGATATGCTGACCGGCAACATCGCCCGCCTGCTCGCGGTTATCGCCATCATTGTCATCTGCATCTCCTGGATGTTCGGTTACATGGATCTGCGCAAGGCAGGATTCTGGATCATCGGTATCGGCGGCATCTTCGGCGCCACCGAACTCGTCAACACGATTGTCGGATGATGCTCATGTCGCGCGCTGCTGCTGTTGAGGAAGACACGCTATTTCTTGCATGCACGCGTCCCATCATGGTTGCCGGGGTGACGATGGAGGCGATGGCGATCAACATGATGCTGACGACGACCCTGTTCATCGCCGCCGGCTCGATTGCCTATGCCCTCGTTGGCGTGGTTGTCCATCTCGCTTTCAAAGCGCTCGTCAAGCACGACCATAATATGTTTCGCGTCCTCGTTGCCTGCGTCGAAACGCGAGGCAGGACGCGCAACGCGGTTCTTTGGGGAGGCTCGACCGTCACTCCCTTGCGCCTCCATCATATTATGGCTGGAAGGATCTAGACCTTGCCTAGTCTTGCTAAGTTCAAAGCCCGCGAGCTGGAACCGGAAACCTTCATTCCCTACGTCCGTCACATCGGCGAGACCGTCATTGGCCTCGATTCTCGCGCTTTGATGACGGTCATCGCCCTTGAAGGCATCGCTTTTGAAACTGCCGATCCCCTCGATATCAATGCATTTCACCGCGATCTCAACACGCTCTATCGCAACATCGCCGACGAGCGGCTGGCGCTATGGGCACATGTCATCCGCCGGCGCGACAATGACTACCCGCAGGGCGTTTATGCCAATGCCTTCTCCGACAGTCTCAATCGAAGATACCGCGCCAGGATGGTTGACGAGGATCTCTTCCGCAACGATCTCTATCTGACGCTGGTGTGGCATCCGGCCCGCCGTCCTGCCCGCAGGATCACATCGCTGCTGACGAGGCTAAAGAGGGCACGGGCCACTGGCTTCGAACTTGATCGCCAGGCCCTCAAACATCTGGTCGACGTGACAACCAACGTCTCAGCCGGCTTGGCGCGGTTCGCGCCGCGGATTTTATCGATCTATGAGCGCGACGGCATTGTCTTTTCCGAGCCGAGTGAGGTGCTCCATCAACTTGTCGGCGGCAGGCGAGAGCCGATCCCGCTCACGGAAGGGCGCATTTCTTCAGCGATCTACTCCGACCGGGTCATCATTGGCCGGGAAACCGCCGAGATACGACACGAAGCGGCGAGCCGTTTCGCCGGCATGTTCGGGTTTAAGGAGTACCCGGCGCGTACCCGCACTGGCATGCTTGATGGCCTGCTGACGGCACCGTTCGAGCTCATTCTCACTCAGTCATTCGTCTTTGTCAGCAAAGCCGACGCCAAGGTGATCATGGGGCGCAAGCAGAACCAGATGGTCAGCGCCGGCGACAGGGCAAATTCACAACTGCACGAGCTTGCAGACGCCCTCGACGATCTGGAATCAAACCGGTTCGCCCTAGGCGAACATCATCTGACGCTCGCAGTCTTTGCGCCCTCGGTGACAGAACTCAATGACAATCTCGCAAAGTCGCGCGCGCACCTCACCAATGGGGGTGCAGTCGTTGCCCGTGAGGATCTCGGGCTCGAAGCAGCCTGGTGGGCGCAGCTTCCGGGCAATTTTCGCTATCGAGCCCGCTCCGGCGCAATCACGTCCAAAAATTTCGCCGCCCTTTCTCCGTTCCATTCCTATCCCCGCGGTCAGAAGCACGGCAACGAATGGGGCCCCGCCGTCGCTCTCCTGAAAACGGCGTCCGGATCGCCGTTCTATTTCAACTTCCACCATGGCGATCTCGGCAATACTTTCGTCTGCGGACCGACAGGATCGGGCAAAACCGTCGTCGTCAACTTCATGCTCTCGCAGTTGCAGAAGCACGATCCGCATATTGTCTTCTTCGATAAGGACCGCGGCGCCGATCTGTTCGTGCGCGCCGCAGGCGGGATTTATCTGCCTCTGCGAAATGGTACTCCGACCGGATGCGCACCACTTAAAGGCCTTGAACCCACGCCGCAAAACAAGGTCTTTCTGTCCCAATGGATCGCGAAGCTCGTCGGCTCGAAACAGCGTGAGCTCTCCGTCACCGAAGTTCGCGATATTGCCGGCGCCATCGACGGAATTGCCGACCTTTCGCGGGATGAGCGAACCATTGGGGCGTTGCGCGCTTTCCTCGACAACACCGATCCCGAGGGCATAGCGGCGCGCCTGCGTCGCTGGGAAAAAGGGGGGCCGCTTGGCTGGGTGTTCGACAATGAGGCCGACGACATAGGAATCGGCGCGAAGTTCATCGGCTATGACATGACTCATTTCCTCGACAATGAGGAAATCCGCACGCCACTGATGGCCTATCTGTTTTATCGGGTCGAGCAGTTGATCGACGGCCGGCGGATCATCATCGTCATCGACGAATTCTGGAAAGCGCTTGCCGACGAGGCCTTCCGCGACCTTGCTCAAAACAAACTGAAGACGATACGCAAGCAGAACGGATTGATGGTGTTTGCCACGCAAAGCCCACGCGACGCTATCGGTTCACCGATTGCACATACGATCATCGAGCAATGCCCGACACAGCTGTTCATGCCGAATGCGCGTGGAAGTCATGCCGATTATGTCGATGGTTTCAAGCTGACGGAACGCGAGTTCGAACTGATATCGCGCGCGCTCTCCAACGATGCCAGACGGTTTATCGTCAAGCAGGGCCACAACAGTGTTGTCGCCGAACTCAATCTCGCAGGCTTCGACGATGAACTCGCCGTGTTGTCCGGGCGCACGGCCAATGTCGAACTGGCGGATCGCATCCGTGCAGACGTGGGAGACGATCCGTCCGTCTGGTTGCCGCTGTTCCAGCAAATGAGGAGTACAAGCTCATGATCAGGAAGAAGACAGCGACGATCGCTGCAGCCGCAGCGCTTTATGCAACAGGGGCCTCAGGGCAGGGGATCCCGGTTGTCGACAACGCTGCAATCGCCAAGCACATAGAGAGCATAGCCCAGTTGACCAAGCAACTGGACACGATGAAGGCGCAGCTTGATCAGGCCCAGCAGCTTTACGGCTCCCTGAACAAACTGACCGATATGGCTGATATCGCAACGATCTTGAACGATCCGGCGATCCGCAACGCGCTACCCCACGACTTCTCAGAGGTCCAAGGGTTGCTAGAGGGGACAGGCGCCGGCGCCTTTGGCGATTCCGCCACGAAATTCCTCGATGACAACAGCATCTATAAAACCAGCGCCAACGATTTCTACGCCTCAGAACTTGCTCGCATGCAGAGCCGCAACGCCGGTCAGATGAGCCTCGGGCAGCAGATCTATGACGCGGCAACCAAGCGCATCGACGGCATCGACGAGTTGCGCAAACAGATTGCTGCAGCCGGCGATGCCAAGGACATAGCAGACCTTCAGGCCCGGCTGCTTGCCGAGACCGCCTTCCTCGAGACGGACACCCTGCGCATGCAGGCGCTGCAGATGATCCAGCAAGCACAGGTTCAGGTTGATCTGCAACGCCAGGCAGAAGACTGGCGCAAACGGATGGACGCAATGGGAGCCGCGCTCAAATGACAAAGTCGATATTGACCCGTCTGCTGTTGCTTGCCGCCTGCTCGCACCGTCAACCGGTTCTCACCGACTTGAACCTCTTCGCCGAGGCGGCCGGTGGCAAGGCCCGGCTCGAGCGAATGAACAAGGCGCTTGGGGGCTAAGGCGAATGTACCAGGTCTTTGCTTTCCTCGACAATCAGTTCAAGGCTCCACTTGAGAGTTTCATTTCTTCCGGAACATCCAACATCAGCACGTGGGTGGCGGGGCCGTTGACGGTGGCTCTCGTGCTCTATGTCGTCCTCTATGGCTATCTGGTTCTCAGAGGGTCCATTGAAGCGCCTGTGTTGGAGTTTGCCTACCGCGCGATCAAGCTCGCTATCTTGGTGATGCTCGTGCGCAATGCTGCGGACTATCGGGCGTTTGTAACTGATCTATTCTTCACCAGTCTGCCGCAGGAAATCTCCACCGCGCTCAACTCCGGCGCCGTACCGAGCGCTTCGACATTTGATGCGCTGCTCGACAAGGGGCAGGCGTCGGCCACCCAGATCTGGAACAGAAGCTCTTGGCCGCTCGACATCGCGACCGCGTTCGGTGGCCTAGTGATGGTCGTCATTACATTCATCGTCGCTGCCATCGGCTATGTCGTCTCCCTCTATGCCCGCGTCGCACTCGCAATCATTCTGGCACTCGGTCCCATTTTCATTGCACTGGCGATGTTTCAGAGCACGCGGCGCTTCACCGAAGCCTGGATCGGCCAACTGGTCAATTACGTTATCTTACAGATCCTGGTCGTTGCGGTCGGCTCGCTGCTGATCACGACGCTCGACACGTCGATCACCACGGTCGAAGCCTATGAGGACGTCTTGATGCGGCCGATAGCGATCGGAGCAATTGGGATCGCAAGCCTCTATGTCTTTTATCAGCTCCCCGGTATCGCAGCATCGCTTGCCGCCGGCGGTGCGTCGCTCACCTATGGCTACTCTGTGGCACGCGACGCTCATGACAGTACGCTCATCTCCGCAGCCGCAGCCGTCCAGCGCACCGCGCGGCGCGGCATGGGCGCCGCCGTTCGCCGCTTGTCGGCACACGACACGTCGTGATCCTGCCAATGCTCTTCCAGCAAGGTGCCTCAACGGCGCTGCGCCCTCTTAATGGATGAACAAGGGATACCGCTCGATATGCCGCGAACTGTCTCCTGCCTCTTATTGTTGGCCCTGGTCAGCGGATGCAACACCATGACTTCTCATCTCCCAAAATGCGACGGATACGCCAAACGCCCGCTCAACCGTTCAATGTGGCAATGGGAGGGCGGCAAACAGCGTGCTGCCAAACCGCTCGGTTACTTGCCTGAAGAGCGAGGTCCCGCTGCCTTCGAGGAGTTTGACGAACGCGCATCCTATCGCAAATGCGCAGGCGAGCTGGGGCGCCAATGATCACCTCCGATGGTTTGAAGGCGTATTTCGACAGGGCGCGCCGTTTCGATCATGATCGCTTGATAAGCGTCGAACGTTCGGCACGAATTGCCTGGGTTATTGCGATTGTCGCGAGCTGCGTTGCCAGCGCCGCCGTCTTTGCAGTCGCCGCGCTCGCGCCATTGAAGACGGCCGTGCCATTCGTCGTGCGTGTTGACAACTCGACCGGGATTGTCGACGTGGTGTCGGCCCTGACCTCGGGGGCTGCAAGCTACGACGAAGCGGTGACGAAGTATTTTGCTGCGCGCTATGTCAGGGCGCGCGAAGGCTATGTTTGGTCGGAGGCTAAGGAGAATTTCGAGACCGTCTCGCTCCTGTCGGCACAACCCGAGCAGATGCGCTTTGCCGCCCTTTACCGCGGCAGCAATCCCCACTCCCCACAAAATGTTTACGGGCGCGGTTCGACGGCGAAAGTCACGATCAAGTCGATCTCCCTGATCAACGCAAGCGTCGTGTCGGTGCGCTATCTCAGCACCATCACCCGTGCAGACGATGTCCGTACGACCCATTGGGTGGCGACGATCACTTACTCCTATGTCAACGCCCCGGTCTCCTCGACCGACCGGCTGGTCAATCCGCTTGGCTTCGTCGTCAGTGACTATCGGGCAGACCCGGAGGCGATCAATTGAAGACAATTTCATTGCCAGTCTTTGCCGCCATTGTCGCCGTCACCGCGGTGTTTCATCCCGCCTTGGCCCTCGATATCCCGAGCGGCGCCGGGCAGGACAACCGTGTTCGTTTCGTCAACTACCAGCCCTACAACATCACCCGCATCGTCGGCACACTCCGCTCGTCGGTGCAGGTGGAGTTTGCGCCAAACGAGGAGATCGCACATGTGGCGCTCGGCAATTCGGTAGCCTGGGAGGTGGCGCCGGCCGGAAATATTCTGTTCCTAAAACCCCGCGAGAACCAGCCGATTACCAACGTCTCCATAGTCACGACAAGACGGGATGGCTCCAAGCGCAGTTACCAGATGGAGTTGACGGTGCGCGACGGCTCCGTTGCTGCCGGGCAAGATACCTATTTCTATGTCAAGTACCGCTATCCCGCCGACGAGGCGCAGCGCCGGCGCCTGGAAGCGCACGCCCGAGGCCAAGCCGAGAAGGCCGGCGCTGCAAATGACGTTTTGGCGCTCCATGAGCAATATGGCCCGCGCAACTGGCAATATTCGATGCAAGGATCTGCCGCGATCGAACCGCAGGCCGTTTACGACAACGGCAAGCTTACAACGTTTGTTTTCCCCGACAATCGGGAGATCCCGGCAATCTATCTTGAGAACTCCGACGGAAGTGAAAGTCTCGTCCCGAAATCCGTCTCCGGTGGTCTAGTGCTCGTTCATGCCATCAGCCGCAAGTTCATCCTGCGTCAGGGAGTGGATGTGATCTGCGTCTTCAACGAAGCCCATACTCTTGGCGGGTACAACCCCGGTACACATACGACATCCCCATCGGTGGAGAGGGTCGTCAAGGCACCAGATGAGGGCACAGCTCAAAGAGACGTTCAATGACCGACGATGTTCCAACGACGATTCCCGGCGAACGCGGACATGCCCAGCTTCCCCAAGGGATCGACAGCAACCCTGCTCTCAGGCGCGGCGCCGTCGTTGCAGCTATCCTCGCCTTCATCGGTTTCGGGCTGTGGCAGATGCGTTCGCAGACCCTTGACCCAAATGCCAATCGTGAGGAGCGGGTGGTTATCCGGCAAGCAACGGACTTCGAGCCAGCAAAAGAGGAGCCGAAGACGGTGGAGCCATTACCCGAAGTCAAATTGCCAACCCCGGTTGTCGCCGGAACGCCCATCGAACCCGAAAAGGACGAGCTTCTGGAATCTGCCCGGCGAGCGCCAGTCATGGCCTTCAGCGCCGGCCAAGGCATCGATCGCCGTTCCGAATACACGCAGTCAGCGCCGGATCAAGCTTCGACCTATCTGCCCATTAACGGCACGCCTGGCGGCGAGGTAGGCGAGAACGAAGATCAGCGTTTCGACCGCATGCTGAATCCGACACGGCTCGAAGGTTCGCGCGCCGGACATCTCGGCAACCGGAACTATATCATTGCAATGGGGACTTCGATCCCTTGCGTGCTCGAAACGGCGCTGTCTTCTGACCAGCCTGGCTTCGCGAGCTGTGTCATCAATCGCGACGTCTTCTCGGATAACGGCCGTGTGGTGCTGATGGAGAAGGGCACGCAGATTGTCGGCGAATACCGTGGCGGTCTGCGGCGCGGCCAGAAGCGGCTCTTCGTCCTCTGGAACCGTGCGAAAACGCCAACAGGTGTCATCATCGCGCTTGCTTCACCCGCAACCGATGCGCTCGGTCGCGCCGGTTTTGACGGGCATGTCGACAGCCATTGGCGGGAGCGTTTCGGCAGTGCTTTGCTCCTGTCGATCGTTGGTGATGTCGCGAGCTTTGCCGGAAGGCAATTACAGGATCAGAACGTCGACACGGAGGGTACGACGAGCGGCGGCAGACAAGCGGCAGCGATCGCCGTCGAGCAATCGATCAATATTGCCCCAACGCTAAACAAGCATCAGGGCGAGCTCGTGTCGATTTTCGTGGCGCGTGATCTCGATTTTTCCGCGATCTATGAATTGCTGGTGACCGAGCCACGCAACATTATTCTCGATCGTTCCGTCCTCGGCGACTTCAGCAAACGCGAGCGCGTGGTCACGAAATGAGGATAGGGGCGTGACGGGAACGTGCGATGCGCCTGTCGTGCGCCAGCTTCTCCAGCCGATCGCCGGGTTGCTGCAAAACCCCACACTCTATGAGGTGGTCATCAACCGGCCGGGCGAAGTCCTGGCCGAAGGTACCGCTGGCTGGTCGCGCTTTGACGTTGCGGAACTGACCTTCGACAGACTGATGCGTCTCGCCCGCGCGGTTGCCAGTCATTCGCATCAGGCGATCGACGAGGCGAGGCCGATCCTTTCGGCAACTCTTCCGGACGACGAGCGCATTCAGATCGTTATCCCCCCGGCAACAACAAGAGGCACGGTTAGCATTACCATTCGCAAACCCTCATCGATGTCTCTGTCGTTAAGCGGCCTCGACGCAGCAGGGCTGTTTGCCGTGACCGCGCCGGCGGATGATCGACCCGACAATGCGGATAGAAGACTGTCGCAGCTTTACAAAGCAGGAAACTATGCGGCGTTCCTGAAGCAATCGGTTCTCGCCCGGAAGAACATCATTATTTCCGGAGCGACCGGGTCGGGTAAAACCACGCTGTCGAAGGCGCTGATCCAGCACATTCCGACGTTCGAGCGGATTATCACAATCGAGGACACAGCCGAGTTGGTCATACCGCAACCAAACCACGTTCGGCTGTACTATTCGAAAGGTGAACAGGGCCTTGCGAAAATCGGTCCCAAGGAACTGCTGGAGTCAAGCCTGCGGATGCGTCCCGATCGAGTCCTGCTGCAGGAACTGCGCGACGGCACGGCTTTCTACTACATCCGAAATATCAACTCCGGGCATCCAGGGTCCATCACCACAGTGCACGCTGACTCGGCAGCCCTCGCGTTTGAGCAGCTGACCCTCCTCGTTAAGGAATCGGACGGCGGGCAGGACCTCGCACGCGACGATATCCGCAGCCTCTTGAAGATGTTGGTCGATGTCGTCATTCAATGCAAACGGGTAGAGGGGAAGTTCCGGGTGACAGAGATATGGTCAAGCCGCTCGGCGTAGTGCCTTCTGCCGCAGCAGCGCCGGGTCGTATGCTCTCGGCCGGCTCTCCATGTCTTTAAGGCTGGCGGCGCAGTGCACACCGGGTCAATTGTGGTCGATTGATCACTTGGCCGCGGCGCAGCCTTCGCCTCTCACATTGTTTGACAACAACCGGGTATTGCCGGATCGTTGGTGTTTAGCAGTGAATTTCAATGCAAGCAGACTTTTGACGCAGCGTTGTCGGCGTGACGATGCCCGCTCGATTGAGCAGCAATCCCGTCGAGCGATGCCCACGAGCCCCTTTTGAAGCCAAGCGTAGCCTGAACCAATATGGGAGGATAACGTGAGCGACCATGTCTACAAGAAGGTGGAACTTATCGGTAGTTCGAAAGTCTCTTTAACCGAGGCGATCGAGACGGCGATTATGCGGGCCTCGAAAACCATGAGAAATCTCGAATGGTTCGAGGTCGATCAAATCCGGGGACACATCAAGGATGGCGCGGTGGCGCACTATCAGGTGGTTGTGAAGGTCGGATTTCGGATCGACGATTGACGCGCTGGGCCAGTTGTCTGTTCCGACGCACGAAGCTGTCTGCGCTTGTCGATCGGGTATTCATAGAGGCCGCGGATGCCGGTTACAGCACACCGGCGAGCAAGACCTCTCGGTCACACTGCAAGCACGATCGGCGTGATCTTAGGCAACTCGCGGGCATTGGCGGATCTTGCGAGCCAGTCCGTCGGCTGTCTCGGCTAATGACGAAACGCGCGGCGGCCTCCCAACCCCGCATGATTTCCGGGCGATAGCGTTGCTCATGAAATTCCAGCCTCGTGCAACCCCCAATGCCGGTTTTGAACGCTAGGATGCGATGCGGGTACGGACCACGCGTCTCCCGATCGGTCGCTCGGAAACCATTCCCGTTCTCGATGTCGCCTTTCTAAGGGACCGGCCGCGTCCAGTGTCAACCCGCAAGGGGTTTCCTCCGCTTCGCTGCGGTGACACTTGCGGCTCGGCCCCTTCTTCGGGCGCCATCGGGAATGGTTCCCGAGTAACCGAAGGAGACAGCATCATGGCCACCACGATCGCAACCCTTACCGAAAAGACCGACGGCACCCTCGAAGGTCTCTTCGCCACCATCAAGGTCAACGCCCCAATCGCCCTCATCCCGAATGCCCAGAAGGCAAGCGAAGGCGCCCCTGACTATCGCATCATCCACCGCCGCACTGGCTTCGAGATCGGCGCCGCCTGGTACCGGAACTCGCAGCGCACCGGCGAGGAATACCTCTCGGTCAAGCTTGAAGCGCCCGAGATCGGCGTGATCTTCGGCAATGTCGCGCCTGCACCCGGCGGCGAGGCGAACCGCAAGGTCATCCTCTGGAACGATCCAGCCTGAGCGGCGCATACGCCGGCCCCGCGGTGATCGCGGGGCCTCTCCGTCCAACCCCTTCATCCTGGAGAATACCAATGCGCCTCATCACCGATGAAATCCGCACGGCCCTCATCACCAACGGTCGGCGCTTCCAACGCGATCCAGACTTCGATCCGCTTCCGCTCGTCAAACTGTTCACGCCCGACGCGGCCGCCACATGGTTGATCGCCTCTGCCGAACCGGAGGACCCCGATCTGCTCTTCGGGCTCTGCGACCTCGGCGTCGGGTTCCCCGAACTCGGTTCCGTTCTTCTCTCGGAGATACAATCCGTTCGTGGTCGCCTTGGCCTGCGCGTCGAACGGGACATCACCTTTAAAGCGGACCGGACAATTACCGCTTATGCCAAAGTCGCTACTGCAGCCAGCCGGATTGTCGCCTAGCTGAGTAAATAGCCAGAAGGGACCGTAGTCGGCAGGCTGCGGTCCCGGTTTCCTTGTCGACATTGGCGAAATGCTACATCGTGAAGCTGTAACCGGATCTTGTCAAAAGGCGAGGGCAGCCAGTCGCCAGCATGTTCTGGGTGGCATACCCAACCCACCCTATCTGCTCAGAAACCTCAGCGTGCCATGAGGGGCCGGAACGCTTCAAGGCCGCGCGGCCCCTCCAATTTTGCCGCAAGAGACAAAATCGGCTCCTCCGCGCGCCGGCTCCGCCGGTCGCGTGACGCGAGCCTTGACCCCTTCCGACCCCTCATGACCGACGGCGTCATCTTTCGCAAATTCAAGGAGATGACGATGACGATCGAACAGCACATCGAGGAACTGCGCGCCGAACTCCGCAATTGCCCCGACCAGGCGGAGCGCTGCCATATCCAAGCCGAGCTTGAGGCGGCGCTCGCCGACCTCACCCGGCAGATCGCCAAAGAGCCGACCCCCGAATAGGGAGCGAGCTCTCAGCTGCCGGCCACAGGAGCCAGCCTGGCCGGATCAACCGATCTGTCTGCCTGCCAGGGGTTTCACCCCTCGGTGCTCCCCGCCGGCTACGCCGGAGGCGGACGCGTCCCCTTCGGGTCCGCGGGTCTCTTCTCTCTCTGAAGTCCTATTTTACTCCAGCAAATCCGGCGTCAAGGACGGCGCGGTCTCCCCCAATTTTGCCGCAAGCGACAAAATCGGTTCCCCCGCTTGCAAGCCGCTTCGCGGTCCTTGACCCCTCTTTGCCACAGAGTGGCCGATCTCCGTCATCAAGATGAAGGAGATCACATTATGACATCTGAACAGAACCTCATGCTTTATACCAAGCTTGCCGGCTTCCGGCTCATCGCCGTCGCAGGCCGCATCGCCTGCGTTGACGATTTCTCCCGAGAGCGTCATGACCGGCTGATTGAAGGACTCGAGGCGACTATCCATCGGATTCAGACCGTAATGGCATTGGAACGCCAGGTTCTTACCGACGACGAGTTCGCGGCCTCTCAGCTGGAGGGCGAGATCGAGATCTTCGGGCGCTTCGCCATCAGTTTGCTGGATGACGTCGAGATCGATTATGACACGTATGAATACCGCATCAACGGTGGACGCTGGATCAACGCCTTGATGGTCGATGACCTTGCCCCCAAGTTTTATCCGGTTTTGAGTTCGCTCCAGCGGTTTTTGGTTGCGGTATTTGCGGCGGTAGCGGCGGGTTGCGGTGCGAAGCCATTTCGGCTGCGCAGCACCGCAG
>NZ_MBST01000005.1:0-176200 GCF_001695865.1 Ensifer sp. LC384
GGCACCAGACTGTCGAGCGTCACCATCTCGAGCGCCGTCTGTTCGGGAACGGGTTTCTTCAACATGTCCCAATGAATCATAAACCCCTGGACGGTGCCAGGGGTTTGTCAGCGGTCTGACGGCGCCTTCGGGCGCCGTTTTCGTTTGTTCCCATAGCAACGATGGTTGGAACAACGGGGCGGGCATGGTAGGAAGCCGACCATGAGCAAAGACACCTCTTCCCACTCTCCCATTCATGTCATCGGCGGCGGCCTTGCCGGCTCCGAAGCGGCCTGGCAGATCGCCGAGGCCGGCGTTCCGGTCGTGCTGCATGAGATGCGCGGCGTCCGCGGCACCGATGCACACAAGACGGACGGCCTTGCCGAACTCGTCTGTTCCAATTCCTTCCGCTCCGATGACGCGACCAGCAACGCCGTCGGCGTGCTGCACGCCGAAATGCGTCTTGCGGGCTCGCTGATCATGAAGGCGGCGGATGCCAATCAGGTTCCGGCCGGCGGCGCGCTCGCCGTCGACCGCGATGGCTTCTCCGACGCCGTCACCGCGGCGATCGCCGGCCATCCCCTGATCACCGTGGTTCGCGAAGAAATCCGCGGCCTGCCGCCGAAAGAGTGGGATCTTGCAGTGATTGCAACCGGCCCGCTGACCGCGCCGGACCTCGCCGAATCGATCCGCCAGGAAACGGGCGCCGATGCACTTGCCTTCTTCGACGCCATCGCGCCGATCGTCTATACCGAGACGATCGACATGGACATCTGCTGGTACCAGTCGCGCTACGACAAGGTCGGCCCCGGCGGCACGGGCAAGGACTATATCAACTGCCCGATGAACGAGGAGCAGTACAACGCCTTCATCGACGCGCTTGTGGCCGGCGACAAGACCGGCTTCAAGGAGTGGGAAGGCACGCCCTATTTCGATGGCTGCCTGCCGATCGAGGTGATGGCAGAGCGCGGACGCGAGACGCTTCGCTACGGGCCGATGAAACCGATGGGGCTTACCAACGCCCACAATCCGACGGTCAAGGCCTATGCCGTCGTCCAGCTTCGCCAGGACAACGCGCTTGGCACGCTCTACAACATGGTCGGTTTCCAGACGAAGTTGAAGTACGGCGCGCAGGCGGAGGTCTTCCGGATGATCCCGGGCCTCGAGAATGCGGAGTTCGCGCGCCTCGGGGGCCTGCACCGCAACACCTATATCAATTCACCCACCCTGCTCGACGGAACGCTGACGCTCAAGTCGCGGCCGGGCCTGCGTTTTGCCGGCCAGATCACCGGTTGCGAGGGCTATGTCGAGAGCGCAAGCATCGGTTTGCTGGCCGGGAGGTTCGCCGCAGCGGAGCGCAAGGGTGAACCTTTGGTCGCGCCGCCGGCAACGACAGCCTTCGGCGCGCTGCTCAACCACATCACCGGCGGTCACATCGTTTCCGACGACGAGCCGGGCAAACGTTCGTTCCAGCCGATGAACGTCAACTTCGGATTGTTCCCGCCGCTGGAACCGGGCGCCATCACCAAGCCCGAAGGGGCAAAGCGCTTCCGCGGCAAGGAAAAGGCCGCAGCGAAGAAGCAGGCGACTGCCGCCCGCGCGCTCGGCGACTGCGCCGCCTGGCTGAACGGCACGGATTGAGAGTCAAACATCCGCAAGGCAAGCCGGAATCACACCGGATTGCCGGCGGCCCTGCCTTTGCAGCCTATGTTGATCAGATGACGGTCGGCCGTGATCGGCTCGACTGACGGCGACCTATTCGTTCGCCTGCGCCGAAGACGGCGCGCCCGCCTCCTCTGCAGTGAATTCTGACCTCGGGCTGAAACTGCCCAGCAGCCACAGCGACACCTCGGCCGCTTCGCTGGCGTTCTGAAACTCGAACGCGTTGTCGAGATAGGCGAAATCAGGGAAATGGACGATCAGGCCACGGCCGCTGTCGGAACTGTTGACCCGGACCTTGCCCGGCTGAATGACGTGGCAGACATAGTGCGTGCCGTGCGATTGAATGAAACCGGCCTTGCCGTCATGCAGCCGCAGGAAAATCGCCTTCCGGTCTGCCGTCGAGTGAAGTGCACGGATCGCTTCGTCCGGAAAGGCACGCCCGAACTCGACCATCGCCGAACCGGCATCCGGATCGTCCCAATCCCGCTCTGCCCGCGCGTTCATCCACATATAGAAGGCGCCGGCGAGAATGACGACGATGATGAAAAGCAGCCAGAGCATCAGACGGGCACCCCCTCAGTGGGCATTGAGTCGCTAGACTGTGTCTATACGATGCGAGCCTTGCGCCAATTTGACCAGCCGGCCGCCAAACCCGCGGCCCCAAAAGACGCCGCGCAGGGGTTCAAGTGAAGCGCCTCAGCTTTTCATAGGGACAATTGTCCGAAATGCTAAGCAGATTCGACCGCCAAGCACTAGAACCGCTTGCGCTTGCTCGCCCACCACATCCACCACTGTCGCCGCCATTGCGTCGGCCTGATCGGATTGCGCAGCAGCTCTGCTCCAACGGCGTCTGCCCGGTTAAAGATCGGCTCGGCGAGTGCCAGCGGAACGAAGGCTGCGAAATTGTCGGACGAGATCGTGTCGAGCCGGGCGCGTGCCTTGGCCAGATGGTCGCGGCCGAAGCCGGTAAAGGCCCGGATCGCCCGCCCGATCGCTTCCAGGTCCTCTCCAGCGAGCAGCGTTTCCCGGTCGAGGCCGGTTGCCCTCAGGAGATCGGCCGGAAGATAGACCTGGCCGCGGCGGCAATGCTGCGGCAGGAGCAGGAGCAGACCTGCGACCGTCTGGGCGACGCCGGCGTGACCGGCAGCCTCGGCAGATTCTGCAGCGTTCTGCGGATCGAGGACGAGCGATGACAGCTGGATCAGCGCTGATGCCGTCTCTCCGGCGTAACCTTCGAACGCCGCCCTGTCTTCCATCGGATCATCGTAGAGATCGAAGATCCGCGCATCGATCATGTTCTGAAACACCGAGATGGGTAGTCGATGCTTACGAATGCAATCGAGCAGCGCACGCGCGAGCGGATGCCCCTCGCCGGTCGCATCTTCATTTTCCAGCAATTCGCGCCACCATTGCATGCGGATTTCGCCGGGGATCGGTTCGTGCACGAGATCGCGAATGCGGGCGAGTTCGGCGTTGAACGCATAGAGCGGAGCGAGCGACGACTGGCTGGCTACAGGCGCCAGCAGGCAGGCGAGATAACGGTCACGGTCAGTGTCCCTGATGTCGGTCAGGATCTGGATGTCGAGGTCTTGCACGCAAGTCTTTCCCTGGTCGCGATCAGACGGCAATCAGCGCGACGGCGACCGCCCGCGATTCGGCCAGCATCACGTTGTAGGTTCTGACCGCAGCTCCGGTGCTCATCGGGTCAGACGAGATATTCGATGCGCGCAGGGCGGCTTTCAACTCGGCCGGCAAGGGCCGGATATCCCGGCCGGTGCCGACCAGCAACACCTCAATGTCACGCGCCTCGTCCAGCACCCGCTGGAACTTTTCGACCGCCAACGGATCACCCTCGACCACGTCCCATGCGTAGACGCCCGAGGGCAGCATCAGCACGGAGCCTCGATGCGACATGTCGGCAAACCGAAAGCCGCCATTGCCGTAGGCGTCGATCGGGGCGCGCCCTGGAAAATGCGCTTCGCGGATCTCGATACCCCTAGGCATTTCAGACTGAACCCTTTGTCGTTTGCGCCGCTCCGGCGCCCGGGCCGGAGGCATTCTCCCCGCCCTGGAAATGGTCCGTCCGCTTGCGGAAAAGAATGAGGATCGGACCAGCGATATAGATCGAAGAGATCGTGCCGACGATGACGCCAAACAAGAGGGTAACGCTGAAAGAACGGATAAGACCGCCACCGAAGAGGTAGAGCGCCGCCAGGGCCAGTCCGGTCGTCAGCGCAGTCAGGATTGTGCGCGAAAGCGTCTGGTTGATCGAAGCGTCGATCAACACCGACAGGGGCATCCTCTTATAACGGCTGAGGTTCTCGCGGATGCGATCATAGATCACGACCGTATCGTTCAAGGAATAACCGACGATGGTCAGGACGGCAGCGATGCTGCCGAGATTGAACTCGATGCCGGTTACAACGAGGAAACCGATCGTCAGCAGCACGTCGTGCAGGGTCGCCACAATCGCGCCGAGTGCGAAGCGCCATTCGAAACGCAGCCACACGTAAAGCAGGATCGCGGCAAAGGAGACGGCAAGACCAATTGTGCCGGCACGGGTCAATTCGCCCGATACCACCGGACCGACGACCTCGACGCGCTTGAACGCATATTCATCACTGAGTTCCGCGCGGATGACGCCGATCGCGGTCTGCTCGGCATTGTCACCTGCCTCCTGCGACGGGACGCGCACGAGAACATCGTTACCGGAACCCAGATGCTGCACCTGAACCTCGCCGAGGTTCAACTCATCAAGCCGCACGCGCAGATCGGCGATATCGACGTTGCCGGCCTTACCTTCGAGTTCGATGATCGACCCGCCCTTGAAGTCGACGCCCAAATTGAGACCGAGGCTGGCCAGGAGCACGACGGAAGCGACCGACAGCGCCGCCATGACGATGAAGACCGGATTTCGGATCGCCATGAAGCGGATGTCGAGATCGCTGAAGCGGCCCGTGCGGATGCCCTTCGGCAGGTGCTGGGCCTTCCAACCGCGCAGCCAGGCCTTGGCGATCCTGCGGGTGACCGTATAGGCGGTGAACAATGTCGTGACACTGCCAATCGCAAGCGTGACGGCGAAGCCGCGCACGGGGCCCGAGCCAAGGTAGAAGAGGATCGCACCGGCAATCAGCATCGTCAGATTGGCATCGAAAAGGCTGCTGAAGGCGCGCGCGAAGCCTTTGTTGACCGACTGGACCAACGGTTGACCGCCCCGTGCTTCCTCGCGGATGCGCTCGTAGATCAACACGTTGGAGTCGACGGCGACGCCAATGGTCAGAATGATTGCGGCAATGCCCGGCAATGTCAGCGTCGCGCCGGTGAGCGAAAGCACGGCAATGATCAAGATGAGATTCACGGCCAGGGCGGCAACGGCGAAGATACCGAAGACACCGTAGAAGAAGACCATCGATGCGGCGACAGCAATGGCAGCGATGAAGCCGGCCTTGAGACCGTCACCGATCGCATCATCGCCAACGCCTGGGCCAACAGTCCGCTCCTCGACGACTGTCAACGTCGCCGGCAACGGTCCGGTCCTGACGAGAGCTGCGAGGTCGCCGGCACCCTCCTCCGGCAGATCGGCGGCGATGATTGCCGTATCGCCCTTCACAGCATCGCCAAGCTTCGGCGTTGCGACGACCTGGTCGTCGAGAATGATCGCAACCTTCTGGTCGGCGCCCGTGGCCTGAAGCGCGACGACGCGGCCGGTTGCCGCCGGTGTCAGCTTGATGGCGACCGATGCCTCGGCGCTTGCCGCGTCGATCTCCGGCTGCGCGCCAGCGAAATCCTCCCCCGACAGCAACGGCGTCTTCTCGACGAGATAGGGGACCGGCGGATCGTCGAAGGAGTAAAGCACTTCACTGCCGGCGGGCGGCTGCGCATCGATGGCCTGCTCCACGGGTACGGCAGTGTTCAGCATCTGCAAGGAAACGCGGGCACGCTGGCTGAGCAGGTCCTTCAGGCGCTGTGGATCCGCCAGACCCGGCACCTGAACGATAAGTCGATTACCGCCACGGCGCTGGATGAGGGGCTCTGCTACCCCGACTTCGGCGATCCGGCGCCGAACGACGTCCATCGCCAGTCCCAGAGCCTGTGACATCCGGTAGTCGATACCGTCGTCGCTCAGGCGCAGACGAACAAGTTCGTCCTCCTCAGCGCCGTCGAAGGCCAGTTCGGTCACTTCGTCGTTGACCAGTCCACCGGTTTCAACCGGCGTCATGAGCGGCGCGAGCGCTGCGCGCGCGGCCGGCAACTTGGCCCGGTCACGAACCCGCAGCGAGATCAGCTGCGCCTCGCCCGACAGGCCGATATAGGCAATGTCGGCATCGCGCAGCGCTTTGCCGACATCATTTGTCACTGCCTCAAGCCGCTCGGCGAGGATATCCTCGCGCGAGGCCTGCAACATGAAGTGCGAGCCACCCTGGAGGTCGAGCCCCAACGCCACCTGACGGTGCGGCAGCCACGAAGGCAGCGCATCCGCCCATTCCTTCGTCAGGAAGTTCGGCATCGCAAACGCGACACCCAAAAGCACTGCCAGCCAAACAAGAGCGCTTTTCAACGGCTTCAGATTGGACATGCCTCAAACGCTCCGTGACCCGGATACTCCCGGTTGTGGCTGGACTTCTATTATTCCTTTACGGGTTCGCCCTTGACGCGAACTTCCGACACGCCGCTGCGAACGACGCGGATCTTGACGCCTTCCGCAATCTCGACTTCCAGCTCGCTGTCGTCGACGACCTTGGTCACCTTGCCGACGATGCCGCCGCCGGTCACGACCTGGTCACCACGACGGATGTTCTTCAGCAGCTCTTCGCGGCGCTTCATCTGCGCACGCTGCGGGCGAATGATCAGGAAATACATGACAACAAAGATCAGCAGGAAGGGCAGAATGGACATAAGGATGTCCGCGCCGCCGGTCGACGGGGCGCCGGCTGTCTGCGCAAAAGCTTCGGTAATGAACATCGATCACTCCTTGAGTTCAAAATATGCGGCGGTTCCTCCGCGCCAAATCGGCCGGAATATAAGGGCGCGCAGCCGCAATGCAAAGCGACGGCACCCGTATCCGTTCCAGTGCCTCTGACATAAATTGTGCAAGAGGAGAACCCCCTGTCCCGCCCGGTGCGGCCTTTTCCAGCGCAAACCTGCGTGCTACCCGGTTAAACCGAAGCCAAGTGACTGATTCAGCAAGCGGAGATGGACAAATGGGTGACACAAGGATCGACGTTCTCATCAAGGAAATGCAGAAGCTTTCCGCGGCGATCGAACGCATCGCCGGTCCCGCTCCCGCCGCCAACGATTGGGACGCTGCAGAGTGCTTCGTCTGGGCGCCGGCAAGCCATCATCTGCAGCCGGTCAAAAGGCCGAACCGCATCGAACTGTCGCTGATCACCGGCGTCGACCACGTGCGCGACATCCTGGTCGACAACACGCTGCGCTTTGCCGAAGGTTATCCGGCAAACAACGTGCTTCTGTGGGGCGCGCGCGGCATGGGAAAATCCTCGCTGGTCAAATCCGTTCATGCGCAGATCGCACGGGATGCGGGTGTCGCGATGAAGCTCGTGGAGGTTCACCGGGAGGATATCGCGACGCTGCCCGCACTGATGGAAATACTCAAATCGGCGCCGGTGCCGGTGATCGTCTTCTGTGACGACCTTTCCTTCGACCATGACGACACGTCCTACAAGTCGCTCAAGGCCGTGCTCGACGGCGGTGTCGAGGGGCGGCCGACGAACGTGCTGCTCTATGCAACATCGAACCGACGCCATCTCCTGCCGCGGCACATGATGGAAAACGAACAGTCGACAGCCATCAATCCGTCGGAGGCAGTCGAGGAGAAAGTGTCGTTGTCGGATCGCTTCGGATTGTGGCTCGGCTTCCACAAATGCAGCCAGGAAGACTATCTCGCGATGATCGACGGCTACGCGGCCCATTACGGCTTGGCTGTTGACAAGGAGGCCTTGCACGCCGATGGGCTGGAATGGTCGACGACGCGGGGAGCAAGGTCCGGCCGCGTCGCCTGGCAGTTCATTCAGGATCTGGCCGGCCGCCTGCGCCACCGGCTGGACGGCTAATACCAACCTATTCCAGGAAGGTTGCCGGGTTCACGGCGCTGGCGTTCTTGCGCACTTCGAAGTGGACCTGCGGCTGGCTTGCGCGGCCGGTCATGCCGGATGCGGCGAGCGTCTGGCCGCGCTGCACCTTCTGACCGCGCTGGACCTTCAGTTCGGACGCATTGCCGTAAACCGTGACCGTGCCGTCGTCATGACGAATGAGGACGGCGTTGCCCAGTTCCTTCAGGCTGCTGCCGGAATAGATGACTACACCGTTTTCGGCGGCCTTGATCGCCGTCCCCTCGGGCACGGAGATGTTGATGCCGTCGTTGCGGTTGCCATCGACATTGGCGCCGTAGCCGGCGACGACTGCACCGCGAACTGGCCAGCGATACTTGCTGATGCCCGTCGACTTCGGCGATTCCTCGTCAACGTCGGCCGTCTTGCTGGCGACCTCGGTAACACTCTGCTTTGCGACCGGAGGCTGGTACTCGGCGGGCTTGTTCTTGTCGAGCGCGGCCACCTGACCTTCAGCCTTCTTGTTCGGAACGGATGCCGTCTTGACCTGATCGGTCGCGGCGCCTGCGGCACCCGGCAGCGTCAGCTTCTGGCCGACACGGATCGATTCTGCCGTCAGGCCGTTGGCCTGCTTGAGCGCGCCGACCGAGACACCCGTTGCCTTGGCGATGCGATTGAGGGAATCGCCCGGCTTGACGGTGTATGAGCCGTCACCGCTGCCCTCGCCTGTCGTGGCGAGTTTGCCTGCCGCCACATCCGTCTTGCTTTCGCTCTTTTCGCGAGACTGCGACTGGCCCGGCAGGATCGCGACATCACGCTGATCGGTCGGTAAGGGTGATGGCTGACGCTTGCTGCCATCCAGGTCGGTGATCGTGTTGGAGGCAGCAGCCTTCGCAGCGCTGCTCGCAACACCGAAGGTCGGGATGACGAGGCGCTGGCCGGGCTCGACCTGTCCGGCCGTCTTCAAGCCGTTAGCCTTCAGGATTTCCTTTTCCGGAACACCGAAGCGCTTGGAGAGAACGGCAACGCTGTCGCCCTGGCGAACCATGATCGAAGGCGCGTTCTGCGTCGTCCAGCCACTCTTGCTCGCCGCCTCATTGACGGCCGCAGGCAATGCCTGTCGCGTGGCAGTGGACGCCTGCTCGACCTGGCGTGCCGCCGGGAACGGCTGCGGATCGACACGGCGGCTGGAGACGGCAGTCGGATCTGCAAGCGTTGAACGCTGCACGTTCATCGGCGTCGAGGCGGCACGTGCGCTGGACATCGGTGTAGACGCCGTATTGACCGGGTCGTACGCACCGTTTGCCGCGGGATAGGGCTGACCGAGCGCCGAGTTGCGCGTGTCGGCCGGCGAAACCACAGCCATCTGGCCGTTGGCGACGTCGCCGCGCGGCACCGGTGTCGTATTTCTTTGAATTGAGCTGGTCGTCAGCGTGTCCGACCGCGAGAACAAGCCGTCGAAACGGCTGGCGTCGGAGCTGCAGCCTGTGGCGACACCTGCCAGCAAAACTGCTGCACACAGGCGGATCGTGGACTTTCCAACCTTGGGAGATACAAACTGACGCATGACGCTTACCCACTCCGAACGCAACTCGATGTGGGATGATTAAAGCGTATTAGAGTTACCGCACGGTTAAGGTCGGCACCACCAAAGCCCTAGTTTGACAGAATGCTAACCATAGAGCGATGCCTGGCCCGGGCAATGAGCGCACACAGAGCCTAGATCAGTTCGGAATAGAGGCGTTCGATTTCCGAGACGGCGCGCCGCTCGGTCGGCTCGTCCTCATAGCTGATGCTCGTCAGGTCCCAGGCAAAGATCTGGCGTCCCGCCGGTGAGGCTGGTGCTTCCGACTGTGCGGTCTTGTCTTCCTCAAGGAGCACGCTCACCAGCGTCTGGAAGGTCGCCTCGCCCTCCAGGCCGCCTGCCTGATCGTATTCGAGCGAGCGCAGTCCGGCGACAGCCGCCTCACGCGTTCCGAAATAGCGCAGGCTGTCCTGGTCTTCCGATCGCAGGCCATCGTAGTACTCGATGAAACCCTTGTAGTACGCGCGGTGATCGCCGGTCTCGAGGAACTTTCCAAAAGCCTGGTGTTCCCGCAACGCCAATTGCGGCGACAAGCGGTTGTTCCATTCGTCGCGCGTCAGAGCGGGCTGCCCGTCAGAAGATCTTTTGTTCTGGCTGAGGTAAAGCAACGCATCGGCGGAAAGCGAAATCCGTGGCGTCGGATCGAAGAAAGTTGCCTGCAGCGCCTGCACTGCACTTTCATCCTTGCCGCTTGGCCCGGATTGCCCCGCCGTACGACCGGCAAGGTTGCCCAGCCCGTCGCCTGATGTCGCGGTCGTCAGCCTGTTCGCGATCTGCATGTGCCGTCTCCGTCAACCGCACGACCAAGTCACCTTTCCGAGCCGCATAGAAATTCAGCGACTCGCAAGGCCAGACCTTTCGTGCAGCCGAAGGCGTATGGCGCAAAGCTTGCGCGAAACTGGCGCGGTTAGGGTTTTGTTAACCAATGACCGCCCCTGGCGCGCAATCGCCCACCGGCTTCACGCGGCCACGAAGATGAACCCGGGGCCGCAAACCGCTCAGGCTGGTTTGCGCGGTCGAGACGCGGGCATAGCAGCTCGCGTCTCGACCGCGCCCGCGTTCGGGGTGAAAGGTTGGATGCGTGGCGCGGCTGGATGAGGCCAGCTTTCGCAGCGTGACGTCCCAGGGAGACTGGAATGGCGAGCTTAGAGGTAAGACGCCAGTTGCGGAACGATCGGAAGGTAAGGCGCTTCGAACAGATCCTCGCGGTCGAAGCGGCTACCGGTGCGGCTGACACGCACCACCCGACAATGCGTTTCGCTCATCATGATCGGAACGACCAGCGTTCCGCCGGAAACAAGATGGTCGGAGAACATGCGCGGCAGGCTGTTGAAGGCAGCCGTAATCAGGATGCGGTCGAACGTGCCCTCACCCGGCACGCCGGCGCTGCCATCGGCATGCCGAACAATGACGTTGCGCACGCCTGATTTTTCCAGATTCTTCTGCGCGGTAGCGACGAGCGTCTGGTAGCGGTCTATCGTCAGCACGCGCTCGGCGATGCGGCCCATGACGGCGGCGGTAAAGCCGCTGCCGGTGCCGACTTCGAGGATACGCTGGCCGGACTTGAGATTGAGGCAGTGCAGCAGCCGCACGGCAAAGTCATAGCCTTCCATGAACGAACCGCACTCGAGCGGGATCGTCCTTTGCGAGTAGGCTTCCGCCTGGAACTGCGGCGGCGCGAAATGGCCGCGTTGCGTCTGCTCGACAGCGTTCAGCAGGCTCTGGTTGCTGATGCCCTCGGCGCGAAGCCGAAGGACCATCGCCGCGAAGCCTTCCTGTTCCGAAACACGTCCGCTCAAACGACGGTCCCTTCGCTCAAGGCCCGTGCCACTCGCTCCTGCACCGTATAGTCGGTCAGGTCGAGCTTGAGCGGGGTCACCGAGATCCGGTTTTCGCGCAGCGCGTGGATATCGGTACCGGCGCGGAAATCACCGAACCGCTCGCCAAAGCGCAGCCAGAAGTAGGGAAACCCCCGACCGTCGGAACGCTCGTCGATCGTCAGACCGAAATCGAGCTTGCCTTGCGAGGTCACCTCGGTGCCGGCGACGGCGTCGGCCGAACATTTCGGAAAGTTGAGGTTGAGCAACGTACCATCAGGCAGGTCAACCGCCAGCAGGCTGCGGATCAACGCAGGCGCATGCCGTTCTACCACGTCCCAGGCAACGGCCTCACCGACGATATGGCTATAGGCCTGGCTCAGGGCCATGGAGCGAATGCCCTGCAGCGTTCCCTCCATCGCACCGGCGACGGTACCGGAATATGTGACGTCGTCGGCCATGTTCGCGCCGATGTTGACGCCGGACAGGACGAGATCCGGCTTGCGGTCCAGCACTTTGCGCACGGCCATGATGACGCAATCCGTCGGTGTGCCCCTAAGCGCAAAACGCTTCTCCGAGATCTGGCGCAGGCGCAGCGGTTCTGACAACGTCAGCGAATGGGCGAGACCACTCTGATCCGCCTCGGGCGCCACCACCCAGACATCATCGGAAATCGTCCTGGCGATCCGCTCGAGGACCGCAAGGCCCTCTGCGTGGATACCATCGTCGTTTGTCAGCAGGATCCGCATTGCCACTTCTTTCCCGTCAGGCAGCTTTTTCGATACGCTTCTGGCCGCCCATATAGGGAACCAGGACGTCCGGCACCGAAACCGAGCCGTCGGCGTTCAGATAGTTTTCGATAACGGCAATCAGGGCGCGGCCGACGGCAACGCCGGAACCGTTCAGCGAATGAACGAACCTTGTCCCCTTGTCTTCCTTGTTGCGGTAGCGCGCGTTCATGCGCCGCGCCTGGAAATCGCCGCAGACCGAGCAGGACGAAATTTCGCGGTACGTATCCTGTCCGGGCAGCCAGACCTCGAGATCGTAGGTCTTGCGGGCGCCAAAGCCCATGTCGCCGGTGCAGAGCGTCATCACGCGGTAGTGCAGGCCCAGACGCTTCAGCACCTCTTCGGCGCAGGCAGTCATGCGCTCGTGCTCGGCAACTGACGTCTCAGCGTCGGTGATCGAAACGAGTTCGACCTTGTTGAACTGGTGCTGGCGCAGCATGCCACGCGTGTCGCGCCCCGACGAACCGGCCTCCGAACGGAAGGACGGCGTCAGCGCGGTAAAGCGCAGCGGCAGTTTTTCGCCATCGAGGATCTGCTCGCGCACGATATTGGTCAGGGGAACTTCAGCCGTCGGAATCAGCCAGCGATCATCGGTGGTACGGAACAGGTCTTCGGCAAATTTCGGCAGCTGCCCGGTGCCATACATCGCATCGTCACGCACCAGCAGCGGCGGCTGGACTTCGGTATAGCCGTGCTCCTGGGTGTGGAGGTCGAGCATGAACTGGCCGAGCGCGCGTTCGAGCCGGGCAAGCTGGCCCTTCAGGATCGTAAAGCGGGATCCGGCAATGCGCGCCGCTCCTTCGAAGTCCATCAGGCCCAGCGCCTCGCCGATTTCGAAATGCTCGCGCGGCTGGTGGTTCCAGGTTGGCTTGGCACCGATCACCCGCGTGACGACGTTGCCGGCCTCGTCCGAACCGACCGGGACGTCTTCGAGCGGGATGTTCGGGAGGCGCGACAGGGCGTCGTTCAGTTCGACCTCGACCTGGCGGCTCTCTTCCTCGAGCGCCGGCATCGAGTTCTTCAGCTCGGCAACTTCGGCCTTCAGCTTTTCGGCAAGCTCGTTGTTCTTCTGGGCCATGGCCGCGCCGATATCCTTCGACGCCGCATTGCGGCGCGACTGCATGTCCTGCAGCGATTGAAGGATTGCACGGCGACGTTCGTCGATGGCGATCAGCGACGCGGACGATGGTTCCGCGCCCCGCTTCGCCAGGGCGGCGTCCAGCACATCGGCATTCTCACGGATCCATTTGATATCAAGCATTGTCGTTCCACGCGTTTTTCAGGTCACGGCGCGGAACCGTCGAATGCTCAGCCCTTTGCGGGGCCAACCTCTTCGGAGGATTCTTCCTGCGACTGGGCGGCCTCACGCTTGAGCGCATCCGCTGCCCGCTGTCTTTCGACGAGTCGCGCCGTATAGATCGAAATTTCGTAGAGAAGGATGGCTGGCAGTGCAAGGCCGATCTGGGAGACCGGGTCCGGTGGCGTCAGCACGGCCGCGACGACAAAGGCGATCACGATCGCGTATTTGCGCTTCTCGGCAAGGCCCTGTGCGCTCACGAAGCCGACGCGGGCCAGAAGCGTGGTGATCACCGGTAGCTGGAAGACGAGGCCGAAGGCAAAGACCAGCGACATGATCAGGCTCAGATATTCCGAGACCTTGGGCAGAAGCTGGATCGCCACATGGCCCTCATCACCGCCCTGCTCCATCGCCAGGAAGAACCACATGACCATTGGCGTGAAGAAGAAATAGACCAGCGCGCCGCCAAGCAGGAACAGAAGCGGCGAGGCAATCAGGAACGGCAGGAACGCCGCACGCTCATTCTTGTAGAGACCGGGAGCGACGAACTTGTAGATTTGCGATGCGATCACCGGAAAGGCGATCACCAAGGCGCCGAACATCGCCACCTTGATCTGGGTGAAGAAGAATTCTTGCGGCGCGGTATAGATCAGTTCGACATTGCGGTGCTCCATCCCGGCCCAGCTAACCGCCCATTTGAACGGCAGCACCAGCAGGTTGAAGAGACCCTTGGCAAAGTAGAAGCAAACGAGAAAGGCGATGAAGAACGCGCCAACGGCCCATATCAGCCGTTTCCGGAGCTCGATCAGATGCTCGATCAGCGGCTGCGGCCGGTCCTCGATATCGCCGCTCATGCGTCACCTTTCTTGCGCGTCGCCGCGCGTGTCTTTTGGGTCTTTTCTTTCGGCTGCTCGGCCGCCGCCTTCTTCATGGCGGGCTTGGCCACTGCAGGCTTAGCCACGGCGGTCCCGGCTGCTGCCCTGGGCGCTGTGGCTTTCTTGGCCGTGGGCGTGGCGTCGGTCTTGGCCTTCGTCGCCCGCTTCGGTTTTACGGCAGGCTCAGCCGCTTCGGCACGCTGCATCTGCCGGCTCGCGGAACCGATCGCCGCGGCCGCAACGCTGTCGGCCGGCTTTGCCTCGACCGCAGGCACGGCGGTAACCGGCTCTACGGAGGATGCCGGTGGTTCTGCCGCAGCTGCGGGGACCTTGTCCGGCGATGCCGCCTTCTGGAGATCGGATTTGATCTCATTGCCGATCTGGCGCAGCGGGTTCATCGCATCGCGCAGCGCATTTGCCGGGTTGAGGCTTTGTGCGTCGCTGATCGTCTTGCGGACATCTTCGAGATCGGCCTCGCGCAGCGCTTCATCGAACTGCTGGCGGAAATCCGATGCCATGCCGCGCAGCTTCGACGTCATCCGGCCAAAGGCCCGCAACATCGGCGGCAAATCCTTCGGTCCGACAACAACGATCAGTACGATGGCAATGACGACTAGCTCGGTCCAGCCGATATCAAGCATTCGATATGTCCTGCAAACCCGTGATGCGGCCGGCCGGGAAATAATCCCAGCCCGGCCCTATCGATGCTCGTTCGTTAGCGAACTTCGTCAGACTTGTGATCGACAGTCTTGCCGTCGAGCGACTTGTCGGCGGAAGCGACGTCGTCGTCGTTCATGCCCTTCTTGAAGCTCTTGATGCCCTTGGCAACGTCGCCCATCAGTTCCGGAATTTTGCCGCGACCGAACAACAACAGCACCACGACCAGAACGATCAGCCAGTGCCAGATACTTAAGGAACCCATGTGCTTACTCCTCTGAGCCTTCCCCGATTTAGGCCCTATCACGTGTCAATTTTCGGGCGTACGGACCGCACGCCCCTTTCGCGAAAGACCCTAAGGGCTCACGGCGTCTTTTTCAAACAGCAATATATCCCGCTCGTTAACTGAAAGCATTACATCGCGCAATCCTTGCGGCAATTGGTCCGCCCGGATACGCGCGCGCACGGTCCCGTCGCAGCCTTGCACAGCCAGTTCGAGCAGTTCGACGACGCCGATGAAACGCCGCGAGACGATCCGCGCCTGTATATCGCCTTCGTCCTTGCCGACATGCAGGCCCGAAAGCCGGACGGCCACGGACAGGCGCTGCCCATCGCGATACTTGCCTGCCTCCACGCCGCCGAGCGGCGTGTCGACACGGCCGTTGCGCACCTGGGCATCGAACACATTGATTTCCGAGAAGAAACCGGCGGCAAATAGGTCCCGTGGCTTGCGATAAAGCTCGTCCGCGGTGCCGACCTGGACCAGGCGTCCGTCCTTGAGCAGAGCGATCCGGTCAGCCATGCGCATCGCTTCTTCGGCATCATGGGTCACGACGATCGCGGTGGCACGTGTCTCCCGCAGGATGGCGAGCGTATCGGCGCGGATTGAATCCTTAAGCCGCGAGTCGAGCCCGGAGAAAGGTTCGTCCATCAACAGCACCGCCGGCCTTGGGGCGAGCGCACGGGCGAGCGCCACGCGCTGCTGCTCCCCACCTGAAAGCACATGGGGATAACGGTCGGCATAGTGCGACAGACCGACCCGCTCCAGCGCCGCATCAGCCTGGATCAACGCCTCCTTCTTGGGAAGCGCGGTCAAACCGAAACGAACGTTGTCGCGGATGGTCATGTGCGGAAACAGCGCAAAGTCCTGGAACATCAGCCCGACACCGCGCTTTTCCGGCGGCAGGAAGGTCGACGGGCCGGAAATCTCTTGGCCGTTGAGCAACAGGCGGCCGGCGCTTTGCATCTCGATGCCAGCGGCGATCCGCAGCAGTGTCGTCTTGCCTGAACCGGAGGGACCGAGCAGGCAAAGAACTTCACCCGCCTTGGCCGCCAGGCTGACGCCTTTGATCGTCTCCTTGGAATGGTAGTTGTGGTGAATATCCTCGAATGTCAGGCTCGCCGCGAAAGATACGCCCGCCGTCCGTCGCGTTGCCATGACGGGCCTGTCCTGCGTATCTGAAGCCATGCTGCGTATTCCTTGACACCGGTGGCACCACGGCGACCATACCGGGTGCAGGCTCGATGGAGAAAGCCGATATCTCCAATCAGGTTTTTAATCGGCCTCTTCGCCCTTTGGAGTCAAGAGCCCCAGTTCTTCGAGATCGAGCTGGGTGATCGGATCCTCATTTTCCGCCAGGTCGTCCTCGCCGACGGGCACGGGAATATGCAGATTGGACGGAACGCGGCCGGAGAGAAGCCCCGCTCCCTTCAACTCCTCGATCCCCGGCAGATCACGCAGTTCCTCCAGGCCGAAGTGGTCGAGAAAATCACGCGTCGTTCCGAAGGTGACCGGACGCCCGGGCGTGCGCCGGCGACCGCGGAATCTGACCCAGCCGGCTTCCATCAGAACGTCGAGCGTGCCCTTCGATGTCTGCACGCCGCGAATGTCTTCGATTTCGGCGCGGGTTACCGGCTGATGGTAGGCGATGATCGCCAGGACTTCGAGCGCGGCGCGCGACAGCTTGCGCACCTCCTGTTCATCCGTCTGCACGACGAAAGATAGATCGGCCGCCGTGCGGAACGCCCAGTGATCCGCCACCTGAACCAGGTTGACGCCACGGCTGGCATAAAGCGCCTTCAACCGCGCCATGATGCGCGGGACATCGGCATCACGTTGCAGGCGGCTGGCTATATAGGCCTCGGAGACCGGCTGAGCAGAGGCAAACACCAAAGCTTCGGCAATCCGCTCGGCCTCCTGTTCCACGCGCGGATCGAGCAACGGGCCGTCATTCTCGCTGTCTTCATCTGCCACATCAGGCAAGTACTTCTGCGGCTCAGCCACGGGCTGCCTCCATATCGGCGAGCGTCGCCGCATCGATCGGGTTTGGCCCGCGCCGCAGATAGATCGGCGCGAACGCTTCTTCCTGGCGGATTTCCAGGCGTCCCTCGCGCACCATCTCCAGCGAGGCGGCAAAGGAACTGGCGATCGCCGTCGCCCGCTCCTTCGGCGTCGTCATGTAACGCAGAAGGAAGTGGTCGAGCGCGGTCCAATCGTCGAGGTGACCTGTCATACGGGCCAGGATCAATCGCGCATCGGCAAGCGACCAGACATGACGCTTTTCGATCGTTACCTGTGTAATCGCCGTCCGTTGGCGCAAGCTCGCATAGGCGGTCAGCAGATCATAAAGCGAAGCATCGTAGTCCGACTTGTGCTCTGTGACGATGTGCTCCGGCGCGCCCCGCACAAAAACATCGCGGCCGAGGCGGTTTCGATTGATCAGCCGGGTCGCTGCCTCGCGCATGGCTTCGAGGCGCTTCAGCCGGAACGCCAACGCCGATGCCATCTCCTCGCCCGAGGGGCCGTCATCCTTCGCCTGTTGCGGGATCAGCAGCCGCGATTTTAGATAGGCAAGCCAAGCCGCCATGACGAGGTAGTCGGCAGCCAGTTCGATGCGGATGCTGCGCGCGCGCTCGACGAAGGCGATGTATTGCTCCGCCAGTGCCAGCACAGAGATGCGGGCAAGATCGACCCGCTGGCTGCGAGCAAGATGGAGGAGCAGATCGAGCGGGCCTTCGAAGCCGGCGATGTCGATGACAAACGCCTCTTCGTGCAGCCCCCGCTCCGCGGTCTCGTCCTGCCACAAGGTATCCATCGGCGCTTTAGAACCGGACCTGCCCTGCTTTTCACCCGCATTGCTCACGACAGCCCGATCCTTTCCCGCCGGCCGTACCCGTCCTCAAACCGTCGCGAACAGGCCGTTGAACTCGGCCCGCAGTTCCTGCTCGTTCGCATTGTCGGGCTTGCGGAAGGCGGCCTCGGCGGCCTTTGCCCTGCGCAATGTCTCTCCGGCCAAAACCGGCACGACATTCGCTACAGCCTTCATCTCGTCCATTATGCCATGACAATGCAAGACGAGATCAAGTCCGGCGTCGATGATGTTGCGAGCGCGGGTCGTCATGTCGCCGGCCAGCGCATTCATCGAGACGTCGTCGGACATCAGCAATCCGTTGAAGCCGATATGGCCGCGGATGATCTCGCGCACCACCTTGGCGGAAGTCGTCGCCGGATTGTCCGGATCGATTGCCGTAAAGACCATATGCGCCGACATGGCCATGGCCTCGTCCTTCATCGCGATGAAGGGCAGGAAGTCGCTCTTGGCAAGCTCGTCGAACGTTTCGCTGACCACAGGCAGGCTATGGTGAGAATCGACGAAGGTGCGCCCATGACCGGGCATATGTTTCATCACTGGCAGCATGCCACCGGACTTCAGGCCTTCCGCCATCGCGCGGCCGATCGCCGTGACGCTGTGCGGGTCGTGCCCGTAGGCGCGATTGCCGATGACATCGTGACTGCCGGGTACCGGAACGTCGAGCACCGGCAGGCAATCGACCGTGATGCCGAAGCGCATCAGATCGAAGGCGTGCAGCCGCCCCATCAGCCAGGCCGCACGCAGACCGCCCTCGGCATCGCGGCGGTAGATCTCGCCGATCGCCGCGCCATTCGGATATTGCTGAACAAGCGGCGGTCGGATGCGCTGAACGCGCCCGCCCTCCTGGTCGATCAGCACAGGTGCAGCCGGATTGCCGATGCTGTCACGCAGAGCCGCGACCAGATCGCAAATCTGCTGTTCCTCGCCAATGTTGCGGCCAAAGAGGATGAAGCCCCAGGGTTGCTCGCCATCAAAGAACCTGCGCTCTTCGCTCGAAAGAGAAAGACCCTTGCAACCGGAGATAAATGCTTTTGATTCGCTCATCCTAAAAGCATAGTGCGCGGCTTGCCCGCAGCGAAGCGAGAATAGTTGTCCGTGCGCGTCATGCACAGACTACTGACACTGAAACATGGAAGGGCGCGGCATCTCTGCCGCGCCCTTCCGAGGATAATATTCGTCGTGGTGACTACTTGGTCACGAGGCAGCTGCCGCCGGCACCCTTGTAGCGCGAGCAAAGTGCATTGGCCTCTTCGCGCGATCCGGCCGGGATGCGGACACGATAGTACGTGCCCTTACCCGCGATCTCCGCCTTGCGGATATCCACGCCGCGACCGCCGATGAGACTCCCGAACTTGTTGGAAAGGCTGTTGTAGGACTTCTGCGCTTCGGCCTCTGAGGGCAGCGATGCCACCTGGATGAAGTAGGTCCCAGCCGGCACGGAAGCCGTCGAAACCTGCTGGGTATCCGCTGCAGCGTTAGCCGCAGGCTGGGTCTCGGCCGTGTCGGTCGCAGCCACGTTGACGGGCTTTGCGGCCGGACGTGTCTGCGGCAGTGGCGCCTGATCGCCAGCGGCATCGACGGTAGCGCTGCTTGCGGCTGCAAGAGCGACCTGATCGGCACCGGTTGATGCCTGGCCGGCCGCGCGAAGCTCGGACCCGGCGCCCGTGGCTGTCGCCTGGCCCTCGATGCCCGACGCGGTCGCCTGACCCGAAGCCGTTGCCGGAACCGGCTGAGCATTACCAGCGACTTCCGTCGCCGGGACCTCAACCGGCTCTTCGCGAGCGACGAGCGTGCCATCCGGCTTGACGATCATCGTGCGTACCTTCCGCGGTGCGACCGCGGGAGTCTTGTCCTCTTCCTGATCAGCCGGCGCAGCCGTGCCATCATTCGGCATCAGGCGCGCAGACTGATCGTCAGCTTCAGCGGAAGGCGTCATCAGCGCTTCGGCTTCATCGCTGCCGTCATCAGGCAGGTTTTCCGGCGTCAGCGTCCGCTGCACGACGTCCATCGGCTCCTCTGTCGAGGAGACCAGAGCCTCCTGGCGAGGGCCGGTGCCCTGCGCGCCGGCGACGCGGTCATAGACGGCCTTGTCCTGGTTCGGCACGGTCTTGCCGCCCTTTTCCTCTGGCACGACCTTGACCGGGGACTTGTCGGCGAGAATGATCTTCGGACCCTCTCCAGACGAGACGGCATCGCTGCCACCCATCCATGCATAGACGCCTGCACCGCCAAGAATGATGACGCCCGCGACGCTTGCGGCCAGCAGCATCATGCGCTGCGAGCGGCGACCGGAGCCGTATTCGTTATAAACACCCGCGTCGGCCTGGCCGGACATGGGCTGCACGCGCTCCGATTCGCGCGGCGCGTTCTGGCGTTCAACCATCGAGCGGCGGAAGTCTTCTTCCATCGCCTTCTCGAACTCGTCGAAATCATCCATCGGGGCTGCGCCAAACGATGCGGCCGGCTTGGCGGCCGGCGCGGAGCGCGCAGGTTCGCGAGTCTCGACGGGCCGAGCCTGTGTCTCCCTCACGGAGAGTGCAGGCGTGCCGAAGAGCTGGGCCATTTCCGCGTCGATATCGAGATCGTAGTCGGCAGGATAAGCGACCGGCTTTTCTGTCTCGATGACCGGCAGTTGCGGCACATCCATATCGGCGATCGGTGCAACGCCGGAATCGGCTTCGGCGATCATCGACGGATCGAAGGGCAGAGCGCTTTCAACCGGCGGCCCTTCGATTTCCATGGGCGCTGCTGCAACCAACGGCGTTACGAAGGATTCTTCGCGCTGGATCGGCGCCTGTTCAACAACTGGCAACGTCGGCTGCTGCACGGCAGCCACGACATCCTCAGAAGCGTCGAACTCCGGAAGCTCCAGCTCCATTGCCACATCCGAGAGCTCCATTTCGAAGTTCTCGATGTCGAAGCTCGGCTCGTTCTCAGGTTCAACGGTCGGGCGGGCAGCCTGCGGAGCAACCACTGCGGCCACTGGTGCAGCAACTGCAGGTGCCGCAGCCGCAGGGATCGACGAGACGATCGGACCGGCAAAGGCGCGCTGCTGGCCGACACCCGAAGGCGAAGCAACCGGTGTGGCGCGGCTGAACGTCGGAGTGAAGGGATACGGGCTCTTCTTGACCGGAGCGGCTCCAGTCGCGATCGGCTCAGCTCGCGCATGGACGGCGGGATGAGCGTGAACTGCGGCGGCAACCAATCCCGTCGCAGCCGGCACCGGGAACCGCTCGATATCGGCAAGAAGCTGATCGACGGCATTATCGGTTGCAGGGTCTGCCGCAACTGGAGCAGCCTGTTCGATCACGGCCGGTTCATACGAGTAAGCGTTGTCCGACGCGTAGGCGTTGCTGCCCTCGGCAGCCGGAGCCACTTCGAAGGCCGGCTCGACAGACAGCGCAGCCGGCACAGCCATCAGCTCATCGGCGAAATCGGAAACGTCGAATGAAATTTCCTCGACCGGTGCGTGCCACTCTTCAGGTGCCGCGCCCTGCGGCTCGGCCACAGCAAATTCGGCTACCGGAGAAAGCTCGGCCTCGCCAAGCGACAGCTCGAGCTCGCGCTCAAGATCGAAGGCCGGCTCGCCTGCGTCGGGAGCCACCTCATATCCTGCGGGGTCGGCAACCGGAGCCGTTTCAGGAAACGCGACAACTTCGACCGGGCCGCGTTCGACCTGTTCTGCGGCAATAGCGGCGTCTGCCCACGGCTCCGCGAACGCGGCAGGCTCGTATGCCGGCTCGACTACCGGTGCGTCCTCGACCGGCGCCGATTCGGCGACAGCGAACTCGGCTGGCGCAAATTCGAGCACGGGCGCGACCTGCTGAACCTCTTCCGCGGGCACGGCAGCATGCTCAACCGGGCTGTTGTCCGGCTGAACATTTGCTGCGCGCGGCGCGTCATAGGTATCGAACTCTCGAAGAAGCTCTTCCTCGAGATCGAATGCCGGATCTTGCCGGACAGCCTCCTGGTGGCGTTGCAATTCCTGCAACTGCTGGACAGCCGGCCGGGCATCGTAGCCGACGATCCGGGCGAGTTCGGCCAACGGATCATCGTCTGCCAATACATCGAATTCAGCCGGCCCGCTTCGTGCGAATTGTTTGTCTGCCATGCTCTCCACTCACAATTGCCTGCATTCACTTGCCAGTGCATTGTGGGAAAATGGTGACAATACTTATCGCATTTCTTCCGGTGCGGAGGTGCCTGTAATGGACAGGCCCGACTTCAGTACGGAAGCGACAGCATGCACCAGCCCGAGTCTGGCAGTACTTAATTCTCTATTTTTATCGTTAACAAAACGTAATTCCGGATTCTCTTTACCTTTGTTCCAGTGTCCATGGAAGGCAGCGGCAAGATCGTACAGGTAAAACGCGATGCGATGGGGCTCCTGCGCCAGTGCCGCAGCCTCGACGACGCGCGGATATTCTGCGAGCTTGGCGACCAGCTGCAGCTCCGCCGGATCGACGATCGCGCCGTTGATTGCACCGGCAAGATCGACGGAAGCCAGGTCGAGGCCGGGGAAAGCGTCCGCCGCCTGACGGAAGACAGACCGGCAACGCGCATGCGCGTACTGGACGTAGAAGACAGGGTTATCCTTGGACTGTTCTGTCACCTTGGCAAAATCGAAATCCAACGGCTCGGAGTTCTTCCGGTAGATCATCATGAACCGCACCGGGTCGCGTCCGACTTCGTCGACGACGTCGCGCAGAGTCACGAAATCACCGGAACGCTTGGACATCTTGACCGGCTCACCCTCACGGTAGAGCTTGACCAGCTGGCAAAGCAGCACCGTCAGCTTCGACGCGCCGCCGGACACCGCGCGCGCCAGCGCCTCGAGCCGCTTGACATAACCGCCATGATCGGCGCCAAGCACATAGATCATCTCGTCGAAGCCGCGGTCGAACTTGTCCTTGAAGTAAGCAACGTCGGCAGCGAAGTAGGTATAACTTCCATCCGACTTGATCAGCGGCCGATCGATGTCGTCGCCGACCTCGGTCGAGCGGAACAGCGTCTGCTCCCGATCTTCCCAATCCTCCGGCAGTTGCCCCTTCGGCGGCGGCAACGTGCCCTTGTAGACATGGCCCTTGAAGGTCAGATCGTTGATCGCGGTGCGGATCTTGGCAGCGCCATTGGCATGCAGCGTCCGCTCCGAGAAGAAAACATCGTGGGTGACGTTCAGGGCGGCAAGATCCTCGCGGATCATGGCCATCATCGCGTCGATGGTGCGCTCCTTGACGAGCGGCATCCACTTGTCCTCGGGCATCAACCGCAGGCTCGTGCCGAATTCGTCGGCCAGCGCCTCGCCGACGGGCACGAGATAGTCGCCGGGATAGAGGCCCGGCGGGATCTCGCCGATCTCTTCGCCGAGCGCCTGCCGATAACGAAGAAAGGCCGAACGCGCCAACACATCGATCTGCGAACCGGCGTCGTTGATGTAATACTCCTTGGTCACCTCATAGCCGGCAAAGGCCAGCAGGTTCGCAAGCGCGTCACCGACGACAGCACCGCGGCAATGGCCGACATGCATCGGCCCGGTCGGGTTGGCCGACACATATTCGACGTTGACCTTGCGGCCGGCACCGGTCGTGCTGCGGCCATAGTCGGCTCCGGAGCGAACCACCGCGGTCAACAGCTTCTGCCAGTAGGAAACCGAAAGGCGCACATTGATGAAGCCGGGACCGGCAACGGAAACATCGGTGACCTCAGGGTCCTGCCTGAGCTTTTCGACGATCAGATCGGCAAGCGCGCGCGGATTCATCCCCAACGGTTTGGCAAGCACCATCGCGGCATTGGTTGCGACATCGCCATGGCTGGCGTCGCGCGGCGGCTCGACATTGATACGGCCGAAGTCAAGCTCGGATCGCTTTTCTCGAACGACATCAAGCGTTTCGAGAATATCCTTAATTCTTGATTCGAAGTCCGTGAAGAGATTCATCTGATCCGTCCGCTTTTCCCGACAGAATATGGTCGGTGCAAAACTCAAAAGGAGGCTCGGTTCGGGTGAACCAAAAGCCTCCGGGCGCGGCGTCCCTACCGCAAATCGGGCGTATGGTCAAACAAACGCCGGTGGACACTGATGGCGAAGGTATCCGTCATCCCGGCCAGGTAGTCCCCGACATGGCGCGCCCGCGCTGGCTCGGCCATACCAGGGATCTGGTCGATCCAGTAGTGTTCGCGCATCAGCAAGGGGTCGGCCATGAAGGCGCGATAGAGATCGCAGACGATCGATGCAGCGCCCTCACGCACGCGCATCACCTCGGGATGACGATAGATCCGTGTCATCAGCAGTCTTTTGATCTGCTTGTCGGTCTCACCCATCTCTTGCGAGAATGTCGCCATGACCTTCCCCGCCTGCCTGACATCCATGGCACTTTCGGGCCGAGCCTTCTTGAGGCGCGTTTGTGCGACCGAAATCACGTCCTCGACCATCGCCGTGATCTGGCGCCGCATGATTTCATGGGTGAACCGGCTGGCCTCCAGACCGGGGTAACGATCGCCGACCTCTCGCATCAGACGGGCGAGGAACGGTACGTCTTCAAGCATCTCGAACGTCAGGTAGCCGGATCTCAGGCCGTCATCGATGTCATGGGTGTTATAGGCGATGTCATCGGCGATCGCCGCCACCTGCGCCTCCAGGCTCGCGAAGCTCGCAAGCTCGAGGTCATGAATGGCGCAATAATCCAGGATCGGCTGCGGCACCGGACCGTGCGCGCCCTGCCCGTCAACTGTCAAGAGCGGCCCGTTGTGCTTGACCAGTCCCTCCAGGCTTTCCCAGGTGAGGTTCAGTCCGTCGAACTCTGCGTAGCGTCGCTCGAGCTTGGTGACGATACGCAACGACTGCGCGTTGTGATCGAAGCCGCCATAGGGCTTGAGCATGTCATGTAGCGCGTCCTCGCCCGTATGACCAAATGGCGTGTGCCCGAAATCATGGACGAGCGCGACGCCTTCGGCGAGATCCTCGTCAAGCTTCAGCGCCCGCGCCAGTGCGCGCGCAATCTGGGCCACTTCGATCGTGTGGGTCAGGCGGGTGCGATAGTGGTCACCGTCGGCGGCGATGAAGACCTGCGTCTTGTGCTTCAGCCGACGGAAGGCGGTCGTGTGGACGATGCGGTCGCGGTCACGCTGAAAGTCGGACCGCGTCGGGCTTGTCGCTTCCGGATATAGCCTGCCGCGCGTCGCCCAGGGATTCGACGCGAATGGCGCATGTTCGCCGTAACCGAAGCCGAGCGCTTTTTTGTCGAATGTCATTTCACACCTGCCTGTGTCGTCCCATTGACGGGACATTCAAGCCTTCATACCTATAGTGAAAGCTACGGGAAAGCGGCGACCAAACATCGACCGATTCCTTAAGCCAAAGCAATGGCTTGGCGCTCGGCATTGAAAGACATGCCAGCACCGGCCGATTGTAAATCGCGCAATGAAGACGAATCTCTCCGGTTCTTGACCCCGGCAGGAGGCAAATATGACACAGGAAACAGTGACACTTTCCGACGCGGCGGCCAAGCGGATCGCCACCATTCTGCGCTCGGACGGGCATAAGAATGCCATGCGGGTTTCCGTAGAAGGCGGCGGTTGTTCGGGCTTCTCCTATAAGTTCGATCTGGTCGACGACACGAACGACGATGACTTCGTGCTCGAAAAGGACAACGCCAAAGTCCTGATCGACAGCCTGTCGCTCGTCTATATGGGTGGCTCGGAGATTGACTTCATCGACAACCTGCTCGGCCAGTCATTTCAGATAAGGAATCCGAATGCTGTCGCAAGCTGCGGATGCGGAACGAGTTTTTCCATCTGACTGCGCGCGCGCATTTCCATGCGCCGCTCATTGCTAGAGATATGGTGATCCCAGCCAGAGCAGACGGTTCGCCAGGCGCGCAGCCAAAGGCTGGGCATTCAAATCCTTCAGGGTCACCTCTTCCGCCGTCTCGATGATCGCAGCGATGCCGCCGTTGACGCTGCGCGCAAAGACGTCATCGAGCACTTCGAGATCGAATTCGAAGTTGAGACGCAGCGACCGCGGATCGAGGTTCGTCGAGCCGACATAGGCCCAGCGCTCGTCAACGGCGAGCAGCTTGGAGTGATTGAAGGCACCCTTTGCACGCCAGACGCGACAATGCCCCTTCAGCACCTGATCAAACTGCGCCGCCATGGCACGGTCGACCAGCAGCAGATTGTTGACCGCAGGCACGACGATATCCACCTCGACGCCGCGGCGGGCGGCCGTCACGAGCGCGCTGATCAACTCCCGGTCGGGAAGGAAGTAGGGCGACATCAGCCGGATGTTCTTCCGTGCCACGGAGAACGCACCCATCAGCATCTTGTGATTGGTTTCGTTCGTTTTATCAGGCCCCGATGGCACCGCACGCATCAAAATGCCCGGCGCCTTTGCCGGCGGCGAAGTCGGCTCGATCGTCCAGGTGTCACTTGCCAGAAGTTCGCCGGTTGAAAACTGCCAATCCTCGGCCGAAACCTGGAAGATATCGGCAACGACGGGTCCGGTGATGCGGAAATGGGTGTCATAGGCGGCTTCGGGACCAGCAATTTCGGTGGTGAAACCGGCGCGGATGTTCATGCCGCCGGCAAAGGCGACCTTGCCATCGACGACCAGGATCTTTCTGTGCGTGCGCAAATTGGCATAGGGCAATCTGAGCCCGATGATGATGTTGCCATTAAAGACGGCCGTGGGCACGCTGGCGGCCTTGAGATAGCCGACGATGCTCGGCACGGAATAACGTGCGCCCACCGCATCGATCAGCACCCGCACCTCGACCCCTCGCCCTCGCGCCGCAATCAATGCATCGGCGAAGCGCAAGCCGAGTGCGTCTCGGTCGAAGATATAACTTTCAAGCAGGATGCTGCGGCGCGCATTGGCGATCTCGTGCAGCATGGCGGCATAGGCCGCGTCCCCGCCCTCAAGTATGGTTATGCGGTTGCCTGTCGACATCGCATGTTGCGACACCCGGTCACCGAGGATCTTCATCGCCGCGAACCGCTGGCCGAAGCGTGCGCCGATCTCTGCATCGGACACATCGAAGCGCCCGAATTGGTCCGGCCCGCGTCCGCTCAACAGCGAACGCTGCATGCCGATGGACGAACGTCGGATGCGGTTGATGCCGGCGACACCGTAGACGAGCGCGCCAACAATCGGTGACAGCAGCACGACGCCGACCCAGCCGGCCGCGGCCCGAACATCGTCCTTGGTCATGGCGGCATGGATCGCCGCCGGCACGCCCAAAACGAAAGACAGGACGACGAGAAAATGCGGCCAATAGTTCTGGATGAGGTCGATCATGTGCGGGACTATAGCTTTCAGTGGGTGGGAATCAATTCATGGACATGCCCGCATACGGCAAGTGAATGAAAAGCGCCGCGCGCTATTGATGTATGGCGCCTTTCCCGGTGGAAAGACCGCAGGTATCGGATTTGTCAAAAGAATCCGGAGCCGTTACAAGGAGCAGTCCGAGAGGGTTCACTGACATGGAAGGGCATTTCGAGCCATGAAGATTGCCACCTGGAACATCAATGGCGTCAAGGCGCGAATCGACAGCCTGCTTTCATGGCTGAAGGAGTCGAATCCGGACATCGTCTGCCTGCAAGAGATCAAGTCGGTCGACGAAAACTTCCCGCGCCTTGAGATAGAAGCGCTCGGCTATCACGTCGAGACGCACGGCCAGAAGGGCTTCAACGGCGTTGCGTTGCTTTCCAAGCTGAAACCGGACGAAGTCAATCGTGGGCTGCCGGGCGACGATGCCGATGAGCAAGCCCGCTTTATCGAAGGCGTATTTTCCGTTTCCGGCGGCGTCATCCGCGTCTGCTCGCTCTACCTGCCCAATGGCAACCCGGTCGATAGCGAAAAATATCCCTACAAGCTGCGCTGGATGGCACGCCTGTCCGCCTATGCCGAGCAGCGCCTGCAGCTTGAAGAGCCGTTTATTCTTGCTGGCGACTACAACGTCATCCCCGAGGAACACGACTGCTGGGACATCAAGGTCTGGCAAAACGATGCACTGTTCCTGCCCGAGACGCGTCAGGCTTTCCGCCATCTGCGCAACCTCGGCCTCACCGATGCCGTTCGCTCGACCACGGATGACGTTCCGCTCTACTCATTCTGGGATTATCAGGCTGGATGTTGGCCGAAGAATTTCGGGATACGGATCGATCACCTGATGCTGTCGCCGGAAGCGGCAGACAGACTGGTTTCAACGTCGATCGAAAAACATGTGCGGGCTTGGGAGAAACCTTCCGACCACGTGCCGGTCGCGGGTTACTTCGCGTTCGACCGTCCGCTTTGAAGCGAAGGTTGACCGCCGGGGGCGACGCTTAGTCTTCGTCGCCCTGAGTGTGCATATTCTGCGACAACGTGATCGCCTTGCGGCGATCGTCTTCGGTCGCCAGAGAAAATGCCTGTTCCTGCATCGACTGCAGCCATGGCCGATCCTTCGGCAAACATTGATCGAGCGCGGCGGTCATATAGGCAAGGCCACGGATGGTCTGGCCCTCCTGGAAAATGACGTTGCCGAAGACACCCATGGCGCCGGCATGACCATTCTTGCGTGCACGGTTCAGCCATTTCTTGGCCTGCTGAACGTTGACGTTGCCGCCCTCGCCGGAAAGCAACATGCGCGCCAACTGGAACTGCGCTTCGGATACGCCGAAGGTCGATGCTGCCTGGAAGTAGAGCTGGCGCGCCTGAGACATGTCGGACTTGATCGGGCTGTCGGGAATGCCGCGGCGATAGTAGCCGGCAAGCGAGATCAGCGCGTTGACGAAGTAGCCCGTATCCTCGGAACCGGGTTCGACACCCTGCTGGGCAATCTCGCTGTAGATCTTGAAGGCTTCGAGGTCATTTTCGGCGACACCGTCGCCATAGGCATACATGTTGGCGAGTGCCCAACGGGAGCCGGTATGCCCCTTCTCGGCGGCATAGCGGTAGGCTTCGACCGCTTCGTCCTTGCGGCCGCTCTTGTAGGCGGAAAAGCCGAACTTGAACAAGGCAAACGGACCGGATTCCTTGCTGACGCCGGCGCCTGGATCAAAGGCACGTGCCGGACCAGCCGTCGCACCGCCGACCATCAGCGACACGCCGAGCATCGCAACCTTCAAAGACTTCAGTTCACCCGCAAGCATCACAGTCTAATTCTTCCGTTCCAGCCGGCCACGCCGAACTCATCACCGCTGCAAACACAAACGCCTGAATAGCCCTTTGCCATTCACTTGTTCACCGAAACCGCCGAGAACATCGACGCACCCAGTCCAGGAGGAAACTCCATTGTGTGCAGCTTTACCGAACGATTTCCGCAGAAGTGCGGCAGCTCATGCAAGACGACACATGACTTCATTTCGTTACAAACATTGCAGGCTCGATCTTCAAGTTGCACGTTTGTCCCCAACATCGCTGCTCCCTGTTTGTGGCGGGAAATGGACATACTCACCTTGAGTCCGACCCTAGCAAACTCTAGCATTAAATGTGTTGCTGAATCGTCACATTGGCGCGGCGCGGAACAGTCACCAACAGATGTCGCATAAGGCAAAAAGAAAGGCCCGGCGATGAACCGGGCCTGAGTATTCCAATCGATCGAAGATCAGAACTTTACTTTGATAGATGTCGAGATGGCGCTGACCAAGTCGTTACCGAAATCGTACTGAGCGCGCGTACCATAGTCGATTCCGTCTTTTCGAACGACCCCGGACGAGCCGCTCGTCAAGATGCCGAGCGCCCCACTAAGCCTAAGTTCGATGTTCTCATTCGCGGCATATGACACGCCAGCTCCGAGCGTCCATGTATCGGTCAGCGTGCCCAAGCCCGTGCTTGTTCCGCGATCCCAAGTCAGACTGACGGCGCCGCTCCATTGGTCGTTGAACTTGTGGCCGACGCCGCCTGAGACAGTCCAGCCATCGCGGTACAGAAGGTCGAGCGTTGTTGCGACAACGGGACTGGTTGGTGTGCATGCTGCAAGACCCCGCGTTGAAGTCGGGCAGAACGGCAGAATTTGGAGCTGGCTCCAATCCACCCACTTGACCGAACCAAACACGACCCATCCCGGAGCAACACCAGACTGAATCTTAAGCTCCAAGGAGTCGGGCATATCCGCTGTGCCGTAAACGTCGGTGACCCGGCCAGCCAACGGACTGCCAATTGGCGGAAGCTGCCGCAGATCGAGAGTGCCGGTCACGTCGCCCAGGTCCACGGCGCTATTGTATACCAAGCTCGCACGAACAGCATATTCGGGGATTTCATAGCCAACGCCGGCGCGCCAGCCATATCCGTTTCCGGCAAGATCAAGTCGACCGACCCCCGAAAGGCCCAACGCCCCCGGCAGCTGTTGAACCAGGCGCTCCTTGAAGCCGCTCACCTCTTGGTAGAAAACACCCCCGATGACGCGAAATTGCCCTTGACCCACATCCCATTTGTAGGAGCAGGTCGCTGCATAGTTGTCGCTATCAATCTTCGTCTCGATGTTATCATTGGCGCCTGCCCAGTTGGCGCCTGGATTGGTGTGCGCGCCCCACGGCTGTGAATAGTCAGCCATGCAGTCAACGCTATCGCCGAGCCCGGCCTTGAATCCAATGCGAGGCACCCAATATCCCTCCGTATCCCGAATACCGGAATTGGGGCGGCTGTTTAAGTTACCGTCGGCTGCGATTGGATCCCGCACATTGTCCAGTTCGCGCTGCGGGTTGACATAAGTCGCCGTCGCTTCCACTGCATAGTCGGACGGGTCGAACAGCAGATCGATGTTATAACCGCCGCGTTCGAGACCGCCAGCGTGCGCCGCCGATGCAACCAGAACTCCGGCCGCCACCGTCAGGACGCTCCGCTTCAAATTCTTGTGAGCCATCAAGCTCCTCCCCCTGCATTTCAATCTGCGACAATCCACCTCACGTCGCCTGTGCGAAAACTAATCTCACGATCGCGTGAAATCGCAAATGCCGCTTTCTATGGGTGCGGCGCTCCTCTGCGCCATCAAATTTACGTAAGATTCTCATCATTTGGACACAATCCACCCAAATCGAACGAATTTCGCGCGAAGCGTCTATTTTGACGCTAATATTAGGATAGTTTTCCAATATAATCCGAAAGTGTTACTCAACAACAACAACATCGGTTTTTGCACAAAAAAGGGCAGGTTCGGGTTTGAAAGCGAGGCTCGAACTTCCAAGTCGGTTCGACAGAAAGCCACCGCCTTGGCATGCCGAATCGGCTTGGCGACAAACGCAGCCGCCTCATCAGAAAATGCGAAATCCGCGGCGCTGCCGCCGCGGATGACATAAGATCACGCCTTTGGTGCACTCAGCCGGCCTCTGCAACCCGGGCCAACGCGACGCCGAGTGAATCCTTTTGCAGATCCAGTTCGACGAGACGTTCGCGTTCGGCGTCGACCAGTTCCGGCTTCGCATTGGCGACAAACTTCTCGTTGGCCAGCTTGCCGAGGATACGCTCCCGCTCGACTTCGACCTTGGAGATCGCCTTTTCCAAACGCGACTTTTCGGCCGAGAGATCAATCAGGTTGCCAAGCGGCAGGCAAGCCGTGGCTTCGCCAATAACGATCTGGGCGCTGCCGCGCGGCGCCACCACCGCATGATCGATATGCTCGACGCGTGCCAGGCGGCCGATGGCCGAGGCATGCCGCTCGAGGCGTTCGCGCGTGAGCGCGTTGGCGGCAACGACGATGAGCGGTGCGGTGGCTGCTGGCGGGACATTCATCTCCGAACGGACCGAACGGATGCCCGAAACCAGATCGATCAGCCAGTTGATCTCGTCGGCGGCAGCATCATCGGCATAGGAAGCGGACGGCCATTCCGCGTGGCAGAGCAGGCCAGAGCGCTCACGTCCCTCACCCGCCGTCTGAGCCCAGAGTTCTTCGGTCATGAAGGGCATGAACGGATGCAGCAGCTTGTAGATTTCGTCGAGAACATAGGCAACGCAGGCCTGGGACTCGCGCTTGGCCGCCTCGTCCTCGCCGCTGAACACCGGCTTCAGCAGTTCCAGGTACCAGTCGCAGAACTGGTTCCAGACGAACCGGTAGAGGCTGCCGGCAGCTTCGTTGAAGCGAAAACCTTCGAGCGCTTCGGTAACGTCGCGGATGGTCCGGGAAAGCTCGGTCAGGATCCAGCGATTGATCGTCAGCGACGACGCCTCAGGAATGAAGCCGTCGCTGTTGGTAACGCCGTTCATCTGTGCGAAGCGCGTGGCGTTCCAGAGCTTCGTCCCAAAATTGCGGTAGCCGGCGATGCGAGCCGTGTCGAGCTTCACGTCGCGCCCCTGCGCGGCCATGATCGCCAGCGTGAAGCGCAGCGCGTCGGCACCGTATTCGTCCATCAGTTCCAACGGGTCGATGACGTTGCCCTTCGACTTCGACATCTTCTGCCCGTTCTTGTCGCGAACGAGCGCATGGACATAAACGGTGTGGAACGGTTCGACCGGGGTGCCGTCGGCATCCTTCATGAAATGCAGGCCCATCATCATCATCCTGGCAACCCAGAAGAAGATGATGTCGAAACCGGTGACCAGGACATCGGTCTGATAGTACTTTTCGAGTTCCGGTGTCTCGTTCGGCCAGCCGAGCGTCGAGAACGGCCAGAGTGCCGACGAGAACCAGGTGTCGAGCACGTCCTCGTCGCGGGTCAGGATTTCACCCGGCTTGAAATTTTCGAGCAGGTCCTCGACATAGGCCTTCATCGGGCCCTCATGCGCCAGATAGTGCTGGATCGCGGCGTGCAGCGCCTCTTCCTCGGTCTTCTCGACAAAGACCTGTCCGTCCGGGCCATACCAGGCCGGAATCTGGTGTCCCCACCAGAGCTGACGCGAGACGCACCAGGGCTGGATGTTCTCCATCCATTCGTAATAGGTCTTTTCCCAATTCTTCGGGACGAAGTTGGTGCGGCCTTCCTTAACCGATGCGATCGCCGGCTTCGCCAGTGTCTTGGCATCGACATACCATTGCTCGGTCAGGCGCGGCTCGATCGGCACGCCGCCTCGGTCGCCGTGCGGGACCATGTGCTTGTGCGGCTCGATCTTGTCGAGCAGGCCGGCTTCCTCGAAGATCCGAACGATGATCCTGCGCGCCTCGAAGCGGTCCTTGCCCTCAAGCTCGTCCCACGCGCCATGCAAAGCCGCTGGTTCGCTGAGGCCCTCGAGGAACTCCTCATTGTCCTTGATGTTGATCCGACCTTCTACGGTCAAGATGTTGATCGCTGCGAGACCGGCACGTTTGCCGACGTCGAAATCGTTGAAGTCGTGCGCCGGCGTGATCTTCACGGCACCCGTTCCTGCCGTCGGATCGGCATAGTCGTCACCGACGACGGGGATGCGTCGGCCGACGATCGGCAGAATGACGTGTTTGCCGATGAGTGGCTTGTAGCGCTCGTCTTCCGGATTGACGGCAATGCCGCTGTCGCCAAGCATCGTCTCCGGTCGCGTGGTGGCAACGACCAGATAGTTGCGCGTCACCCATTCCGTTGCCTTGCCGTCTTCGTCGAAGGCGACCGGATGCTGATAGGTGACACCTGGCTCAAGTGGATAGCGCAGGTACCACAGGTTTCCGTTGATTTCGTGCTGCTCGACCTCCAGATCGGAAATCGCCGTCAGCAGCTTCGGGTCCCAGTTGACCAGACGCTTGTCCTTGTAGATCAGCCCCTCCTTGTAGAGCGAGACGAACACTTCAAGGACGGCCTCCGACAGACCGTCGTCCATGGTGAAGCGCTCGCGCGACCAGTCGCAGGATGCGCCGAGCCGCTTCAGCTGATTGAAGATCAACCCGCCGGATTCAGCCTTCCACTCCCAGACCTTCTCGATGAAGGCCTCACGGCCCATCTGACGGCGGTGCTGCTGTTGCTCCATCAGCTTGCGCTCGACGACCATCTGCGTGGCGATGCCGGCATGGTCCATGCCCGGCTGCCACAGCACGTCCTTGCCGCGCATGCGCTCGAACCGCACCAGCACGTCCTGCAGCGTGTTGTTCAGCGCATGGCCCATGTGCAGCGAGCCCGTCACGTTCGGCGGCGGGATCACGATGCAGAAGCTGTCGGCGCCGGGCTTTGCTCCCGCACCTGCACGAAACGCGTTTTCTTCGTCCCACTTCTTGGCGATACGTGGGTCGACGGATGCGGAATCGTAGGTCTTATCAAGCATTTTGAAGCCAATTTTGGAGATTGATATCTGTGTCTTGTAAACCGGAACGGCCGATGCAAGTCAACACGAACGCAAAAAGGCCGCGACTGTTCCGCGGCCCCTGTATCGGAAAGGTTCAGATCTAGCGCCGGGGACCGCGCGCGACGCGCTCTATCTCTTCGCGAACGAGCCGCTCAACCAAGGTCGGCAGGTTGTCGTCCAGCCATTCCTGAAGCATCGGACGCAGCATCTCTTCGGCAATTTCGTCGAACGACCGCCGCGTGCTCAGGTCGACAGCCTGGGCAAGATTGTCAAAGGACTGCGCAACTTGCCGGCTGACCTCCGGCGAAACGATCGCAGGTGCGGGTCTTTCGGCTGCAGGCTCGTCGGCAATGACAGCCACGGGTCCGGCAGAAACGATCGCGGGCGCCGGCTCTGCTACCTCAGGCGCTGGTGCTGCGGCGGCTTTGACTGCCACACTCTGATTGGCGCGCTCCTGTACTGCACCCATCGATAGACGGTCAGCCGGCGCCTGTGGTGCGGAAACGGCCGCCATGCGCGACGTGATCACCGGGCTATCCTGAACGCTGCGCAAAGGCACATCGTTGACCGGCTCTTTGGCAGCATAGCTCATGGTGTGACGCTCGGAGGCTGCCCTTACTCGGGCAGCAACGTCCGCCAGCGAAAGCGGAGGCTGCGCGATACTTGAATGCGGCTCCGAAGGGATGACGGCCACCGCGATCTCCGGCGAAGGCGTGGCGGGCTTGCGCGCCTCGGCCTGCTCTTCCCGCCTGCCGAAGGCGGCTGCTTCGATTTCGCTGTCGATCGTCAGTTCGATCTCATCCGATCCGTCGTCCTCGTAGTGATCCTGTGAGGAGAAATCGGTCTGCCCCGGCTCATTGCTCTCGATGATCTTGCGAATGGATGCGAGAATCTCATCCATCGAAGGTTCACGCGCGACATTGAGCTGTGCCATTTCTATCCCCGTTTGACGCGGCCGAACATGTGTCCCGAAACGACGCATGTGCCGATTGCAAACAAACCTTAAGTGAGTTCACGGACGAAACATACGCCGCGAATCAGACACTTGGATTGTTGCACAGATTTGTTTTGATCGGCAGAAGCAGAAACGCCCCGGTTTCCCGAGGCGTTTTGCTTGATCAGCGGCCGTCTACGGTTCGAAGACCGAACCACTTGTCTTTGACCGCCTCGTAGTGCTCTTCGGCCCGGTATTCGGCGACCTGCAGGCCCTGGCTCTTGACGCTCAGCGTCGCGGTGGCAGCGAGCAGGCCGTAGCTTGCGACGACGGCATCACGCTGGGCAATCGCCAACTGTTCCTGCGCATTCAGGACGGTCTGCTGCGAATCGAGCACGTCGAGCGTGGTGCGCTGGCCGACCTTTCGCTCTTCGATGACGCCGGCGAGAGCCATGTTGGCGGCCGAGATCTGCGTCTTGTTGGCGCCGATTCGGGCAACTGCCGCCTCAAGTTGGGCGTGTGCGGTCACGACGTTCTGCTGAACGGCGGCGCGCTGCGAATCGACGAGGATGCGCTGCTGTCCCAGGGTCTCCTTGGCCCGACGAATCTGGCCGTATTCGGCACCACCCTGGTAGATCGGCACCGTCAGGCGGGCCGTGAGGCTCGACGCGTTGCTATCGATACCGTCACCGGAGTTGCCGGTCGTGCGCCCGACCTGCCCCTGAATAGTCACGCCGGGCAGCATCGTGCCTTCAGCGGACTTCACCTGGTAGCCGGCGGTATCGACGTTGTACTGGGCGGCAAGAATGGTCGGGTGCTGACGCAATCCCAAGGCAACGGCCTGATCGAGCGAACGCGGAAGCCCCTTGGTGGCCGGCCCCGGCTGCTTGATGCCCTTCGGCGCCACGCCGACGATCTGAACATATACCGCTTCGCTCTGCTTCAGCTGCGCGATGGCGCTGATCAGCAGCGACTGCGCGTTGGCAAGCGATGCCTCGGCAAGGCTTACGTCCGTGCGGGTGCCTTCACCCACGTCAAGACGGGCCTGCGACGCGTTCAGCTGCTCCTGCAAGAAGGCGATGTTCTGTCGGCGGATGGCAACGATCTGCTGGTCGCGTGCGATGTTGGCGTAGGATGTCGCTGCCGCCAGCAGAATCTGGATCTCGTTTGCCCGTAGCCCTTCGCGGTTGGCAAAGACATTCGATTCGGCGGCACGAACGTTGTTCAACGTCTGAAAGCCGTCAAAAATCATCTGGGTTACGGTGATTCCGATCTGCCCCTGATGAAAATCCCGACTGCCGGTAACCTCGTTGTCGACGTTAGAAAGCGTTCCATTTGCAAACGCCGAAACCTGTGGGCGAAACCCGGACTTTGCGATCGGCACCCCTTCGTCGGTTGCCCGAAGGCCAGCCCGCGCCGCGTTCAGATCCGGGTTATTCTCATAGGCTTTGGCCATTGCGCCGAAGATCGTCTCCGCCAGCACAGCCTGCGGTGCAAGCAGTACACTCGTCGAGACGGCAGCCCAAAAGGCTGCTTTGCGGACAATCGACACCATACTTCCCTCTCCGATCAGGGCGGCAAAGCCAGCCCACTATTTCCTGCGGCACCATTCCGAAGTCGAAACCGGGCCGCCCTAAACACGGCGATGAAGCGCTCACACCGCCCACCGGTGAGCAAATCACTACCTCAGCACCCTTTGAAACCCGGATTCGGCATGATCACAACTGTACACCGATACTGCGCACGGTCATTTCAAAAAGAAACAGGTGGTTCGTTGCCAATTGGCAACATTGTTATTTTAGCAGCACAATTAAATGTTGAGATACCTCAATAAGTGGCACCTCAAAAAACAAAAGTCCGCTCGCGGCGGAAGCCGGGAAGCGGCTTGACCGCAGTGTTGAAGTCCGCCCTTTCGGACGTCTTCCCATGCTCATGGACATATAGCTTAGCACGCGAAGCATTACCGAAACCTTCGACGGCAATCAGCCTGCCGCCATCGCGCAACTGCTCGAACAAGGCGGCAGGAAGCACCTCCACGGAACCATGAACGAAGATGACGTCATAGGGCGCTTCGGCGGCATATCCCTTGCCAAGATCGCCCGTGACCACAGCGGCGTTGTCATACCCCAGCCGCGCCAAGGTTTCCGTCGCCGTTGCGGCAAGCGCCGCATCGCATTCGAGCGCGACGACCGAACCGGCAATCAGCGAAAGCAGCGCCGAGGCGTAGCCGGTGCCGCAGCCGATCTCCAGCACGACGTCCGACTTCGAGATTTCGGCGAGCTGCAGCAGCTTGGCGAGCGGCGACGGCTCCATCAGGTACCGCGGGCCCGCGTCCTTGGCACCGTCGAGCTCGATATCCGTATCGATATAGGCAAGTTCCTTCATGCGCGAAGGCACGAACTCTTCGCGCGGCACGGAGAGGAAAGCGGACAGGATGGCGTGGGACGTGACATCCGTCGTCCGGATCTGGTTGTCCACCATCTTGGTGCGCGCCGCTTCGAAATTCATCATACTGCCCTCGTGTCCGGATGGGCGCGGTACCGATATCCCGGCGATCCGCGCAGTCGTCTTATGGCTGCCAATGCGGAGCCTTTGCATAAGCTCATAAATCGCCGCTCCGCCGGTTTCAAGCGACAGCAACATCTTGCAGCGGAAAAAGGAAACGAGAAACGTCGGAACCGGCAATTGTGCGCCCCGACAGGGGCGGCAAACGCTGGCGCCTGCCGCAAGAACAAAGAACGGCTGGCGTCAGCGGCCAGGCGCCCCTTCCAACCCGACGAGGGCGATCTTGGTGTAACCGGCGCTCTGGATTAGGTTCATGACCGTCATAAGCTCGCCGTAGTCGACGGCCTTGTCCGCACGCAGCAGAACGCGCGTCTCGGTGTTGCCCTCTGTCAGGCGCTGCAGCTCGGCCGCGAATTCTTCGCGGGCCGTTTCCTCGTTACCAATCGCAAGACCGAGATCGGCGTTGAGCGTCACGAAGACCGGCTTGTCGTCCCGTGGCGTCGGCTTGGACACCGATTGCGGCAGGTCGACCTTCATGTCCACCGTCGCAAGCGGAGCAGCGACCATGAAGATGATCAGCAATACGAGCATGACATCGATGAAAGGGGTGACGTTGATCTCGCTGTTTTCGTCGAGATCGCCGCCGCTGTCGCCAACCTTGCCGGCCATGCCTCACCCGATCCTTGCGATGGACGCTTCCGCCGGATGGGCAAAGCCATCCTGGCGACGAGGTTGCGCCTTGCGGACCAGGCGGTGATCGAGGTCGCGGCTGACAAGCCGTTCGACCGCAGCTGCCGCGTCGGCGAGGATCACCTTGTAGCCGCCCACCGAGCGGGCAAAATAGTTATAGATGATAACTGCCGGAATAGCGGCAACGAGACCGATTGCGGTCGCCAGCAGCGCTTCGGCAATACCAGGAGCGACGATGGCAAGATTGGTCGTCTGCGCCTTACTGATACCGATGAAGGAGTTCATGATCCCCCAGACGGTTCCGAACAGGCCGACGAACGGGCCAACCGAACCGATCGAGGCAAGGATGCCCGTTCCGCTGGTCATGCGCTTGCCAGCGCGAACCTCGATGCGCGTCAGCAGCGATGCGACGCGTTCCTTGAGACCTGCGGCCGGCGCGTGATCGAGCACGGCCTCCGAACGCACCATCTCATCGATCGCAGCAGCAACCATTTCCGCGGCAGGACCCGACCTATCCTCGAATGTGGGCTTAAGCTCAGCCAGTCCATTTGCGGCGGAGAGCTGACGGACGGCGCGGCTAAGGCGCGCCTTTGCGGCAAAAAGTTCGAGCGTCTTGACCACAAAAATCGCCCAGGTGATGACCGAGGCAAGCGCCAGCCCGATCATCACCGCCTTCACCACCATGTCGGCGGCAAGGAACATGCCCACCGGTGAAAGGTCGTGCGGCAGGACCGGGTTGGCGGCAACCTCCAAGGTCGCTTCAGCGGCTTCTGCCACCGGGGCCTCCGTTGATGCCGGCGATGCTTGTCCACCGACGTCAGACGCGGTCGCCGCGAGACCGTCGGCAGTCGGTTGCCCTTCGGCGGCCGGTTGAGCGGTCGCGGGCTGGCCGCCCTGAGGGGCACCATTGGCGTTGGCCGCTGCCGTTGCCGCCGGTTCAACGTTTTGAACCTGAGTGACCACCGGGACCATCGTCTCGGTTGCGGTTGTCGTCTGGGCAAAGACGACCGTCGAGGAAACACCACAAGCCAGCACCAATGTCGCTGCCGCCAACAAATTCAGCTTCGATCGGGTTCGGTTGGGCATCTTGTTCCTCGCGTACTGGTCCGTTTCGCCATCACAAAAATTCAAAGACAGCCGGAATTTCAGCCACCTCAACGTGCGTTGGTCGCTCTTTACGACAAACCATGACTGAAGCACAAGGATTTGTGGAGTATAAAGATCAAGAATAATTTCGCGCCTGCGTCCCAATTGCGGCCAACGGCAGGATCTAGCTAGAGGGACGGCGAACCGTCGACGAAGCCGTCGCTTCGCCAGTCATACGCGCGGTGGCGCTCCCAGGGACGCTGCAAGGATGTGAACGACGTCTTGAACCGCATCTTCGAGCGCTGGTCGCCGGAGACCGGCTCGGCGAAAATCTCGACCGCCCCTGCCAACCGCAGCAGGCGCCCACTCAGGATTCGCGCCTGGCCGGATGGACAGGTCCGCTCGTTGAAACTTCCCGGCGCGATCAGCAGATCGGCTTGATCGCACAGCACCTCAAACAGGCTTAGATCGTCGACGATCACAACCGTCCAGCCAGAACGGGTCCGAGCGCCACACCATGCTTTGTCTCGGCACGAAAAGACATCGAGCGAAGCACGGTTGAGCGTGGAAGTGAGATCTTCGCGGACGGCGGAGGCTGTCACTGCATCGACGGTCCTCGCTGCCGCCTTGCCAGCCGGGGGCTTCATTTCGGGATAAAGACCGTCAGCTGCTACCGCTTGCACGGGCATTGGAGCAACGTGGTTCTCGACCGCCAATGCGCGCTGCCATTGAGAGAAGAGGAAGTCGGAGGGGCGATCCCGGTTCGTCGCAATGGCCGCGTCGGTGACCAACCCAACGAGCCGCCCATCTTCCGACACCAGAACCGCCGGCAATTGCCTGTCTTCGAAGACAAGGCAAGCCAGCCCGGAAAACAATAGCAGGGCTCCGATCCCTGCCAGCCAGGTCCGCAACACACAGAGCATGATCCCGCCAAAGGCAATGAGGAGGAACGCCAGCGGCCCGATGCGGCCGGTCAGAAACTCGCCGTCGAGCGAGGTGACGAAGCGGGCGATCACCAGCATGCCATCAAGGCCCCATGCCATGACAGTGAGCGGATATTGCTCGAGGCCGAAGGGCATCAGCAACATGGCGAACAGGCCAAACGGCATGATGACGATGCTGATCAGTGGCGCTGCAAGGATATTGGCGAGCAGGCCATAGGCTGGCAGGCGCTGGAAATAGGCGGCGGAATAGACCGCGGTCGCCAGGCCACCGATCAGCGAGGTTACAACCACGCCGATGACAAAGCCCGCAACGAGCCGCCTGCCCCACCATCGGTCTGGCGTCGGCTGCTCACCCCCTCCTGCCCGTTCGCGCCAGCGTGCATAACCTGCCACCAGCGCCAATGTGGCGGCGAAAGACATCTGGAACCCCGGCCCCGCGACCGCCGATGGCGTCATCACGATGATGACAATTGCGGCCAGCGCGATGTTGCGCAGGCTGATCGACATGCGATCGAAAAAGACCGCGACCAGCATGATCGAGATCATGATCCAGGCACGCACCGCGGATACGGCACCACCCGAGATCAGGATGTAGAGAAAGACCATGGTCAGCGCACCCGCAGCGGCAATCTTCTTGATCGCCACGCGCTGCGCCAATCCAGGAACAGCGCTCAGGACGGTTCGCGCTCCAATCAGAAATGTTCCCGCTGCAAGCACCATGTTGAGACCGGAAATTGCCAACACATGCGCCAGGCCGGCCTGTCGCAGCATCTCGACGGTGTCGCGACCGATCGCTCTTTCTTCCGCCGTCACCAAGGCTGCAGCAAGCGCACCGGTGTCGCCACCGATCACCGTGCGGATTCGTTCGCCCACCGTCTCACGCTTTGCGGCCAGATATTCCGCCATTCGCATCCAAAGCGAACGGTCCGACGCCGCTGCGGCACTATCGGCCGGCGGGCTACGCGGCGCACCGTAGAAATAGCCGACGGCGCCGATCTGCCGAAAGTACGAATCGAACGCGAAGTCGTTCAGACCCGGCAACGCAGGGCCGGAAGGCGGCGAAAGACGCGCCCTGCCCTCGATCGTTGCCCCGATCGCCAACGGAGCGTGCGGGCTGCGCGACAGCACCATGGCCTTGAGGGGCGCCCGACGGAGCATCGGCTTTGTCGTTTGCTCGATGAGAATGCCGTAGCGCCAATGGTCGCGATCATTCTTCTCGCGCGAAAACACCTTGCCCCGCAGGTTCGTCGTCACCGGTCCGTCGAGCACGATCGTGTCGATGCGCGATGTCTCGATTGCCGCAAGCATCATTCCCGCAGTGAACAGCCCGGCTGCGATCATCGGCGCACGCAGGGCTCGCATGCGGATGCTGAACAGCAAGGCGGCCATTCCGAAAACGCAAAGCAGCAGTGCAAGTTTGACGAGTCCGACGTCATAGGGCAGCGAGAGCCACGTCAACACACCCGCGGCCAAAAGAACCGGAACAAACACCAATCCGTGGCCGAATGCCGTTTCTTCCTCCACGGCGTCGCGCCAGGATGCAGCAATAGCCTCTGGTCGGAGGCGCGTCGACGCTACCGTGGCAAACGATCTCACAAGGCGAAGAACGAGATTGCGCCGCGCATTCGCGGGCGTTGCAGACATACCGCCAGCCAAAACCGAGGCGGGTGGTGCTGGAGCGACACGATCTGCGTCCTGCATCAAAGACCGGACTTCGATCTCGCTCATTGTATGGCACTTCTCCCCCAAGGCGGTCGCGGACGATCATGCAACCAATAGCGACAAACAGCAACCTGAGCGCTATCTGCCGAAAAAAGCGGCAAACCTATATGGAATGGTACCGCATCATTCTGCCGGCGGTCATTGATCCCGTTGGACATATTGCCCTAACATGCGATTATTGCGTCGCCATATGCACATTTTCGCATCGCACAATTTGCCTTTCGTACAGCTTGGCAGTCGAAAATAAATCATATAGCAAATTCGCAACGTTCATTTTCGTGGCATGTCTCTGTGCCACGGTGCCATAAGACGGAGGGTCCGATGACTGATAAAACCGCGGTTGTAACACTCGATGGAAAGTCGGCGGATCTTCCGGTGCGATCGGGGTCCATCGGCCCTGATGTTGTGGACATCGGCTCACTCTACAAGCAGACGAAAATGTTCACCTACGACCCGGGCTTTACGTCCACGGCGTCGTGCGAATCCAAGATCACCTATATCGACGGCGACGAAGGCGTGCTCCTGCACCGCGGCTACCCGATCGAGCAGCTTGCAGAACATGGCGACTTCCTGGAAGTCTGCTACCTCCTGCTTTACGGCGAACTGCCGACGAAGGCGCAGAAGGCTGACTTCGACTACCGCGTCACGCACCACACGATGGTGCACGAGCAGATGTCGCGCTTCTTCACCGGCTTCCGCCGTGACGCTCACCCGATGGCCGTCATGTGCGGCTGCGTCGGCGCTCTGTCGGCCTTCTATCACGACTCCACCGACATCACCGATCCGCACCAGCGCATGGTCGCCTCGCTGCGCATGATCGCCAAGATGCCGACGATCGCAGCCATGGCCTACAAGTACCATATCGGCCAGCCCTTCGTTTATCCGAAGAACGATCTCGACTACGCCTCGAACTTCCTGCGCATGTGCTTTGCCGTGCCTTGCGAGGAGTATGTGGTGAACCCGGTTCTGTCGCGCGCCATGGATCGCATCTTCATCCTGCACGCCGACCACGAGCAGAACGCCTCGACCTCGACCGTGCGCCTCGCCGGTTCGTCGGGCGCCAATCCGTTTGCCTGCATCGCCGCTGGCATCGCCTGCCTCTGGGGGCCGGCTCACGGCGGCGCCAACGAAGCTGCGCTCAACATGCTGGCCGAAATCGGCACGGCTGACCGCATTCCGGAATATATCGCCAAGGCCAAGGACAAGAACGATCCGTTCCGTCTCATGGGCTTCGGCCACCGCGTCTACAAGAACTACGATCCGCGCGCCAAGATCATGCAGAAGACCACGCATGAAGTGCTCGCAGAGCTCGGCCATAAGGACGACCCGCTTCTTGAAGTCGCCATGGAACTCGAGCGTATCGCGCTGACCGACGAATACTTCGTCGAGAAGAAGCTCTACCCGAACATCGACTTCTACTCCGGTATCACGCTGAAGGCGCTGGGCTTCCCCACCACCATGTTCACCGTGCTGTTCGCGCTCGCGCGCACCGTCGGCTGGATTGCCCAGTGGAACGAAATGATCGAAGATCCGGAACAGCGCATCGGCCGCCCGCGCCAGCTCTATGTCGGCGCTCCGCAGCGCGACTACGTGCCGGTCTCCAAGCGCTAAACGGCAACCATGGAATGAGAAAGGCCCGGTCAGAGATGACCGGGCCTTTTGTTTTGCAGGTAAGAGAGGACGATCTCGGCGCCTAGTTCGCCGGGCGGTCGACTGGTTGCCATGCGCTGCTGCACGAGCGCGTAGCCGTCGAGCATCGACGCGCGCTGGGCCGTCTCGCTCGACAGCCGCTCGACCCAGCGGGTCAAGGCACCCGGGCGGATGCTCTGGTTGAAATACTCCGGCACGATCGGGAAGTCGGCGATCAGATTGGGGAGCGCCCCGCTCCAGATACGGATGCGGTTGTGCAGCAACCGCACAAGCCAGTCGGCATCATAGGTGGAAACGACGGGAACGCCGGCCAGCGCTAGCTCCAGAATAACTGTTCCCGACGCCGCAATCGCGGCATCCGCCTTGTCGAAGGCGGCCCATTTTTCGGCGGCTCCCACCGATATTTCCGGCTGAACGGTCCAGCCGGCCGTGATTTCGCGTACCAGTTTTTCCTGGCGTGGAACCGTCGGCAACAGGAAGCGCACGCCGGGATGCCGGTTGGCAAGCTCCTCGACCATCTGTCCAAAGATCGGCAGAAGCCGCCCGACTTCGCTGGAACGCGATCCCGGCAGCAGCATGCAGGTGGAAACCACGTTACCGCTGACGTCGCTCAGTCTTTCGCGCCGACTGGCGCGGACGGCAAGCACATTGGCATCCGAGGCAAGCCGATGACCAATGTAGGTCGTCGGCGGCCCCTCAAGCTTGCGCATGGTCTCGGGCTCGAACGGCAACACCGCCAGAACATGGTCGACGTAGCTGCGCATGCGCGGCGCCCGTTCCGGTTTCCAGGCCCACACACTCGGGCAGACGTAGTTGATGACAGGCAGATCCGGCAGGGCGGCGCGAACGCGACGCGCGACACGATGGGTGAAATCCGGACTGTCAATGATCAGCAGGGCATCGGGGCGCGCAGCGATAATGGCATTCGCCGTCTGGCGGATACGCAGAATCAACTTAGGCAGGCGTGCCAGCACCTGTGAAAAGCCCATGATCGACAGTTCGGAATAATCGAACAGCGACCTCAGACCTTCGGCCTCCAGACCATCGCCGCCGACGCCGACAAGCTCGACATCACGGCCGCACTGGACACGCAGTGCCCGCACCAGATCTGCTCCAAGCAAATCACCCGATACCTCGCCGGCAATCACTGCCAGCTTGTAGCCCCGTCCGCTCATGCCCTGCCCCGGTAGTCGCTGCGCTCGACACCCATGACGAACAGCCCTGCCCGGTCGGCAGCCTCGATCACCTCCGAACGCTCGAGCACCAGGGCACGTCCGGCTTCGACGGCAATCCCAGCCAGCCCGGCTGCCGCCGCGCCCGCAACCGTGGACGGACCGATCGATGGCAGATCCGCGCGCAAATCCTGCCCCGGCTTGCAGAGCTTGACCAGGACGCCACGACGACGCGCAGAGACGCGTCCTTCCATCTTGAGCGTTGCCACGCGCTGCAGCATGGCATCGGTGCCCTCGGCGCCCTCCAGCGCCACCACGCGACCGCCGACGGCGACCGCGCCCTGCCCCACGTCGAGTTCGCCAAGCGCGTTGGCAGCAGCAATACCGGCCTCTACGTCCCGCCTGTCGTCGACCGATGGTGCGAGAGCGCCAATCGGCCCTGGATCTGCCAGAAGGTTCGGAACGACCTCATGCACGCCGATCACGTGGGCGCCACTTGCTTCGATGAGTTGCATGGCCATGCGCAGAACAGCGTCGTCGCCACCGGACACCAGCGTCTTCAAAACGCTCGGCACCCTGGCAAGCGTTTTCAGTGTCGGGCGGATATCGCGCCATTCCGGCCGGCGACGCACCCAGCCCGAAAGCACGACGCGATCGATGCCTTCTTCCTTGAATGTGCGGCTAATGCCGGAGAAATCGCCAATGGCAAGTACGGAGTGATCGAATCCGATCCAATCGCTCTCTTCCGCTTCGCGCGAAAGCGCAATGACAAAAGGGTCTTCTCCACGGGCCCGAACGGCCTCGGCTACATGATGGGGCAGCGCTCCGCCACCGGCGATGATCGCGAGCCGGCCGCCATTTGCCGCGCGGCTCGCCGTAGCCGACATCACGATCAGGCCTTGCCGCGACTTGGCGACGACAGTGCTCTGTCGCTTTCTGCAGCGATAAAGTCGAGGATCTCGATAACCGGCGCGCAGTCGGCATAGTCCGCGCGAATGGCGGCCGCATTGGCGCGAACCGATTCCGGCCCTTCGAAGATCTGCTTGTAGGCGCGGCGAACCACGTGGATCGTCGCACGCTCGATGCCCGCCCGGGTCATGCCGACCACGTTAAGCCCGCTCAGAACGCCGGGATTGCCGTTGAGCATGCCATAGGGAATGACGTCGTAGCTTACGGCAGAGAGACCGCCGATGAACGCCTGCCGCCCGATGCGTGTGAACTGGTGCACGGCACAGCCGCCGCCGAGGATCGCACGGTCCTCGATCGTCACATGGCCGGCCAGCAGCACGTTGTTCGACATGATGATGTTGTTGCCGAGGCGGCAATCATGCGCCACATGCGAATAGGCGAGGAACAGATTGTTGTTGCCGACGATCGTGGCGCCGCCATATTCGACGGTTCCCGCATTCATCGTCACACCTTCGCGGATGGTGCAGTTTTCACCGATCTGCAGCGTGGTGTCGACCGTGCTGTGATGCACGCTTTGCGAATCTCCGCCAATGACGGCATTCGGGAAAATCTTGGAGCCCTTGCCGACCGTCGTGCGGCCGGCGACGACGACGTGGCTCATGAGTTCCATATCGTCGCCGAGAACGACTTTCGGCCCGATGTAGCAAAACGGGCCGATTTTGACGTTTTCGCCGATGACCGCCCCATCTTCGATGATCGAGGACGGGTGGATCTTCGCTGTTGCTGCAATCATGTTCAAGCGTCTTCCGTGCTGACTATCATCGCGCCGATATCAGCTTCCGCGACAAGTTGCCCGTCAACTTTTGCGTCACAGTGAAACTTCCAGATATTGCCGCGCTGTTTCTGCTTCACGACATGGAACTCGACACGGTCGCCCGGCACAACCGGCTTGCGGAAACGCGCATTGTCGATGGTCATGAAGTAGACGAGGTTGGTGCCCGAAGCGGTCTTGCGCGCGCAGATCGCGCCCGCCGTCTGTGCCATGCCTTCAATCAAGAGGACACCCGGCATGATCGGCTTTTCCGGGAAATGGCCGGTAAAGTGCGGCTCATTCGCCGAGACGTTCTTGATGCCGATCGCCGAATTGTCACCGTCGATCTCGATGATCCGGTCGACGAGCAGGAAGGGGTAGCGATGCGGGAGAAGCTTCAGGATCTCCTGAATATCCGCCGTACCGAGAACCGTTGCCGCCTCACTCATTCGTGCCACCCTTCTTTTTCTGTCTGTCACTTGCGCGCAGGGCCATTTCGGCGACATCGCGCAGGAAATCGCGCATGGGGCGCGCTGGAATACCGCCATAGCGTTCGCCCGCTGGGACGTCGCTTGCAACGCCGCTCATCGCGGCAATCTGGACACCGTCGCCCACGGTGATGTGACCGTTGACGCCGCTGCCACCGCCGATCATCACGCCATCACCAATCCTGGTGCTGCCGGCGATACCGACCTGGCTGACGATGCCGCAATAACGGCCGATTCGGACGTTGTGGCCGATCTGTACAAGGTTGTCGATCTTCGTGCCTTCGCCGATGACCGTATCATCCATCGTGCCACGGTCGATCGTCGTGTTTGCACCGATCTCGACATGGTCCTGGATGATCACGCGTCCGACCTGAACGATCTTGATCATTCCACCCTTGGGGCCTGGCGCGTAGCCGAACCCATCCTGGCCGATCCGGGCACCCGGGTGAATGATGACGCTATTGCCGACAAGGGCACAGAGAACGCTTGCGCCCGCCGCGATCGTGCAGTCTCGGCCAATGCGAACGCCTGGCCCGATAACGACACCCGCGGCAATTCTCGTTCCGCTGCCTATTTCGGCGCCGGCCCCAATCACTGCCATCGGCTCGACTTCAACCCCCTCTTCAAGGCGGGCCGTCGGATCGACGAAGGCAGCCGGCGAGACACCGCCGAGGCTGGTGTTGCGCGACGGGCGCATTGCCACCTCGTGCAACAGCGTACCTGCGAGCGCAAAGGCCGTATGCGGCCTTGCAGTCAAGAGAATGGGGATATGAGGCGGGACGAGCGGAGCGATCGTCTTATCGCAGATGATAGCGGACGCCTGGCAGCTTTCCAACTCGGCGCGGTATTTGCGCGAAAGCATGTAGCAGACATCGCCGGGCTTTGCCCGGTTGACGGGTGCTACCGAATGGATAGCGCGATCGGCCGCCGCGCCATCGTTGAGCTCCGCCCCAATTTGATTCGCAAGGTCACCCAGACGAATCCCTTGATGGGGCGGAAAAAACCAGTTCTGTTCCATGGACACTCCAGAACAATCTACTTTCGGCAGTTCTGGACTGCTTCTTTATCAGAACGACGAGGAAATACCGAACTTCAGGTTCTGAACCTTGTCGAAATCTTCCTTCGCGATCGGCCAAGCGTAGTCGACACGCAGCGGACCGAACGGCGAAGCCCAGATCAAGCCGATACCCACCGATGCGCGCAGCGAGGAGTCGTTACCCTGTACCGTTTCAGAGGGAAGCATCGCGACCTTGTTGCTATAGAGCGTGCCCGCATCGGCGAAGACCGCACCGCGGAAGCCACTGTCACGCGGAATGCCCGGCAGCGGGAACGTCGCTTCGGCTGAAGCCGTGAAATAGGTGGTGCCACCAAGTGCATCGCCCGTTGCTTGGTCGCGCGGACCGATACCATTGCGCTCGAAGCCGCGAATATCGTTACTGCCGAGCTGGAACTGGTCAAAGACCTGCAGGTCACTGCCGGTCTCGAAGATATGACCAGCGCTACCAGCGAGCGAAGTAATGATGTCTGCCTCGTCGTTCACGGTGTAATACCACTTGGCCTTACCCGTCATCTTATAGAAATCAGAGTCTCCACCAAGGCCCGCGAACTCATGCGTAAACGTCGCCAAGATACCATCATGCGGCAGTTGCGCATCATCGAGCGTGTTATAGGTGATCGACTGCGATACCGACGAACGGACCCAGTTGCCACCTTCAACCGCCCGGACGTAAGGCGATGACAGCTCGGCAACATTACCGCTATAGTCGAACTGCGTGAAGTTATAGCGCAGCGTGGTCGACAGGTTTTCGGTAATCGGCGCCGCTATGCGCAGGCTGAAGCCTTGATCCTCATAGCTGTAGTTTTCGTCATCAAAATCATTTTCGTTCTTGAAGACGTCGAAGCCGGCGGCCAGACGGTAGCCGAGGAAATACGGCTCGGTGAACGAAACGTTGTAGGTACGGCTCTCATCACCGCGCCCTGCAGCCAAGCGGATGTACTGGCCGCGACCCAGGAAGTTCTTTTCCTCGATCGAAGCTTCGACAAGGAAGCCGCCGCCGCTGCCAGCAGAGTAGCCAGCACCGATACCAAACGAACCGGTCGACTGATCCTGTACGTCAACGATAACCACGACGCGGTCGGCAGCGCTGCCCGGAGCCGTCGAGACATTGACAGTCGAGAAGTAGCCCAGAGCCTCAAGGCGACGTTTGGCGCGCGCAATCATTTCCTGGTTGAAGGCATCGCCTTCGCCCATGTCGAACTCGCGGCGGATGACGTAGTCGCGGGTGCGGGTGTTACCGCGAATTTCGATGCGCTCGACGTATGCCCGCTCACCCTGGTCGACGAGGTAGTCGACGGCAATCGTATGGTTGCCCAGGTCACGGTTACCGCGCGGCGTTACGCGGGCAAACGGGTAGCCAGCCGAAGCGACGCGCTTCGAGATCTCGCTCATCGTTTCCTGAATGTCCTTGGCCTTATAGACCGAGCCTTCGCGGCTAAGAACGACGCCCTTCAGCGATTCGGCATCCACACCTTCAACCGTCGATTCGACAGTCACCGCACCGAAATCGTAGCGTGGACCTTCCTCGACAGTGATCGTCACCGTGTATTCGTTGGTCGCCTCGTTGAGAGAGGCTTCGGACGAGATGACCTGGAAGTCGGCGTAACCGCGGTTGTAGTAGAACTGGCGCAGCAGCTCTTCGTCCGCGCGCAGCTTGTCCGGATTGTAGACGTCCTTGCGGGTCAGGAACGAGAAGATGCCCGATTCTTTGGTTGCAATGATGGATTGCAGACGGCCATCGCTGTAGGCTTCGTTGCCGACGAAATTGATCTGCGAAATCTTGGTGCGCTCGCCTTCATTGATGACGAAAGCAAGATTGACGCGACCCTCAGCTATCGGAACAACCTGAGTCGTCACAGTGATATCGCTGCGACCGATCGCTGCGTAAGCGTCCTTGATCGACTGGATATCCGTTTCAACGGTCGCCTCACTATAGGGGCCGAGCGGCTGTGTGCGGACGATGCCCTGAAGCTTGTCATCCTTGATCTTGCGGTTGCCGTTGAAAACAACCTGGTTGATCAACTGATTCTCGCTGACGGTTACGACAAGCGTACCGCCCGCAACATTAATGCTGACGTCGGAGAAATAGCCAGTCGCGTAAAGACGCTTCACGGAAGCATCGATATCTGCGTTGCTGAAGCTCTTACCTGGAACAATCGTGATGTTCGCACGCACCGTTTCAGCGCTGACGCGCGTGGCACCGCGGACTTCAACACGACTGATGGTCGCGGCCTCTGCGACGGAAGCGCCTGCGAGCAACCCAACACCAGCGCCAGAAACCACCATACTCGTGGACAGCGCAAACGCCGACACCGCGTTCAAAAACCTTGAACCAGCTTTCATGTTCAAATCTTACCTTTTCCCAACGTCGCGCGGCAATTTCGTGCCGACTCCGGTCACGGTTGCCGTTTTACCCGCTTTTCCCATACAAGCAAGCCAGCTCGTTAATTTCTGTTTACTTCAATTCGAACCGTGGCTTAACGGCCACTACAGATTCGACTTATCGTAAACAAATCCTTGCTGCACAAGCCATTGAAACCCAATCGTTCACAGTATCGGTCGTCGTTCCCTCTGAACGCTCCGCGGCCGAACGCTAGCCGAAGAACATCGAAATGTCGTTCCAGGTCGCAAAAACCATGAGCATGAGCACCATGGCAAAGCCGATCCGATAAGCGACATCCTGCGCGGCAGCTCCAACCGGCTTTCCGCGCAAGGCCTCAACCGCATAGAACATCAGGTGGCCGCCATCAAGCACCGGAACGGGCATGAGGTTAAGCAATCCTATGGAAACTGACAGGACAGCTGCAAGCTGCAGCACGGCAGCCACACCCAGCGTCGCCATTTGGCCCGAAGCCTGGGCGACACGAATAGGACCGCCCAGCTGATCCGCCTTCATACGCCCCGTTACCAGATTCGCCAGATAGTCGAATGTGCCGGTGACGATGTGCCAGCTTTGCAGCGCACCCTGCCCGATGGCTTCGATCGGCCCGTAGGTAACAAGACGGAAATTGCCGGCATCCTGGTCGGTGACGATACCGATGATTCCGACCTCCATCTTGTTGCCGAACTGGTCCGATATTTCGGTCCGTTCGGGTACCATGGGAAGATCCAGAAATGCACCGTCACGCTCGATCCGGATCTTGATCTCCAGCTCGGGCCGAACGCTCACATAGCGGCGCACATCGTCGAAGGTCGCGACCGGCGTTCCGTCAATGGCGATCAGCCGATCACGCGGAAGAATGCCAGCCTTGTCGGCAGCACTGTTCTCCTTCACCTGAGCGACGACCGGGTCCGCCACCGAACGTCCGTAAACGGCGAACAGAACGGCAAAAATGGCGATGGCAAGGATGAAGTTGGCGATCGGGCCCGCGGCAACTGTCGCCGCACGCTTCCACAGCTTGGCCCCCAGGAAGGTCCGCGACCGTTCTTCCGGCGAGATCGCCTCCAACCGCTTGTAATCCGGCGTGCTGGCCGCGTCTTCATCGCCATAGAACTTGACGTAGCCGCCAAGCGGTACGGCGCAGAATTTCCACCGGGTGCCACGCTTATCGGTCCATCCGAGCAGTTCCGGCCCGAAACCGACCGAGAATGCAAGGATCCGAATGCCCGACCAGCGGCCAACGAGGTAGTGTCCCATTTCGTGCACGAAGACCAAAAGGGTCAGCACCAACAGGAAGGGAACGATGTAACCGGTCACGAATTGCAGGGCATCAAGCAGATACGACATGAGTTTTCCTTAAGTGCCTGCCGGCAGCATTACAGGCCGAGGAGGACCGACCCAAAGGCGATCTGACGCCCCTCGCTGAGGATATACTGTACCAGGACCAAGACCAGCGTGGCGATGCAGGCGAATATCAGACCATCGACCCGATCCATGACCCCACCATGCCCAGGAATGAGATGGCTCGAATCCTTGACGCCAAATCGGCGCTTTATGAAGGATTCGAAGAGGTCTCCGATCTGGCTCGCGACGGAGAGAACCAACGCCACCGCTGGGACACGCAGATCTTGCAGCGGAAAATATGCCATAAAAACGGCAGTGCCTGCCAAAATACCTGAAATCGTCCCGCCAATGGCGCCCGACCAGGTCTTGCCGGGCGAAATACGCGGCGCGAGCTTGGGTCCCCCGATCGCTCGGCCAACGAAGTAGGCAAGAATATCGGTTCCCCAAACGACCGCGAAGACGAACAAGGTCGCAATCAGGCCGGCCTGATCAATCCCGCGCAGGGCCGCCAGCGAGATGCCGGTCAATCCTGCGTAGACGATGCCGCCAGGCAACCACCAGCTGCCCTTCTTGAGCGATACCCAAAGCACTGCGACAACGACGGCAATGAGCAGGGCCGGCAGACTGTAGCCAATGTAACCGAGAAGAATGAGCGCCGCGATTGTCGCCAGCGACAGCCAACCGAAAGCGTTTCCCTGAAAATCGCGTTCCGGAAGACCGGTAATCGTCGACCATTCGTAATAGACGAGCAGCGCGATCAGAACCGAAAGCAGCTGGAAGGCCAAGCCACCGAACCAGGTCGCACCGAGGGCTACCGCCGCGAGCACCACTCCCGAAGCGATGCGAAGCTTGAGTTCTGTTTGCATTACGAACCAACCGCTAACGTCGGCTGCGCCAGACCGCCGAAGCGACGCTCGCGGCAGGCGAATTTCTCGAGCGCCGACAGAAACGTCTCACGCGTGAAGTCTGGCCAAAGCTCCGGAACGAACAGCAGTTCCGAATAGGCGCCCTGCCAAAGAAGAAAGTTTGAAAGCCGCTCCTCGCCGCTGGTGCGAAGAATGAGATCCGGATCGGGAATACCCGCCGTATCGAGCGATGCGGCGATGCGTTCCGGCGTGATGTCCTCTGGCCGCAGACGGCCCTCGGCGACATCGGTTGCCAGGCGCCGCATGGCGCGCGTCAGCTCGTCACGCGCACCGTAGTTGAAGGCGATCACCAGCGTGATGCCGGTGTTCGCACTCGTCGTCTCCTCGGCCTCGATCAGTAGCGGCAGGATATCGCCGCGCAGATTCGATCGCTCCCCGATGATCCGGATGCGAACATTCTCGCGGTGCAAATCGGCAAGATCACGGCGAATGAAGGCTTTGAGCAAGCCCATCAGATCCGTCACCTCGGCCTGCGGCCTGTTCCAGTTTTCGGACGAGAACGCAAAAAGCGTGAGGTAGCGGACACCCGCTTCGGCTGCCGTCTTCACCGCATCACGCACCGCTTCAACACCTTTGCGGTGTCCCATCGTGCGCGGCAGTCCGCGCGCGTTCGCCCAGCGCCCGTTGCCATCCATGATGATGGCAACGTGTTCCGGAACGGTGATCGGGATGAGTTTTTGCATAAGGCGTCCGCGAAAGGAGACTCAGGATCAAGAGCAGATCAGACCTGCATGATTTCCTTTTCCTTATCGGCGAGCAAGCGGTCGATATCGGAAATCGTTTCATCGGTCATCTTTTGCACCCGCTCGGACTGAGCACGGCTGATATCCTGCCCGATGTCGCCATCCTTTTCGGCTTTTTTCAGGTCGTCCATGCCATCACGGCGAACGTGGCGGACGGCGACCTTGGCCTTCTCGGCATAGTCGTGCGCAACCTTGACCAGCGACTTGCGGCGCTCTTCGTTGAGTTCCGGCAGCGGAATGCGCAAATTCTGGCCGTCGATGATCGGGTTCAGGCCGAGGTTCGATTCGCGGATGCCGCGATCGACGGCGCCGACCATCTGCTTGTCCCAGACCGAAACGGACAACATGCGCGGTTCCGGAACGGTGATGTTTGCCACCTGATTGAGCGGAACGCGCGAGCCGTAAGCTTCAACGGTCACCGGGTCGAGAACATTTGCCGACGCGCGGCCGGTGCGCAGCGATGCAATATCGCTCTTGAATGCGGAGATAGCGCCGTCCATGCGACGCTTCAGTTCCTTCAGGTCTACACCTTCACTCATGGTTGGAAACTCCCGTTCTGTCTTTCATCCGCAGATAGCCGTCTTGCAGCTCTTAATTGTCTGTGACGATGGTGGCGCGGCCGCCACCGGTCAATATTTCGGTGAAGCCGCCCTTTTCGTGGATCGAGAAGACCACGATCGGAATGGCGTTCTCGCGCGCGAGCGCCACTGCCGCCACGTCCATCACCGCGAGGCCCTTTTCCAGGACCGCACTATGGGTCAGGCGGTCGAAGCGCGTGGCCGTCGGATCCTTCTTCGGATCGGCTGAATAGATGCCGTCGACCTGTGTACCCTTGAAGATCGCCTGAGCGCCCATTTCGGCTGCGCGCAGGGCGGCTGCAGAATCGGTCGTGAAGAACGGATTGCCCGTCCCGCCTGCAAAGATCACCACGCGTCCGAGCGACAGATGGTGGAGCGTTGCACGCTGCGAGAAGCTCTCGCAGATTTCCGGCATCGCGATTGCCGAGAGCACCACGGTGTCGATGTCGAGCTTGCGCAGAGACGTCGCCAACGCCAGCGCGTTGATGACGGTTGCCAGCATGCCCATGTGGTCGCCGGTCACCCGGTCGCCGCCCTTGGAGGCAACGGCGACGCCGCGGAAGATGTTGCCACCGCCGACGACGACGCCCACTTCGACGCCCATGGCGCGTGCTTCGGCAATATCGGCGGCAATGCGGTCGGCAACCGCCACATCGATGCCGAAGCCCTGGCTTCCCATCAGGGCTTCACCGGAAGCTTTGAGTAGAACACGCTTGTAGATTGGCTCGGCCGGCATCATCGCTCCTGAACAGATCGGTACGCGTGCACGCGAAAAGGCGCGCTGCGTATAAGGACATATTGCGCTACCCGGTTTCAACCGCTGCGGAGCATTTTCCGGCGGGTCCGGCGCATTGACGAAGCCGGATACACGAAGGGCACCGCGTTGTCACGCGATGCCCCACGGTTTTCCAAACAAGGGTGAAGAAATCAGCCCTTGGCGACAGCCGCAACTTCGGCTGCAAAGTCCGATTCTTCCTTCTCGACGCCTTCGCCGAGCAGAAGACGCGCCATGCCGGTCACTTCGATCGGGGCGCCAGCGAGCTTTTCAGCATCCTTGACGGCCTGGCCGACGGTGATTTCCGGGTTCATGACGAAGGCCTGCGACAGCAGGGCGACCTCTTCGAAGAACTTGCGCATACGGCCTTCGACCATCTTTTCGATGATGTTGTCCGGCTTGCCCGAAGCGCGCGACTGTTCGATGAACACGTTGCGCTCGCGCTCGGCGACAGCGGCGTCGACTTCGTCGGCGCGGATTGCCAGCGGGTTGGTGGCGGCAATGTGCATGGCGATCTGGCGACCGACCGAGAACAGAACTTCCTTGTCACCAACCGACTTCAGCGCGACGAGAACGCCGAGCTTGCCGATGCCGTCGCCGGCCGCGTTGTGGATGTAGGTGGCAACGACGCCGTCTTCGACCTTGAGCAGGGCTGCGCGGCGAAGCGTCATGTTCTCGCCGATCGTGGCGATCGCGTCCTTGATCGTGTCGTCGACCGACTTGCCGGTTGCCGGGTAGTTGGCGTTTGCAATGGCTTCGACAGAACCGTCGGTACCGAGCGCGACGTTGGCAACGCCACGAACGAGCTCCTGGAAGGCTTCGTTGCGGGCAACGAAGTCGGTCTCGGAGTTGATTTCGACGACAACGGCCTTGACGCCGCCGCTGACAATACCGATGAGGCCTTCAGCAGCCGTGCGGCCCGACTTCTTGTCGGCCTTGGCGATGCCCTTGGCACGCAGCCAGTCGATCGCAGCTTCCATGTCGCCGTTGGTTTCGGCGAGAGCCTTCTTGCAATCCATCATGCCTGCGCCGGTCTTTTCGCGCAGTTCCTTCACCATTGCTGCAGTTACACTCATCTTTTTGCCTCTTTGTCTGTTTGGCTGGCGCGCTGCCCGCAAGTGGCGCGGCACCAGGAGGTGTGGCAGGGGAATGGCTTGCGTATGTGACACCGTGATGAACGCGCCCACCGCTGTCGTGTCCGGGGCGCGGATCGCCGGCCCAAGCCGCTTCATCCCTCGCTGAAAAGAACAAGGCCGTTCAGACTTTTCATCACAAACGGCCTCGCCCCGACATTAGATTGGTGCGGCGGTCCGATGCCCGCCGCGCCGTCCGATCAGGCTTCGGAGGCTTCGTCGAGCGCCGGCTCGACCATAGCTTCAGCCGATGCGCCGAGATCGCGGCCCGATGCGCCCTGCTGACGGGCAATGCCGTCGATGGCGGCACGAGCGATGAGATCGCAGTAAAGAGCGATCGCACGCGAAGCGTCGTCGTTGCCCGGGATCGGGTAGTCGATCTGGTCCGGATCGCAGTTGGAGTCGATAACCGCAACAACCGGGATGCCAAGGCGCTTGGCTTCGTCGATTGCGATCGATTCCTTGTTGGTGTCGATGATGAACATCAGGTCCGGTGTGCCGCCCATATCGCGGATACCACCGAGAGCGCGGTTCAGCTTTTCGCGTTCGCGCTCGAGGTTCAGACGCTCCTTCTTCGTGAAGCCGGAAGCTTCCGAAGCGAGGATTTCGTCGAGCTTGCGCAGGCGCTGGATCGAGTTCGAAATCGTCTTCCAGTTGGTCATCATGCCGCCGAGCCAGCGAGCGTTGACGTAGTACTGGGCCGAACGCTTGGCAGCGTCAGCAATGATTTCCGAAGCCTGGCGCTTGGTGCCGACGAACAGGACGCGGCCGCCGTTGGCGACGGTGTCGCTAACGATCTGCAGGGCGCGCGACAGCATCGGAACGGTCTGTGCGAGGTCGATGATGTGAACGTTGTTACGATCGCCGAAGATGTAGGGCTTCATCTTCGGGTTCCAGCGGTGCGTCTGGTGGCCGAAGTGAACACCAGCTTCAAGCAGCTGGCGCATGCTAAAATCAGGCAATGCCATGCCTTTTCTCCTTTTCCGGTTGAACCTCCGCGAGACGTCGAGCTCATCTTTCGAAAAGCCCACCGGCGGAACGAACCGGATTTCTCCCGGAACATCCCATGCCTCACGTGTGGAATGGGCAGCCCCTTACCGGCAACTGCCCGACAAATCAAGACTTGAAGTCTGTTTTTGTCATATCGACTACTTGCATTCTTCCGATTTGAAGACTTCGAGATCCGCGAGCTTGCCGCTCAGCACGAAGTCGCCGTAGTCCATCGTCAGGTCGCGGGTGATGCCGTTTTCGTAGAGTTTGAACGACATGCGATAGATCGGCAGCGCGTCGCCACCCTTGTCGTCGTTGAAGTAGGAGATGGTGACCGGCCAATAATTCTCGGCGCCGAGCTTGCCGGCCTTGCCCGCATCCGGCTCATCGGGCGTCGGCTTGCGCGACTTGCCGACGAAGGTCGAGGTGATCAGCGTCTTGTCACCCGAATCGGAGCCATCGAAGATCCGTGCCTCGAAGAAGCTCTCACCTTTCTTGGCGCGATCGATGACTTCGACCATGTGCTCGGTCGGAAACCGGCTTGCCGCCAGCTCGACCTCACGCTTGTCCGGCGCAGTCAGCTCGACCTTGACGCCGGTCTTGTCGTCATGGGCCGTGCCGCGCACTTCCTTGTCGAGTTTTTCGTCGGTGAAGGAGCGGGTCAGAAAACGGAAGTTGCCCGTCTTCAGATCCTCGTAGGTGGTTGTCTGCTGGTCGGTCATGCGCGTCTCTTCGCCGGTATTAACCTGCGTCACGAAGCGGAAGCTGACCGTATATCCCTCGCAAGCCGATCCGTTGAACTCGTAGACCATGCGGCCGTACATGCCGGAAATGCCCGAGCGGTCGGAAGCATCCTTGAGCTCGAGATCGTAGACGGCTCGATGCGGCACGAGGACACTTGCGCTTGCCGCATCGATGCCCGCAACCGTCATAACAGCGAAGCAGGCGCTGCCCAAACTTGCGAGACCGAAGCCTTTACGAAACATCCGTTTCCTCCTGTTGGACTCGCCGGCAATGCTATAAACAAGCTTTCGGCAGAAGCGAGGCGTCACCACATTTAAATGCCAGCGCCCCGCAGCGATCCGGTCTGAATGCCGGATTTTAACACAAAAGACAACAACGGAGCTTTCCATGTCCGCAGAGATCGAAACGCGCCTCAAGGACCTCGGCGTCACCCTTCCCCAGGCAGCAGCCCCGGCGGCGAACTACGTGCCCTACGTCATCAGCGGCTCGATGCTCTACATCTCCGGACAGCTGCCGATGGAAGGCGGAAAGATCGCCGTCACCGGGCATGTGGGCAAGGACGTTGACGTCGCGGGCGCCCAGCGCGCCGCCGAACTCTGCGCCATCAATATTCTCGCACAGGCCAAATCCGCGCTTGGCGGCGACCTCGGCCGTATTCGCCGGCTGGTCAAGATCAACGGCTTCGTCGCCTCCACGCCCGAATTCATTGAACAGCACCTCGTGCTCAATGGTGCCTCCAACCTTCTGGCCAACGTCCTTGGTGACGCCGGCAAGCACGCGCGCGCTGCCGTCGGCATGGCCGCCCTGCCCTTCAATGCCGCCGTCGAGATCGACGCGGTCATCGAGATCGCTTGATCGGGTGCCGGGCATGACGGATATTTCCTGGCTGAAGGCTCAGCCGATCGCCCATCGCGGCTATCACGACATGAACAAGCAGGTGTGGGAAAATACACTTTCGGCGTTTTCCCGCGCGCTCGATGCCGGCTTTGCGATCGAATGCGATCTGCAATACACCGCCGACAGCGTGCCGGTGGTCTTTCACGACGACGATACAGAACGGTTGTGCGGCATCAAGGGTGACGTGCGATCGAGAACCGCCGGCGAACTCGGCCTGATGTCCATCGGCGGGACGAAGGACAAGGTTCCGACGCTGTCGCAGATGCTACGGCTCGTCAAAGGGCGGGTGCCGCTCGTCATCGAACTCAAGGGACGCAAGGACGACGACGAGGGATTTGCCGCAGCGGTCCTGGAAACGCTCGAAGACTACAAGGGCCATGTCGCCCTGATGAGCTTCGACCATTGGCTGCTCAAGGACCTGAAAGCGCTCGATGCGCCCTACCCGCTCGGGCTGACCGCCGAGGGTGCAAGGCCGGAAACTTTCTTCGTGCACGAGGAGGCCATGCAACTCGGCCTCGACTTCATCTCCTACCACTACGGCCATCTGCCGAACTCGTTCATTACCAAGGAACGGACGCTCGGCCGTACGATCATCACCTGGACCGTTCGCGACAGGCAGGCCGAAGAATACACCTACACCCATGCCGACCAGATGACCTTCGAGGGTTTCGACCCGCGGGAGGCATTGATTTCCTGAGCTCATGTCCGACGCCGTCACCATCCGCATAGCGCAATCCTTCTCCGAGATACCGGCGGCGCGCTGGAACATGCTTTCCGGCGCGGCGAAGGGGAAACGGGGCTCCGCCTATAACCCGTTCGTCTCGCATGCCTATCTCTCGGCGCTGGAGGAATCGGGCTCAGCCACCGCCAAGACCGGCTGGCTCGGCCAACACCTGCTGATGGAAAGCGCCGATGGCCAGCTTCAGGGCGCGCTCGTCTGCTATCTCAAGAGCCACAGCCAGGGCGAATATGTCTTCGATCATGGCTGGGCGGATGCGTTCGAGCGTGCCGGCGGCCGCTATTATCCCAAACTTCAAGGCTCCATTCCCTTCACGCCCGTAACCGGGCCGCGGCTCCTGACGGTTACGGGCCAAGACGGCTCGCCCGTGCAGGATGGGCTTGCGGCGGGCCTGAAGGAGCTAACACGACGGCACGATGCCTCATCTGCGCATGTAACCTTCGTGCGGGAATCGGAAATGCCGGTTTTCGAACGGGCCGGCTTTCTGCATCGCACCGACCAGCAGTTCCATTTCCTGAATGAAGGTTACGGATCCCATAGCGATTTCCTTGAGACGCTGGCATCCCGAAAGCGCAAGGCTCTGAAGAAAGAGCGCCGCACCGCACTCGAAAACGACATCACGATCGACTGGTTGACCGGCAGCGATCTGACGGAAGCGATCTGGGATCAATTCTTCGGGTTCTACATGGACACCGGCAGCCGCAAGTGGGGGCGCCCCTATCTCACTCGCGCCTTTTATTCGCTGATCGGCGAGCGCATGGCGGACGACATCGTTCTGGTGATGGCACGGCGCAACGGCCGCTATATCGCCGGCGCGATCAACTTCATCGGCGGCGACGCGCTTTATGGCCGCCACTGGGGCTGCATCGAGGACCACCCTTTCCTGCACTTCGAAGTCTGCTATCACCAGGCCATCGATTTCGCCATCGCGAAGGGCCTCAAGCGCGTGGAAGCCGGTGCGCAGGGCGAGCACAAGCTCGCCCGCGGCTACATGCCGGTAACGACCCATTCGGCCCACTACATCAGCCATCCCGGTCTCGCCCGTGCGGTCTCGGACTATCTCGCTCGCGAGCGCAGGGACGTGGAGGAAACCGCCGAGTTTCTTGCAGAGCACGGTCCTTTCCGCAAAGGTGAGCGCCAGGACGACTGAACCGCTCTCCAGCGCTGGCCGGATCCAATCTACGAGGAAAAACAATGAGCGTTTACGACACCAACAATATCTTCGCGAAAATCCTGCGGGGCGAGATCCCGTCGCACCGGGTCTACGAGGACGATGCAACCATCGCCTTCATGGACGTGATGCCGCAAGCCGAAGGCCACATCCTCGTGGTCCCCAAGACCCCCTCCCGCAACTTGCTGGACGCCGACACAGCAAGCCTGCCGGCACTGATCACCGCCGTTCAGAAAATTGCCGTTGCCGCCAAAGACGCCTTCGACGCCGACGGGGTAACGATCATGCAGTTCAACGAGGCACCTGCCGGCCAGTCCGTCTTCCACCTGCACTTCCACGTCATCCCGCGGCGCCACGGCGTTCCGCTGAAACCGCATTCCGGCACGATGGAAGATGGTGCGGTGCTGGCCGCCAACGCCGAAAAAGTGCGCCAGGCGCTTTAGATGCAAATCTGACGGCCGCGTTAACAGCTGTCACCGGCTGCGCATTGCGTCTCTAAAAACCCAACCACCATAGCCCGGCGGCCAACGTTGCGATCGTTGTCGCTATCCCGATTGCCGGTTTGCGACCGAGCAGGAAGAATGCCGCCGCCCCAATCGCGACGGCTCCCAGGCGCAGCCACAGCGGCGACTGCTCGAGAACGCCTGTTGGGTAGAGAATGAGCTTGGCGATGACGGCTGCGACAAGCGCAGTCGCCACTGCCCTGACCCAGTTCAGCGCCTCGGAATCATCGCGCAACCGGTTCCCGGCGATCACGCCCAACCAGCGCCAGATGTCGGTCGCAAGCCAGCCGGCGATCGCAATGAACGCATAGGCCCACCAGCCGTCATGCCAAGTCATGCGCCGATCTCCCGGCGGCGGCGCCACAGCCGTTCGACCGCCCAGGCCAGCGTGCCACCACCGACACCCGCCAGCAGAATGTCGAATTCAGGGGCGAGCCAATAGAACAATGGGCCGGCCAAGAGACCGAACAGCAGCGCGATATAGACGACCGGATGGCGCGCCGAGTGCCAGATCGAGGCCAGGAAATAGATCGGCGTCAGGAAGAACAGACAGCTAGCGACGATCGGCGGAAAATTAGCGACGAAATGATAGACGATGGCGACCAGCACCATATTGGCCACCACAAGCGTGATGCCGAAGCCGGCGAAGAAGGCAACACGCTTGTCGCGCGGCACCGCCTGCACCTTCTCCATCGCGAAAACCCAGGCCGTGATCGCGACGAAATGCGACAGAAACAACAGGAGCCATGTCGGCGTCCTCGACGTGCGCAATTCGGGAATGAGCGCCGCAACCATCGGCATCAGGCGGACGGACGAGAGCGACACGGCCAGGAAGGCCGCCGCCAGGCTTGCACCGCTCATCATCGAGCTGACGAGAATGACCTTCGCCGGCAGCGCCCAAACCATGCCGGTCATGAAGACGACCTGCAGCGGTGGAATTCCAGCCTGAGCGGTCAGGGAGCAGAAGCCAACGAAGGACAGCATCAGGATAAAGGCCGGGAGGCTGAACAGGCCACGCATGCCGGTTAGAAACCAGACAACCGACGACTGGTCGTTTTCATCACTCTTCATCAGCCGTTCCGGAATTGCTTTCATTCAGAGAAACGCTGCCGGATGGGTCCATCCGGCAGCGCCAAACATCGTGTCCGGTCGGACTATTTCTTGCGTGGCACCTTCGGCACCGTCTTGCCTTTTCGCGGGCTCGCCTCGCTGGCAACCTTGCCTTCGGCGTCCGAGGACGACTTGGCTGCTGTCTTCTTCGGCTTGGCCTTCGGTGCGGGTTCAGCCCCGACGGCTTCCTTTTCCTCGGCCTTCTTCGGCTTGGCATTCTTCATCGCCGGGCGGGTCACTTCTGCCTTCGGCTTGATCGGCGCCGTTTCCGGCACGGCATCAAGCAGCAGCCCCTTGGTTCCGTCGGCCTTCGTGCCGATCGTCACGCGCAGTACGCCACCCTTCTTCAACTTGCCGAACAGAATTTCGTCGGCAAGCGGCTTCTTGATGTGCTCCTGGATGACGCGGGCGAGCGGCCGCGCACCCATCTTCTCGTCGTAGCCTTTCTCGGCAAGCCAGGCGATGGCGTCAGGCGCCAGGTCGAACGTGACGTTGCGTTCGGCGAGCTGAGTCTCGAGCTGCATGACGAACTTCTGCACGACCTGATGGATGACCGGTGTCGGCAGCGATGCGAACGGGATGACCGCATCGAGACGGTTGCGGAACTCCGGCGTGAACAGGCGGTTCAGCGCTTCCTCGTCCTCGCCGGTGCGCTTGGACGAGCCGAAGCCGATCGCAGCCCTTGCCATTTCCGAAGCGCCCGCATTGGTCGTCATGATCAGGATGACGTTGCGGAAGTCGATCTTCTTGCCGTTGTGGTCCGTGAGCGACCCATGGTCCATGACCTGCAGCAGAATGTTGAACAGGTCCGGATGCGCCTTCTCGATTTCGTCGAGCAACAGCACGCAATGCGGATGCTGGTCGACGCCATCGGTCAGAAGACCGCCCTGGTCGAAGCCGACATAGCCGGGAGGTGCACCGAGCAGCCGCGATACCGTGTGCCGCTCCATGTATTCCGACATGTCGAAACGCAGAAGCTCAACGCCGAGAGACGTTGCAAGCTGCTTGGCAACTTCGGTCTTGCCGACGCCCGTCGGGCCCGAGAAGACGTAGCAACCGATCGGCTTGTTCGGTTCGCGCAACCCCGCGCGGGCAAGCTTGATCGACGAGGCGAGCGCCTCAATCGCCAGATCCTGGCCGTAGACGACGGAACGCAGTTCCTTCTCGAGGTTGGCCAGCACCGCTTCGTCGTCCTTGGAGACGGTCTTCGGCGGAATGCGGGCCATTGTCGCGATGGTCGCTTCGATCTCCCGCTCGGTAATCAGTTTGCGGCGCTTGCCGACCGGCAGCAGCATCTGGGCCGCACCGGATTCGTCGATCACGTCGATCGCCTTGTCCGGCAGCTTGCGGTCGTTGATGTAGCGGGCCGAAAGCTCGACCGCTGCCTTGATGGCCTCGTTCGAGTATTTCAGATGATGATAGTCCTCGAAGTACGGCTTCAGACCCTTCATGATCTCGATCGTATCGGCGATCGTCGGCTCGTTGACGTCGATCTTCTGGAAGCGACGCACCAGCGCGCGGTCCTTCTCGAAGAACTGCCGGTATTCCTTGTAGGTGGTCGACCCGATGCAGCGGATCGCGCCGGACGAAAGCGCCGGCTTCAACAGGTTCGACGCGTCCATCGCGCCGCCAGAGGTGGCACCAGCACCGATGACCGTATGGATTTCATCGATGAACAGCACCGCACCCGGGTAATCCTCAAGCTCCTTGACGACCTGCTTCAGGCGCTCTTCGAAATCGCCGCGATAACGCGTTCCGGCCAGCAGCGTGCCCATGTCGAGCGAGAAGATCGTCGCGTCCTGGAGCGCCTCCGGCACCTTCTTTTCGATGATACGCTTGGCAAGGCCCTCGGCGATCGCCGTCTTGCCAACGCCAGGGTCGCCGACATAGAGCGGATTGTTCTTCGAGCGACGGCAGAGAATCTGGATCGTGCGATTGACCTCGGCGTGGCGGCCGATCAGCGGGTCGATCTTGCCGGATTTCGCCTTTTCGTTGAGGTTGATGCAATAGGCCGTCAGGGCATCCTGCTGCTTCTTGGCGCTCGCCTCCTCGTTTTCGCGTGCAGGCTTCTGCTCGGATTCGTGTTCCTCGGCCCCGCGCACCGGACGTGCCTCGGAGCTTCCCGGACGTTTGCCGATACCATGCGAGATGAAGTTGACCGCGTCGTAGCGCGTCATCTCCTGCTCTTGCAGGAAATAGGCTGCATGGCTCTCGCGCTCAGCGAAGATCGCAACGAGCACGTTTGCCCCCGTCACTTCCTCTCGTCCAGACGATTGAACATGAATGACGGCCCGCTGGATGACACGCTGGAAACCGGCGGTCGGCTTGGAATCCTCGTCATAGCCGGTGATCAGGTTCGACAGTTCGTTGTCGACATAGTCTGTCACGGTCTTGCGCAGCGTCTCGAGATTGACGTTGCACGCGCCCATCACGGCCGCTGCATCGGCATCGTCGATCAATGCCAAAAGCAGATGCTCAAGCGTCGCATATTCGTGGTGGCGCTCGTTGGCAAAAGTCAGTGCCTGGTGCAGCGCCTTTTCGAGGCTGGGCGAAAATGTTGGCACGTTAGTTCCTCATTTCTTTTCCATGACGCATTGCAACGGATGCTGATGCTGGCGGGCGAAATCCATCACCTGCGTCACCTTCGTTTCGGCGACTTCGTACGTAAAGACGCCGCACTCCCCCACACCGTGATTGTGAACGTGGAGCATGATGCGAGTCGCCTCTTCCGGATTCTTCTGAAAAAAACGTTCCAGAATGTGGATGACAAACTCCATTGGTGTGTAATCGTCATTCAAAAGCAGAACGCGATACAAACTCGGCTTCTTGGTCTTCGGCTTGGTGCGCGTGATGACGGAGGTGCTGCGATTGCTGCCGCCTCCTTCGTCGTCGCTTCCTTGCTGCATCCGGACCGGCGTGGCGATCATTCGTGTCTTTTCCTTAGTACAAGCCGCGGATCCATCTGATGTGGCCGCAGCGTGCTTGCCCTTTATCTAATGGTTCGTTTCTAGATTTTAAGACCGAACCAACGCACTGCAATCATAATCGCACGGAGAAGCATAAGATTGATCAACTTTCTTCGATCCACCGCGAAGTGTCCAAAACAGCAAAAAGGCCGGTCGCAGTATCGGCGACCGGCCTTTCAATGACGGCAGTGATCCGTGGATTTAGGCGGCAGCGGCGGCCTTGACCGCTGCGGTTGCCTTGGCAACCGGCGCCTCGTACGGCTTGTAGGCATCCTTGGCGAGGTCGGCATACATCTCGCCGATCTTCGTCGCCTCGGCGAAGAAGCCCTCGCAGCTCGACTTCAGGAAGTTGGTCTGCAGTTCGAAAGCCGTCTCGATGCTCTTGGCGCTGGAGAGCTTCTCCACGTGCGCAACGCTGTCTTCGAAGGACTTCTTGGAAAAATCGGCAGCCTCGGTCGCAATGGCCTGAAGGCCCTTGGTCCAAGCGGAATAGCTTTTCACAGCCACGTCAATGGCTTCCTTGCTTTTCTTGTTTGCATCATCGAAGTTGAACATCGGGTGTCTCCTTAGTGACGGCCTGATCTGGAGGCTTCAGTTTATGTGCACTGCACAAAAAGTCAAGTCGAGCGTGCAGCGCAATAAAACACTGTACTTGCAACAGCTTGATGAAAAAACGCCGCCGACGCTCAAATTTCTTCGGCTTTGCGCTCTGAAAAACGTGAAAGCATAGAAAAACCCGGCGCGATTGCTCGCCACCGGGTCATCCGAAATCGGTCGATCAGCGACTTAGAGGTCGATGTCGAGGATCGCCATGGAGAAGTTGTAGGACAGTTCGCCATCTTCTTCGTCGCGGAAGACGACGCCGAGGAATTCGTCACCGAGATAGACTTCAGCCGACTCGTCCTTCTTCGGGCGAGCCTTGACGACCATCGACTGGTTGAACGTGCGCTTGAGGTAGGCTTCAAGCTTGCGGATTTCTTCGGGCTTCAAATGTCTTCTCCGTAGCCGTTTTTGATGTGCGGCGCTTCTCGCACGCTGCATTGGCGGGTGTAAACCCCTCGAAAGCGGCTACGCACCGGTTCCCGATGGTTCAGATTTCGAAGCTGGTCAGGATCTGGTCCATCTGGCGCGACGGTTCGGAACACCCGGCTTCGCCGACGACCTTGGCCGGAACGCCGGCAACCGTCGTTTTCGGCGGCACCGGCTTCAGGACGACCGAGCCGGCGGCAATGCGCGAGCAGTGGCCGATGTGAATATTGCCGAGAATCTTGGCGCCCGCGCCGATCAGCACGCCGTCAGCGATCTTCGGATGACGGTCGCTGCCTTCCTTGCCGGTGCCGCCAAGCGTCACGCCATGCAGGATCGAAACGTTGTCTCCGATGACAGCGGTCTCGCCGACGACCAGGCCGGTGGCGTGATCGAGGAAGATGCCGCGGCCGATCCGAGCCGCCGGATTGATATCGGTCTGGTAGACGCTGGATGCCCTGCTCTGCAGATAAAACGCGAAATCCCGGCGGCCGCGCTTCAAAAGCCAATGGGCGAGACGATGCGTCTGGATCGCGTGGAAGCCCTTGAAGTAAAGCACGGGCTCGAGGAATCGGGTGCAGGCCGGGTCACGATCGTAGACCGCCTGGATATCGACACGCAGGATCGTGCCCCATTCCGGCCAATCCTCCAGCATTTCGGCAAATGTCTGCCGCAGCAGGTTCGCCTGCAGATCGGGATGATCGAGGCGCTCGCAGATGCGGTAGATGACACTTTCTTCCAGCGAGTGCTGGTTGACGACCGTAGAGTAGAGGAAGGCGGCAAGCATCGGATCCTGCTCGGCGGCAAGGCGGGCCTCCTCGCGCAGGCTGCTCCAGATCGGATCCATCAGCTTGAGGGATTCCGTCTGACGAAGTTCGGTGGTCGCGACCATCGTCGCACTCCTTCTCAATCGGTCTATGCCGTCAATATAGGGGAAATCCGGCGAGACATAAATGGCCTGACCCCAGTTCGACCAAAGGTCGCAGACACACCTACGCTCACCCCACCTCTTCGAGGAACTCGAGTACGGCCTTCTTGAACACCCGGTCACCGACCGCAAGCATATGGTCCCTGCCCGGAATATCAAGCGCGCGGGCGTCCGGCATCAGGTCCGCAAGCTCTTGCGGCGAGCCGGCGATATCGTCCTTGGTGCCGACGCCGATCAATGCCGGAATGTCGATGCGACCCATGTCCTCGGCGGTCAGAAGGTCGCGGGACGTCGATATGCAGGCGGCCAGTGCCTGGCGATCGCTCTTGGTCTGGTCGGCAAAGGCGCGGAACATGCGGCCGCGCGCATGCGTCACCACGTCGAGCGACGGCGCCGCGAGCGCGTCGGCGATCGGGTCCCAATCCCCGACCCCGGTTACCATGCCGATACCGAGGCCACCGAACACCACCGAGCGCACGCGGTCGGGATGGGCCAACGCCAGGAATGCGGAGATGCGTGCGCCCATCGAGTAGCCCATCACATGCGCCTCGGCGATGCGGAGATGCCCGAGCAACGCAACCGCGTCGCCGGCCATCTGCTGGGGATGGTAGAGGGCCGGATCATAAGGCTTGCTGCTTTTCCCATGGCCGCGGTTGTCGAATGCGATCACCCGGTATCCGGCATCGCCAAGCGTCTTCAGCCAACCGGGAAAAACCCAATTGACATTGGCGCTCGAAGCAAAGCCGTGAATAAGCAGGATCGGCGCACCGGAAGGATCGCCCTCATCGAAGAAGGCGATATCCAGCCCTTCATGCGTGAAGTGCGAAAACGGCGGCGGATTGAGATCCATCATTCTAGTCCTTGAGGCGGTATCGGTTTGCCGCAACCTAATTTGTCACCCCGATCAGGGAAACCCCGAGCCGGCAAAAACCACAGGTGCGACGTGTTTGCCGCTACACTTTTGCAACAAAGCTCACTATGGTGCCGGCAAATTCGACCCTCAAAGACTTGCATACATCGGAGCATGACATGGCCGGCCACAGCATCCCCCATTTCCAGAATGACGGCGGACACCAGGCAATCGAGATCGGCGTCAAGGAATTCATGTGCACCGGCGCGTCCGTTCCCTACGACCATCCGCACATCTTCATCGACATGGGCGACGACAACGAAAAAGTCTGCTCCTACTGCTCGACGCTCTATCGCTACAATCCGAAGCTGAAGGCGACCGAAACCAACCCGCCGGGCTGTCTCTTCACCTTTCAGGCAGCCTGATCCCCACGCGGATGTCGAAAGCGGTCGCGATCGTCGGTGCCGGCGTCGGCGGGCTCACGGCGGCGCTGTGCCTCGCGCATCGCGGCTTCAACGTCGACATTATCGAACAGGCGGCCGTTCTGACCGAGGTCGGGGCCGGGCTTCAGCTGTCTCCGAATGCATCGCGCATCCTCGGCGAACTCGGTCTTCTCGACGCGCTTGAAGCCGTGTGGACCGAGCCTGATGCCATCACGCTTGTCGATGGAAAATCCCTTCGTTCACTTGCACGCGTTCCCTCAGGACGTTTTGCCCGGGACCGCTGGCGCGCGCCCTATGGCGTGCTGCATCGGGCAAGCCTTCAAAGAATCCTTTCTGCCGCCGTCATGGCCGAGCCGCGCTGCCGCGTTCATCTCGGACACCGCATCGATGGAGAGGCCCAACAGGCGATCGCCTCCATCACCAAGCGAGAGCCGGCGCTGATCATCGGCGCCGATGGCATCTGGTCGCGCCTGCGCACCGCCATTGCGGGTGCCGGCACCGTCCAGTTTTCTGGCAACGTCGCCTGGCGCATGACGGTCACGCGCGATGCCGCCGCCAGCCTTCTTCAACCGGATTGCGTGACCGCCTTTCTTGGCGCGCGGGCGCATCTGGTCGCCTACCCCTTACGGGAGATCGACGGCTTCAACCTGGTTGCTATCATCGAGGGCAAGGAAACCGACGGCGTCTGGGTCGGCAAGGATTCCGAAGGCCGGCGTCGCGACTATCTCGAAGCCTTTTCCGGCTGGAACGGCGACGTGCAGGCGCTGCTGAAAAAAGCCGATGCCCCGACCTATTGGCCGCTTTGCACGGTGACCGACGGCGCCTGGCAGGATGGGCGAAAGACTGTTCTGATCGGCGACGCCGCCCATGCGATGACGCCGTTTGCGGCGCAAGGTGCTGCCATGGCGATCGAGGATGCATACGAGCTTGCTGCCTGCCTCGGCGGCACAAACGATATCGGCGAAGCCCTGAAAGCCTTCGAGACCATACGCCGGCCGCGCATCGCCCAAGTGCGCCGCCGCGCCGCCTTCAACCGCTTCGCCTATCATGCCCGTGGCCCATTCCGGCTCGGGCGAAATATCGTCCTGTCGATGAAGGGTCCGGAAGCGCTCGCAGCCGATTTCGATTGGCTCTACGGCTACGGCGCTCCCGAACGCTGAAACGGTCAGACGGCCCTTGCCGCGGCAAGCCCCTTCTCGATATCCCGGCGAATATCGGCAACATCCTCAAGACCGATCTGCAGGCGAAGGACCGGGCCCTCGGTCGGCGCCAATGCCACCTTGCGATCCGACAGGCCGACGTGAATCGCCAGGCTTTCGAAGCCGCCCCAGGAATAGCCAAGGCCGAACAGCGACAGCGCGTCAAGGAAAGCGTGTGCCTTGGCTTTGAAGCGGTCGGGGCCTTCCGCCTTGAGCACGAAGGAGAAAATGCCGCTCGCACCGGTAAAATCGCGCTTCCAGAGGTCGTGTCCGGGGAAGCTCGGCAGCGCCGGATGCAGGACGCGCGCAACCTCGTCGCGGCCTTCCAGCCATGTCGCGAGCGACAATGCGCTTTCCTGGTGCCGCTCAAGGCGGATGCCCATGGTGCGCAGCCCGCGCAGGATCTGGTAGCTGTCATCGGGAGAGACGCAGACACCGAGCGTAACCATCGCTTCCGTCAGCGCCGGCCAGTGGGCGGCGTTGGCCGACACCGTGCCGAGCAGCACGTCGGAATGACCCGAGGGATATTTCGTGGCAGCATGGATCGACACGTCGACGCCGTGGTCGAGCGGCTTGAAATAGACCGGCGTCGCCCAGGTGTTGTCCATGGTCACGATGCAGCCGTGGCGATGCGCAACATCGGCGATCGCTCGGATGTCCTGCATCTCGAACGTATTGGAGCCGGGAGCTTCCGTGTGCACCAGTCGCGTGTTCGGGCGAATCAGGCTTTCGATCGCAGCGCCGATCATCGGGTCGTAATATTCCACGGTAACGCCGAGGCGCTTCAGCATCGTGTCGCAGAAATGCCGGGTCGGGAAATAGACCGAATCGACGATGAGCGCGTGATCGCCAGAGGACAGATAGGTAAGGAACGGCACGGTGACGGCGGCAAGCCCCGTGGGAACGAGGATCGTGCCAGCGGAGCCTTCAAGCTCGTTGATCGCGTCGCAGAGCGCATCCGTCGTCGGCGTACCACGGGTGCCGTAGGTGTATTTCTGCGCGCGGGTCTCCATCGTCCTGGCGTTCGGGAACAGCACCGTGGACGCGTGCACGACCGGTGGATTGACGAAACCGAAATAGTCGGAGGGTTTGTTTCCGGTATGGGCCAGTCGGGTGTTGATGCCCATCTTGCCGTTCACATTGCCGCTGTCTGCCATTGAATATTCCGATGTTGAAAAACCGATCCGGAACTCTTCGAACGCCCTACAACCGGGGTCAAGTGGCAAAATCCGACAAAGGCGCTTTGCGACCGAAAGCAGCCGCCATTGACGAATTTTCGCTCAGCAATTGCTCGTTTTCTGCAAAGCCTGCCTAAACTTCTGGCTTGTTTCAGGTTTTTCACACGCAAGATCAGAAAATCGGCAACATCACTTGACCCTCATGGATTTTGAGCATGAGATAGGTTGCACTCGCTCCAGGAGGGTGGCGGAGGCTGCACGCGCTGGGAGACGCGCCAGTGCAGACGGGAACTAACGACAACAGAAAAAAGGTTCTAAAAATGGCAAGAAGAATTCTGACAGCTCTTGTTGGCGCTGCTGTCATGGGGATTGGCGCACATGCGGCTTCGGCTGCGACACTCGATGACGTGAAGGCCAAGGGCTTTGTCCAATGCGGCGTGAACACCGGCCTTGCCGGCTTCGCCGCACCGGATGCTTCGGGCAACTGGAGCGGCTTCGACGTCGATTATTGCAAGGCGATCGCCGCCGCGATCTTCGCGGATGGCACCAAGGTAAAATACACACCCACTTCGGCCAAGGAACGTTTCCCGGCCCTGCAGTCCGGTGAAGTCGACGTCCTCGCCCGTAACACCACCTGGACGATCAACCGCGACACCGCTCTCGGCTTCAACTTCCGCCCGGTCAACTATTACGACGGCCAGGGCTTCATGGTCCGCAAGGGCCTGAACGTGAAGTCGGCCCTCGAACTCTCCGGCGCTGCCGTCTGCGTACAGACCGGCACCACCACCGAACTCAACCTCGCCGACTACTTCAAGTCCAACAACCTGCAGTACAACCCGGTCGTCTTCGAAAAGCTCGAAGAAGTGAACGCGGCCTATGACGCCGGTCGTTGCGACGTCTACACGACCGACCAGTCCGGCCTTTATTCGCTGCGTCTTACGCTCTCCAAGCCGGACGATCACATGATCCTGCCGGAAATCATCTCGAAGGAGCCGCTTGGTCCGGCCGTCCGTCAGGGTGACGACCAGTGGTACGATATCATCAGCTGGGTTCACTACGCGCTGATCCAGGCCGAAGAGTTCGGCGTCACGCAGGCAAACGTCGAAGAGATGAAGAAGTCCACCAACCCGGACGTTCAGCGCTTCCTCGGCGTAGAAGCTGACAGCAAGATCGGCACCGACCTCGGCCTCACCAACGAATGGGCCGTCAACGTCATCAAGGCAGTCGGCAACTACGGCGAAGTCTTCGACCGTAACATTGGCGCCGGCAGCCCGCTGAAGATCGAACGCGGCCTCAACGCGCTGTGGAGCAAGGGCGGCATTCAGTACGCTCCTCCGGTCCGCTAATACGCTCCGACACGACAGGGGAAGCGGTCCGCCGCTTCCCCATCCCAACGATAAAAACACCCAGAAGGGTGACAAGGGGAAAGAGGCATTGCATGGCGATTGGCGTCACAACTACGCCTGAGAAGAGCAAACCTTCCGGCTCGATCATCAACGACCCGCAAGTGCGCGGGATATTTTACCAGGTCGTAACCGTCGTTATTCTCGTGACCGTCATCTATTGGATAGCGGACAACACGATCGAAAACCTCAAGCGCGCAAACATCGCGTCCGGCTACGGCTTCCTCAACGGGCGTGCGGGTTTCGACGTCGGACAGTCCTTGATCGCCTATACCAGCGATTCTACCTACGGACGGGCCCTCGTCGTCGGTTTCGTCAATACGCTGCTTGTGGCGGTGACCGGCATCATCACCGCAACGATCATCGGCTTCATCGTCGGCATCGGACGGCTCTCGCACAATTGGCTGATCGCGAAACTGTCGCTCGCCTATGTCGAAGTGTTCCGCAACATTCCGCCGCTTTTGGTCATTTTCTTCTGGTACAGCGGCGTATTGGCGGTGCTTCCGCAGCCCCGGGAATCGGCCGCGCTGCCGCTCAACATCTTCCTCAACAACCGCGGCATCGCCTTCCCGAAACCGGTCTTCGGCGACGGCTCGCAGTACGTCTTCTATGCGTTCGTGATCGCTGTCATCGCCAGCTTCTTCGTGGCCCGCTATGCGCGCATCAAACAGGAAACAACAGGACAACGCTTCCCGCTGCTGTGGTCGGTGCTCGGTCTCGTCATTGGCTTGCCGCTCCTCGCCTTCCTGGCGACCGGTTCGCCGATCACCTTCGACGTGCCGGTCGCCGGCAAGTTCAACCTCACCGGCGGCTCGGTCATCGGGCCGGAGTTCCTCTCGTTGTTCCTGGCGCTTTCCTTTTATACCGCAGCCTTCATCGCCGAGATCGTTCGTGCCGGTATCCGCGGCGTCTCCAAGGGGCAGACCGAAGCAGCCCATGCGCTCGGCGTCCGGCCCGGTCTGACAACCCGCCTCGTCGTCGTGCCGCAGGCAATGCGGATCATCATTCCGCCGCTCACCAGCCAGTATCTCAACCTGACCAAGAACTCGTCGCTGGCGATCGCCATCGGCTACGCCGACCTGGTTGCCGTCGGCGGAACGATTCTCAACCAGACCGGTCAAGCGATCGAGGTCGTTTCGATCTGGATCATCGTCTACCTGACGCTGAGCCTGACGACGTCCTTGCTGATGAACTGGTTCAATGCCCGCATGGCCCTGGTGGAGAGGTAAGATCATGAACACACACCAGGCGACTTTCGTCCGTGCCTCGATGATCGAGGCCTCACCGGCGCCCGTCCAGACGGGTGGTCTTGCTTACTGGCTTCGCAAGAACCTCTTTGCGACGCCGAAAGATACCGTCCTTACGATCGTTAGCTTGCTTGTACTCGCCTGGCTCGTGCCGCCGGCGATACAATGGCTCTTCATCGACGCCGCCTGGACGGGCGGCGGGCGTGGGGTCTGTGCGACCGTCGCACAGGGCGGCACGCAGCCGGAGGGCTGGAGCGGCGCCTGCTGGGCCTTCGTCAATGCCAAGTTCGACCAGTTCCTCTTCGGGCGCTACCCGATCGAGGAGCGCTGGCGGCCGGCGCTTATCGGCATCCTGTTCATCCTGTTCCTGACGCCGATGCTGATCCCGAAGGTTCCCTACAAGAACATCAACGCGATCCTGCTTCTCGGCGTGTTGCCGATCCTGGCGCTCGTTCTGCTGCCTGGCGGCTGGTTCGGACTGCCGTTCGTCGAAACGCCACTGTGGGGCGGCCTCATGGTGACGCTGGTGCTGTCCTTCGTCGGCATCGCGGTATCGCTGCCCTTCGGCATCCTGCTTGCGCTTGGCCGGCGATCGACCATGCCGGTGATCAAGATGCTCTGCACGTTTTTCATCGAAGTCGTGCGTGGCATCCCGCTCATCACGGTTCTGTTCATGGCAAGCGTGATGCTGCCGTTGTTCCTGCCGCAGGGGGTGACCTTCGACAAGTTCCTGCGGGCACTGATCGGCGTGTCGTTCTTCGCCTCCGCCTATATGGCAGAGGTGGTGCGCGGCGGTCTGCAGGCGATCGGCAAGGGGCAGTATGAAGGCGCCGATTCGCTCGGCCTCAGCTATTGGCAGAAGATGAACCTCATCGTGCTGCCGCAGGCGCTGAAGCTGGTGATCCCCGGCATCGTCAACACCTTCATCGGACTGTTCAAGGATACGTCGCTGGTCTCGATCATCGGCATGTTCGACCTGCTCGGCATCGTCCGACTGAACTTCTCGGATGCCAACTGGGCCTCGGCGGTCACACCGATTTCCGGGCTAATTTTCGCAGGCTTCATATTCTGGCTTTTCTGCTTTGGTATGTCGCGCTATTCAGGCTTCATGGAACGCGTGCTGGACACGAGCCATAAATGATAAGAGGGGGAGATCGCATGGCCAATGCTGCCACTGCTTCCAAGATGACCGTATCGGCAACTGACGTCGCGGTCGAAATCAGCGGAATGAACAAATGGTACGGAGACTTCCACGTTCTCCGTGACATCAACCTAAAGGTCATGAAAGGCGAGCGCATCGTCATTGCCGGGCCGTCGGGCTCCGGCAAATCGACAATGATCCGCTGCATCAACCGGCTGGAAGAGCATCAGAAGGGCAAGATCGTCGTCGACGGCATCGAGCTCACCAACGACCTGAAGAAGATCGATGAAGTGCGCCGCGAAGTCGGCATGGTGTTCCAGCACTTCAACCTGTTCCCGCACCTGACGATCCTGGAAAACTGCACGCTTGCACCGATCTGGGTCCGCAAGATGCCGAAGAAGCAGGCCGAAGAAATCGCGATGCACTTCCTGAAGCGCGTCAAGATCCCCGAGCAGGCCAACAAGTATCCGGGTCAGCTTTCGGGCGGCCAGCAGCAGCGCGTGGCGATTGCCCGCTCACTGTGCATGAAGCCGAAGATCCTGCTGTTCGATGAGCCGACCTCGGCGCTCGATCCGGAAATGGTCAAGGAAGTGCTCGACACGATGGTCGGCCTTGCCGAAGAAGGCATGACCATGCTGTGCGTGACCCACGAAATGGGCTTTGCCCGCCAGGTCGCCAACCGCGTGATCTTCATGGACCAGGGCCAGATCGTCGAACAGAATTCGCCGGCCGAGTTCTTCGACAATCCGCAGCATGAGCGCACCAAGCTCTTCCTCAGCCAGATCCTGCACTAGGCATCGCCCGGACCTAAAAAAGAAAGCCCGCTTTTCCAGGCGGGCTTTTTGATGTCCGATCCACCACGAAAACGATCATTCGACGTGGTAGCGCAGGGTGCCGACCGACCACCGGATGCCGCGTTTGTCCAGGTCATCAGTCCAGATCTTCTGCAGCCGCGAGACTATTTCGCTCAAAGTCTCACGCGCGTTGAGTTCAACCTTGAGGCCCCGCGTCTTCGGCGCGACGTCAGCCAGATCGACGGCGTCGCTGACCACCAAGGCAACGAACGCACTCTCGCCTTTGCCTGAGGCTTCAAAGTCGAAGCCGTAATACTCATCCGGCAATGTCAACGGCACATTGGCGCTGAGCGGCGTAATCTTCTGTGCGAACTCGTTGGGGAAGATCTGGGTCGCTGCGCCCGCCGTGTTGACGTCCAGCAGGATGAGGCTACCGGCAACCTTGCTCGCGACCGTCAGCTTGAACACGTCACCGGTCTTCATCGACGTTGGCCGGTCGATGCTAATGGTCACGTCACCAGCGTCCATTTTGCCGACGATATCGCCGATCGCATCGACTGCGTTCGCATCCTGATAGCTTGCCTGGCCGGTGTTATCGCCTATGGCGGGCTCGTACCGCGCCTTCGCCTCGGCACCTGCCTGTGCTGGAATGACCGCACTGGCGCCGAGGTTCTGCGCCTTCGTCTCCAGTTGCGGGTCAAGCGTGTCGCATTTCTCCTGCGAGGCGCAATAGGTCGCCGATTGCGCCGTGACATATTCGAAAAGCTCGGCGTTGCTGGTCAGGCCGTTGGCGTTGGCGTCCGCCGCCGCCCCCGTCTGCCCGGCGACATAGGCCGCGGTAAAGACGCCGTGACGGCTCTCGACCGGCAGTCGCACGTCGTCCCAGGCAACCTGATTGGGCGCACTGGCGCGCCAGGCAACGATGCCGCTCTCGTTGGCGCGGCTGGGCTTATCGATGACACCGAGATCGATCCGCAGGCCGCGCGTCAGCGCCTGCTCCACCGGTTTGGCTTCCGGGCGCGGCAGGAAGCGCGCGCCGTCAATGCCGGCGGACACCTCGTCCAACAGCGACCGTGAGATCGTACCGGAGTGACAGGCGTCGATCACCAGGGTTACCGCCCTGCCCTTCAAGCGCTCGAGGATGGCATCGAGTTCGTCATCGGTGACGGCACCCACCCAATCCTTGGCCTTGGCGACAAGGTCGAACGGCGCCAGCGCCTCATCCATGCCGTCGTCCTCGTCGCCATCCTGATCCGTCACCTAAAGGCCGTGGCCCGAATAGTAGAGATAGGCGCGGTCGCCAGGTTGTGTGCCCGCCACCAGCCATTCCTCGATCGACGACAGGATGGCCGTGCGCGTCGCCTGCTCGTCCTTCAGCACCCGTATCGCGGAGCGATCGAAACCGAGCCTCCCGGTCAGCAGACCTTCCATGGCAACAAGGTCGTTTTTCGGTCCGTGCAGAAACAGCTTTGGCGGAAGGTTCTGATAATTCCCTACCCCGATGAGCAAGGCTCGATCCGCGGCCAAGACAGGAGAGCAGAGACCCAGCCCCATAAGCGGCAGCAGGAAACGCCAGGCCAGGACGTCCCCACTCATTGCCCGCGCTCCCGCGTATAGAGCGGCTGGATGGCGACGGCACTGTCGGTGCCATCCAGCCGCTCTTCGAGGAGGCGCAGAAACTTGGATGCGTCGACACCCGGGCTGGACAGGGCCGCAGCCACCGCATCGATCGGGGCGTTCGTCGAGACGACGACAAGATGATCGGCGCCGAAAGGTTTGACCACCTCCAGGTCCCTGAGTCTGAACACATGGCTGCCCGAGCCCTCGATCTGGGCATCGAGAAGCTGGATTTCTCCGGTATTGGCGAGATTGAACACCAGCATGTTCGCGTATCCGGACTGGGGCGCGTCGAAGTTCAGGCGGTCGCCTGATGAATAGATGTCCTTGACCGGCGTCAGCGAGACTTTGCCAGGGTTCTGTGTCGCAAGCACTTTCAGGAAATCGAGAAGGACGAATTTGTCGACCACACCCTGCACCATGTCGGCGGCGACATGTTCACCCGCGACGTCGCCATTCGGCGTGTAGAATGTGCCGCTCGTGGCATCCCATCGATAGGGAACGCCAGTGCCGCCAACATTGTCGAGCTTTGGCGCGGCGCCTTCGACGCTCAGCGCCAGCTTGCCCGCCCAGCCCATTTCTCGGGCCGGTTTCAGCTTTGACGGTCGACCGAACGCTGCTGTGCCATTGTCTGCCGAAAGCGTCGCGCTTCTGGGCAATGACAGGACAATTTCCTTGTCCGACCGCGGCACCTGCGGCGTAAAGTTCGGCACCTGCAGCGCCTCGGACTGGAGCTTGACGTTGGAAAAGACATAGTCTTCAAGCTCGACGCGCGAAATCAGGCCGTCGCCATCACGATCGGCAGCCCCCTCGAGCGCGCGGGAAAAACTCCAGCTGAGTGCCCCCCGCGGCACACCCTCAATCACAACCTCCGGCGTCGGTTGGCTCTCAAGCGATGCAGCAAGGATGGTCACTTGTGACAGATCCGCATCCTTGAGCGCCGCACCAGAAACCGCCTCTTGCGACAGCGGCGGCAATTGCGCCCGCACGGTCGGCGCGAGCCGCGTCTTGCCCGAGATCGATCGGTTCATGCCACCGGAATAGCAGCTGTCGGAAACCAACAGCACCTGGACGCCCTTGGCCTCAGCTTCCGCGAACCAGGCATTCAGCTCGTTATCGACGATGATCTCCTTTGCCGTTTCTTCCGCGCGACTACGGTCGAATCCCGGTAGCTCAAGAAACTCGTCAAGCCCATCCGGTTCGCTGCCGGCGACGAGTTCCGGCATCTGCGCGCCGTGACCGGCATAGGTGAAGATAATCGTGTCGCCCCTCGTTGCGGCGCCGACAAGGTCCAGCCAGGCGGCTCTGATCGCGCCCTTCGCCGCCTGCTCGTTGATGAATTTGCGGATGGTACCGACACCCGCCTTCTTCAACGCCTGAGCAACATCGCGTGCATCCTTGACCGCCCCATCAAGGCTCACTTCATGCGGGTAGATATCGACGCCGACCACGAGCGCGGATGTCGCCGCCATCGCGGGCAGAACCGGCAATCCAAAGAAAACGCACGAAATCAGGATCTTGCCCAGCAGCACCTATTTCTCCACATCAACTTCGACACGGCGATCCAATTGATGCAGCATCGCTTCGTCATAGGCGCTCGGATCATCCGGCTTGAACGGCTCCTCCTCGCCTTTGCCAACAGTCGACCATGTGCCGCTGTAGCCGGCATCGACGAGATAGTTCGCGAGTGCTTCGGCGCGTGCCAACGAGAGTTTCTTGTTCGCCTCAGTGCTGCCCACCGGATCGGTGTGTCCGATCAAGGTGATCGCTTCCGGCTTTGCCGATTTCAGGCACTCGAAAAGATCCTTGGCAGACTGCAGTCCTTCGGGCGTGAACTCGGCCGTTCCGAAGACATAGCGGACGGGTGTCGCCTTCTTCCTGATCGAGACGCCGCGATAGGAGAATTTGCAGGCGCCGCGCATCGCCAGCTTTACAGGCTTCGCTGCGGCAAGCCGCATCTCGGAGGCCAGCCGGTCGAGGCGCAGAATGTAGGCCTTGTCCGGCGCCATCCACTGAGGCGTCAGTTCCTCGTTGGCGGCATCTTCCAGCGCCTGCTGGTAAAATGTCGCCGCACTTTCGTAGTCCTTTCGCTGCCGGTCGATGTCACCGAGCGCGTCGAGGATTTGCCATGGCCCGCCGACCTCATCCCGCACCGCTTTCAGCTCGCTGTCAAAGGTATCGAGCCTGGCGCCGCCACCGACCGCGTTGGCGATACGGTTGAAGGTCGCAAGCGCCGCGACACGCCGCGTAAGCGCTGCCTCTGTACTCGAGCACGCCTTGGTTCGCTCCGCAGAGGCGGCGGCCCGCGCACCGGCCTCATCGCCGCTGTTGAGAGCCTGCGAGGCTTTCGCCAGCGCATCGCAGGCGCTAGCGGGATACGCCAACGGCAATAGCATCGTGGAAGCAAAGATCAGTCGTTTCACCCGATTCCTCATCTGTGGCGGCTAGTCCTTGATCTCGAAAGTTACCATCTGCACGCTGCTGGCGCCGTTGTCGGCCTGCGCCTTCTTGGCGAGATTGACTGCCAGCCCGCGCGTCGGCGGCAGCTTCGACGCAGCCACATATTCCCGCGCCTTTTCGACTGTCAGCCTCTGATCGGCAAGCCCGCCGACGCGGCAGAAGGCCAACATCGTTTCGGCGGGCGCTGCCGTATCGAAGGTCAGCGTGCCGGTCCCAGGCTGCGGGATCACCCTGCTTTCTCCGGGTTGCAAGGTCGTATTGCCGATCATCTCGTCCGGGATAACTTCGACATTACCGTTCTCCTCGACATAGAGGATCTGCAGTTCGCAAGCCTGATTGACGCTCAACTCGAACGAAAGCTCATCACCGACCTTGGCCGTTGTCGTCGGCACCTTCAATGCGAGTGCAAGCTTGTTGCCGCCAGCGACTTCCTGCTTGCGGTAGTCGGGCACCGCGGCGGCCACGGATTGAGGCTTTGCTTCCGGCTGCTGCTCGCTTCCGGCAACAACGATCGTGCCGGTATCGAGCGGGCGACGCTGGACGAGCGGCTCCAGCAGCAAGGCATATTGCTGCTCAACCTCGTTGCGCGGCACGGTGTTGCCGGCCTCCAGCGTCGTCACCCAATCGAGCCCGAGACGAAGGACATTCGTATCCGTCACCCGCTTGATCGCATCGGAAAACTCTTGCGGCGTCATGTCGAACTCCGCCGCAAGAGCATCGAAGTCGAGCTCGTCTTCGTATTTATCGGCGAAATAGGTGACGATCTCGGCGTCGCCGGGTGCGTGCTTGCTCTGGAGTCCGCCGTCCGGTGTCGGCTCTGTCACGCCGAGTTGTTGCAGGGCCTCGACGAAGCGTTGGCGATCCCTAAGGTAGGCCTCATCCAGTTCCTCCTGTTTCACATACATGGCCAACAGAACATCCTGCTGGTTCTTGCTGAACAGTGTCGAGGTGGCGATATGGTCGCGCAACTGGTCGCGTTTCGAAAGAATACCGTCTGCGTGACAGTCGAAACAGGAGCGGGCGTTGACGATTTCCACCCCCTTGCCGATCGGCCGTTCGCGGAACGAAACGATGGTCGTCGGCCCGATATCGAGCTGCTTGCCTGCCGCCGTCGACAGGTAGTAACCCTGCAGGCCGTTGGGCAGCGAGAAGATCATCTCGCCGCCATCGTGCTCGAACGGCACCAGGCCAGCATCGAGCGCGCCCAATTCCTTGGGTCCGTGCGGGAAACGCTTCAGCACCTGTTTGCCGACGTCGCCGCCGAAGTCGTAGGACTTCCAGTAGTAACCGCCAAACGGCATGTCGTGCCGCTCGAGCATGCGATTGTGATCCGAGACACCCGACGAGCCATCCGCAAAGCCGGCGCGCAGAACCTTGCGCCGCCTGATGTTGTCGTCCACATCGATCTTGAAGCGCGCTTCCAGCTCGCGGATATGCGCCGGCAACCTCATCAACCTGTTGTAGATCTCCGGACGGGCGCCATTGCTCATGAACCAGTCAATCCGCATGATCGGCAACTGCGTCTGCGTTTCGTCGGAAAGCGCCTGAAGCGACGCGTCGCTCTTCGGATCGACGCCGTAGAAATAGCGCTTGATCAGGAAGTCGTAATCGGCGCTCTCCCATTGCAACTCACGCAGATCGACCCGCACGAGCAGACCGTTGGTGCCATCCACCTCCGCCGGCAAGACCAGCTTCGGTCCAGAGGAGAGCGAGTTCAGCAGCTTCTTGAAGCCGCCCGCCAGAACGTCCATGCGTTTCATGAACGTGGCCTCATCTTCGCAACCCATCATTCCGTTGTACTGGTCGCGATAGGAAAAATAACGCATGTGCGGGCGATCGAGCGCGCTCACCTTGGAGATGTCCTTGAGCGCGAACGCGACGAACTGATCATAGGACAACATCGGGCGGGATCGATCGGGTTTGGCGGCCGCCGTCTGCGGCAGGTTCTTTTCGCTCAGCGAATTGATCCAGCCTTCGAGCACCTTGACCTCTTCGTCCGTCGGGCGCTTGCCGAGCGGCATGCGGCCGCTGGTAACCGAGGTGAAAAGGCGCGATTTGGCAGCATTGCCCGGCGTGACAAAATTGGCATCGGCCGCGATCGAAGCAAGTTCACCGGCGGGATAGCTGCCTTGATTGCTTTCGCCCGCGCCGTGGCAATTGCGGCAATACTTGCCAATGAAGGCATCCGCCTGTTGGGCGAGCGCCGCATTGTCGCCGGACAATACGGCAGAGGCGGTGTTCTCTTTGCACACGGCCGTCACAGACTGCGCAACCGGCGCCGGCGCCTTGACCTCGCGATCGGACAGGAAAGCATAGATCGCGCGGCGATCATCATCGCTGAGCGCCGAAAGTCCCTTGGCGATCCGCCGCATGACGGGGTCGCTGATCGGTGCGCCGGACAGCTTCTTGCCTTCGCCGATAAGACCCGTCGTAAACACGTCCGGTGCCGCGAGCCCGGCCATCTTCGCCTTGCCGATATCGGGTGCGACCGCACCAGTCAGCCCCTTCTCGCCCTGATAGGCTCTTTCCAGGTCAAGCCCGTAGGTCGTCGTACGCGGCGTGTGACAGTCGCCGCAGCCGCCGACATTTTCGACCAGATAGCGGCCGCGCTCCATCTGGGTCTCTTCGCGCGACTGATAGGCCGGCACGGTGAAATGAGTGCGTTTCCATAGCGTTATCGTCGTCTGACGACTAAAGGGAAAAGCGATCTCATGTTCCTTCGAGGCGGCGTCGGACTGCGGCAAGGTCTCGACATAGGCTTTGATATCAAGCACGTCCTCCGGCTTCATGCCGCCATAGGAGGTATAGGGCATGACCGGATAGAGGTTGTTGCCATCGCGATCGAGACCGACCATCACCGCGTTGAGAAATTGGGCGTTGCTCCAGCCACCGATGCCGTTGGCGTGGGGCGAGATGTTCGGCGCGTAAAAAGTTCCGATGGCGGTGTTCATCTCCATGCCGCCGGACAGCAACTCGGTATTGTCACCGGATCCATGGCAGGCGCCACAGCCGGCGGCGTTGAACATGTACTTGCCGTGCTCGGCATTCGCCTTGTAGGTCGAGAAAGCATCGTCGGCGAAAGCATCGCGCGCCGAGGCCGTCCCGGGACAGAGCATCGCGGCGGCAAGAGCCGCGGCCACGGCTATGATAGATTTCCTCTGGATACCGGCACACCGCGAGACATTCTCTCGCATATCACGCTGGCTGCGCATGAGCCCTACCCCCTCAATCAAAAAGATCGTCATTAAAACGTCTGTTTACCGAAACTGAAACTGTTCGAATTCTACCCGGCGCGGCTTCTTTCCCAGTTCTTTCAAGCCTTTGACGATCGCCTCGCGCAAGGGCGGCGGACCGCAAAACCAAAGATCCGCGTCGCCTGGATCAATCGCGCTGCCGGCCGCAAGCTTCGCCGCGTCCAACCGCCCGTCCGTAGCCGAATCGTGCAACACAAAACTGAAATTGCCGAGTTTCGCTGCCTGCGCCTCGAAGGTTTCCAGGCCAATCGCCTCGTTTCGGTCACGCACGCAGTAGACCATATGGATGTCCTGCCCCTCGTCGCCCCGCAAATGACGGGCCATCGCCAGGAAAGGCGTGACCCCGATACCACCGGCAAGCCAAATCTGTTTCTTGGCGCCACGGCGATGATTGAACCGGCCATATCCGCCCTCGAGCTTCAATCGGTCTCCTATGGCGATTTTCTCCCGCAGGGCCCGCGTGTAGTCGCCGAGCGGCTTGATGGCGAAGCGCACAACGCCATCGGCCTCGATGCCGGCGATGGTGAAGGGGTGCGGCTCGCGCAATCCGTTTTTCAGGACACGCAGGAAGCCGAATTGACCGGGCTTTGCCTTCAGCGCTCGTCCGATCGGTCGGGCCGAGATAATGGTCGCGCCATCGTGCCGGGTGACTTCGAAAACCTCATAGCTGCGCGTCCTCAGCCACGGCAGAAGCTGGGTATAGGCGTAGCTTAGAATGCCGAGTGCGGCGAAGGCGTTGAGGTAGACTGCAAGCAGTGCCGTCCCGTCATAAGGGCGCTTGATGAACATCTGGTGGAACGCGACGAGTACGAACAGCAATCCGATGAAGCGATGGGTATAGCGCCACAGGTGATAGGGAATCTCGATCTTCGTCTTCGGTATGATCTTGACGATGCTGAGAACAAGCAGCGCGCTCAGCCCATAGAAGGCATACTTTCCGGCGGAAGCGGCAAGCTGGTTCAGCCCACTCGTCAACGACAGCCCCTTGAAATCAGGCGTCAGAAAGTAATGCACGAGGATCAGACCCAGCACCGAGATGCCGATCTTACGATGAAAGTGATAGACCCGATCGAGCCCGCCAAACAGGGGCTCGATAAAGGGCGGTCGCGCCGCCATGAACTGTGCGATCGCCATGCAGACAAAAGCCATGGACGAGGCCATCAGTGAGAACGTCGTCGTCGCATTCGTGTGGCTGACGGCCGGTACGGCAAGCAACCCCGCGAACACGACCAGCGACCAGACCAGAAACGCTCCCACCTTACGTCCGCGCCCCTCAACGCCGATTGCCAACGGCTTATTTTAGAAAAGACTGGCAAGCAGTTGGCTCTTCGTCAATATCATTTGAAAGTGAAACGGACGTGCGTCTGTTTTTATTCTAGCCGTTGACGTTCGTTATTTTTGCCTAAGCATTGGTGCCTACCACCCGGCCAATGCAAAGCAGTAACCGCAGCTCACTTCAACCACGTGGATGGAGACCCGAAGGCGCCACAAAACGGACGGCGGCATCGCAGCTGATTGACAGCGCCCGCAATACACTCTCACGTTTGCGTCATTGATATATCAGGTTGCTTGCCGCCCGCACCAAACCATGGCAATTTCTGATATATCAGAAGCGACAGGATGCGCATGCCAGTTCACTCCCAGGCCCACCTCGCCTATCTCGCACTCGAGCGCCTCATCGTGACGCTCAAGCTTGAGCCCGGCATGCTGCTGACCGAAAAGCAGCTGATCGAGCTCGCCGGCCACGGACGAACGCCTGTGCGCGAGGCGATACAGAAACTCGCGTGGCAGGAACTGGTGGAGGTGCGTCCGCGCGTCGGGCTGCAGATCGCGACCCTCAGGCCCGAGGACCGAGCCCATGTGATGCAAACCCGCAAGAACCTTGAGCCTCTCGCGGCCGCCTTGGTCGCAGAGCACGCCAGCCGACAGGCGCGCCGCGCAATGAAGGATTGCGCGGCCGAGATGAGCAAATGCGCGGATGCCGGCGACGTGGAAGGCTTTCTGGTCGCCGAAAAGGCCTTCGACGAACTGATGGAGGAGGCCTGCCCGAACAGGTTCCTGACAGCGGCCCTGGCCCCGCTCCAGACCCACGCGCGGCGCATCTGGTTTGCCGCTGCATCCATAGAGCGGATGCGCGGATCGGTCGACCGTCACGTCGAGGTGATCGACGCCATCGTCCGCGCCGACGCCGAGCAAGCGTCAGTGGCAATGTCGGGCCTGATGGACTACCTGGTACAGGACTGACACCTCATGCGATGGGCAACATGCTGCCGGTCTTCAGACGCCGCACGTGCCAGTCGAAAGCTTCCTCTAGAATATGCGGCGTCTGCCCCGCCCGCGTTGCCACGGCGCGCTTGAACTAATCCGCAAGCGGTTCACGGTATTCCGGGTGACAACAGTTGCCGATAATGATCGGCGCGCGCTCGCGCGGCGCAAGGCCGCGCAGGTCGGCCAGTCCATGCTCGGTGACCAGAATATCGACGTCAGCATGGCTCGTCCATGGGCCGCGACTGTCGCACAGATGCGAAAAAGGCGCATCCGATGATGCGCCTTTCCAAATACTGCGACGATGTTTCGTATCTTGTCGTCAGTTAGCCGACAAAAGCGCGCTCGATGACAAACTCGGCCGGCTTGTTGTTGGAGCCCTCAGTCAGGCCCGCAGCCTCGAGAATTTCCTTGGTGTCCTTAAGCATCGCCGTCGAACCGCAGATCATGCCGCGGTCGATGGCCGGGTCGAGCGGGGGAAGGCCGAGGTCTGCGAAGAACTTGCCGTTGACCATCAGATCGGTCACACGGCCCTTGAACGGATAGTCTTCGCGGGTCACCGTCGCATAGTGGCGAAGCTTGTCGCCGACGATCTCGTTCAGGAACTCGTGATCGCGGATCTCCTCGACGAGGTCGAAGCCGTATTTCAGCTCGGCCACATCGCGGCAGGTGTGCGTGAGGATGACCTCCTCGAATTTCTCATAGGTCTCGGGGTCGCGGATCAGGCTGGCAAAAGGCGCAATGCCGGTACCGGTCGAGAACATGTACAGCCGGCGCCCGGGAACCAGCGCATCAAGCACCAGCGTACCGGTCGGCTTCTTGCGCATCAGCACCTTGTCGCCAGGCTTGATCGCCTGCAGGTGGGATGTCAGCGGACCATCGGGAACCTTGATCGAGAAGAACTCGAGTTCCTCGTCCCAGGCCGGGCTTGCAATTGAGTAGGCACGGTAGACCGGCTTGTCGCCGACCATCAAACCAATCATCGCAAATTCGCCGGAGCGGAAGCGGAACTCCGCAGGACGGGTCATGCGGAAGCGGAAGAGCCGGTCCGTATAGTGGGTGACGCTCGTCACCGTCTCAACGAAGACACCTGCCGGTGCCTGGATCGCGAAATCTTCCGTTTTTGCCGGAGCATTCATCGTGGCTACAGTCCTGTAAATGATGACCCTGTCTATCAACAATACGCGGATATTCCAAGCCGCGCTCAACGGGAAGGAATTCCCTTCTAAATATAGTCGCTTTCGCGCATTTCGCCGTGCTTCACACTGTCGCGGTCAGCACCGCTTAGGAAACACGCCGCCAGCTATAGGATCTGGCGTCGGGCGAGGGCTTTGCAGTTGGCTGGTAGTGATTGGCGATGCCAGGCAGCCGGCCCTCACTCAGACGCTTCAAGGCCGTGCCATTGGTTACCGCGAAACTGTCGATGCCGCAACGCAGCATCAACGGGATCTGATCGATCAGCACATCACCGACCGCTCTCACCTCGCCGGCAAAACCAAGCCTGGCACGCAACAGCGACGCATGGCTGAAAGCCCGCCCGTCATTAAAGGCCGGGAATGCGACCGCGACCAGCGCAATGCGATCGAGATGGGGCTGCAGCTTGGTAACGTCATCCGCCGGAGCGACGACCACGCCCAGGCCGACCTCGTCCGTCTCGGTCACCTTGGCGAGAAACGTATCGAAGCCGAGTATCGCCTTCTCATTCGAACCCGCCTTGGTTTCCTCGTTTTCGATGATCCATGGATCATCGCTCACAAAGCCGGTTTCTTTCCAGATTTTTGTCATGTTCGTTCCTCGCGCCTCAAGCGGCTTCCTGTGCGCTGCCGCCATAGAGCGCGTCCTTGAAGGGTTGCGGGCCGACACGACGGTACGCCTCAAGGAACGTTTCCGACTTGTCGTTGCGCAGCCCAAGATAGGTATCGACGATCGTTTCGATCGCGTCGGTCACCTTCTCGGGTTCGAAACCGCGACCGATGATCTCGCCGATCGACGTGTTCTCGTCGCCGGAGCCGCCGAGCGTGATCTGATAGAGCTCCGCACCCTTCTTCTCGACGCCGAGCAGACCGATGTGGCCAACATGGTGGTGGCCGCAGGCATTGATGCAGCCGGAGATCTTGATCTTCAACTCGCCAATCTCGGCCTGGCGCTCGGGTGCTCCGAAACGGGTCGAGATCTCCTGTGCCACCGGAATGGAGCGCGCGTTTGCAAGCGCGCAGTAGTCGAGCCCGGGACAGGCAATGATGTCGGTGATCAGGCCGGCATTGGCGGTCGCCAGGCCGGCAACCACGAGCGCCCGGTAAATCGGCTCCAGATCGGCCAGAGCCACATGCGGCAGGATCAGGTTCTGCTCATGGCTGACGCGGATCTCGTCGAAGGCATATTCCTCGGCGATATCGGCAACGGCTTCCATCTGCACATCCGTCGCGTCACCTGGAATGCCGCCGATCGGCTTCAGCGAGATGGTGACCATGCCGTAGTCCGGATGCTTGTGTGGCTGGACGTTCTGGTGAACCCAACGCGAAAATTCCGGATCGGTCTTCTTCCAGCGCGCCAGGCTTTCCCAGCCTTCGGCGCGCGGCTCCAGCGCCGGCGGCGCGAAATAGGTGGAGATGGCCTGGATATCCGCTTCCGGAAGCTTCAGCTCCGTATCCTTCAGCGCCGCGAACTCGACCTCGACCTGACGGGAAAGCTCCTCGGCACCAGTTTCGTGAACGAGGATCTTGATGCGCGCCTTGTACTTGTTATCGCGGCGGCCATGCAGGTTGTACACGCGCATGATCGCCGTCGTGTAGGACAGAAGATCTTCTTCCGGCAGGAAGTCGCGGATCTTCTTGGCGATCATCGGCGTGCGGCCCTGTCCGCCGCCGACATAGACGGCAAAGCCGATCCGGCCGTTCTCATCCTTCTTCAGGTGCAGACCGATATCGTGCACCTGGATCGCGGCGCGGTCGCGCTCGGCACCGGTCACGGCAATCTTGAACTTGCGCGGCAGGAACGAGAATTCCGGATGAACGCTCGACCACTGTCTCAGGATTTCCGCATAAGGTCTTGGATCTGCGACTTCATCGGCTGCAGCACCAGCAAAGTGATCGGCCGTCACGTTGCGAATGCAATTGCCCGAGGTCTGCAGCGCATGCATTTCCACGCTTGCCAGTTCCTCCAGGATATCCGGCGTGTCGGAAAGACGCGGCCAGTTGTACTGGATATTCTGACGCGTGGTGAAATGGCCGTAGCCGCGATCGTACTTGCGCGCAATGTGCGCAAGCATGCGCATCTGGCGGCTCGACAGCGTGCCATAGGGGATCGCAACGCGAAGCATGTAGGCATGAAGCTGCAGATAGACGCCGTTCATCAGGCGCAGCGGCTTGAATGCGTCCTCGGCCAGCTCGCCGCTCAGACGGCGCTCGACCTGGTCGCGGAACTGCTCGACACGCGAGGAAACGAAGGCATGATCGAATTCATCGTAACGGTACATGTTGTATCGGTTCCTCAGGCAGCAAAGTTCGGGCCGGCGAGCCCATTGTATCCGGCGGCATAGGGGATCGAAGGGCCTTCGGCTCGGATACGCTCACGCATGCGCAGCGGCCGCAACGTGCCGTTGACTTCCTCGACGTCGACGACATTGACGTCCACCACCTTGTTGTCGTCGAAGGCAAGCTTGCCTGTCGCTTCCAGCGCGGTGACCGCCTCGGCATGGCGGGCAATGAAGGCCTGCTGGAGCGATTCGACCCAGTTGCCCGAGGCATCCAGCCAGACGGATATGCCATCCGAGAGCCGATTTGCCGTCAAAACCTTGTTCACCATCACGTTTCCCTTAGTTCAGAATCTGTTCGTTGCGCTGTTGAGCAGCTTCGATCTTCGTTTGCTTGACGGCGCGCTTGCCTGCCACCAGCGGTTCGGAACGCTCGAAATTCGCGCCGGCAACGGCATCGCCGATGATGACCATGACCGGTCCGGAAAGCTCGGTGCGGCCCTCCAGGTCCGGCAGGTCCTTGAGCGTGCCATGCAACAGGCGACGGTCGGCGCGGCTGGCGTTTTCGATCACAGCCACTGTGGTTTCCGCTGGCAGCCCCGCCTGCATCAGGCGACCGGCAACCGAAGCAGCGACGGTGCGGCCCATATAGACGGCGATCGTGGCACCGGAAACGGCAAGCCGCGCCCAATCCGGCAGCACTTCGCCGGTCAGATCGTGGCCGGTGGTGAAGACCAGCGACGATGCGACACCGCGCAAGGTCAGCGGCAACTCGAAATCGGCGGCGGCGGCAAAGGCGGAGGTGATGCCAGGCACGATCTCATAGGTGATATCAGCTTCGCGCAGCGCCGACATCTCTTCGCCGGCACGGCCGTAGACAAGCGGATCGCCGGACTTCAGGCGAACGACGCGCTTGCCCTCACCCGCGAGCCTTACCAGAAGCTGGTTGATCTCGTCTTGCGACTTCGTGTGGCAACCCTTGCGCTTACCGACGGAAAGCCGCTCGGCATCGCGGCGGCCCATGTCGACGATCGCCTGCGGTACAAGGGCATCATAGACGATTGCATCGGCTTCCATCATCACGCGCTGGGCGCGCAGCGTCAGCAGATCCTCGGCGCCAGGACCGGCACCAACGAGCCAGACGTGGCCCGAGGCTGCGTGCGCGGCATCGAGCAGACGGGAGGCCTCGCGGCGCGCGGCGGCGACATCGCCAAGCGCAACCTTGTCGGCCACCGGCCCCTGGAAGAACCGGCGCCAGAACAGGCGGCGCGCGACACCGCGCGGCACAAGACGATCGACGGCATCGCGATAACCGGCGGCGAGCGACGCAACGACACCGAGCGACGGCGACAGCAGTTGATCGATCTGCGCCCGGATCATCTGGGCAAGCACCGGACCAGCGCCTTCGGTCCCGATCGCAACGGCGACCGGTGCGCGATTGACCAGCGCCGGTGTGAAGAAATCGCAGTAATCGGGCTGATCGACGGCGTTTGCCGGGATTTTCTGCTCGCGCGCGGCAATGACGATCTGCCGGTCCTCGGCGGCATCGCCGGTCGCGGCAAACACCAGAACGGCGCCCTCGAGCTGTTGCGGGTCGAAGGCCTCACGCACGGTTTCGATCGCCCGCTCGCGCAGGAACGTCTCGAAGTCAGCCTGAGGAGCATCCGCATAGACAACGATCGAGGCTTCGGTGTTCAGCAACAGCCGCAGCTTTGCAAAGGCCTCGTCGCCATTGCCGAATATCGGCACGCGCTTTTGCGCGACGCGAAAGAATGCGGGAAAGACGGAGAGCTGCTGCGACATATTCTTGCAATCTGTTCCTTCTACAGGCTGCGCTGAATATCCCGCATCGCCCAGAGCAATTGAAGAAACAGAAATTTCAATGGCTTTCAGGCCACGTATTGTTTTGCTCGACCGTGCAGCATTTTGAGCAAATATCTCCGGAACGGCTTGCTGATGGCACTGTCCGCAGCCATTGCGCCCCAGGGGCAACCTCCGTTAAATGTCGCAAGACATCTGCCGGAGACTGAAGACATGACACAATCCGAACTGGCCGAACGGCTGCTGAACGTGATCGAGCAGGATATCCTGCCCTTGACCGAAAAGGGTGTCGCCGCGGGCAACAAGGTGTTCGGCGCCGCGATCCTGCGCAAATCGGACCTTTCGCTCGTTCTCGCCGAGACGAACAACGAGACTGAAAACCCGCTCTGGCATGGCGAAGTGCACACGCTCAAGCGCTTCTACGAGATGGCGGAAAAGCCAGACACGCGCGATCTGATCTTCCTTTCGACGCACGAGCCCTGCTCGATGTGCCTGTCGGCGATCACCTGGGCGGGCTTCGACAATTTCTACTATTTCTTCAGCCACGAAGATTCGCGCGACAGCTTTTCCATTCCGCACGACCTGAAGATCCTGAAGGAAGTGTTTTTGCTTGAACCCGGCGGTTACGCGCAGAACAACGCGTTCTGGAAGTCGTCCTCGATCGCGGCGCTCGCCAAGGATGCCGACCAGCCAACGCAGGCGAAGCTTGCAGCCCAGGATGCGCGCATCCGCGACCGCTATCAGCACCTGTCCGACAGCTACCAGTCGGGCAAGAGCGACAACGCCATTCCGTTGAACTGATCCCATGGAACCATCACGCGATATCAAGGGCCTGCTCGACATCATGGAGGCACTGCGGCACCCGGAAACCGGCTGCCCGTGGGACGTCGTCCAGACGTTCGAAACGATCAAGCCCTATACGATCGAAGAAGCCTACGAAGTGGCCGACGCAATCGAGCGCGGCGACATGCATGACCTTTGCGACGAGCTGGGCGACCTGCTGCTGCAGGTCGTGTTTCACGCCCGCATGGCCGAGGAGGCCGGCGAGTTCGCCTTTGGCGATGTCGTCGAGGCCGTCACGCGCAAGATGATCCGCCGCCACCCGCATGTCTTCGCCCGTTCGGACGCCGACACCCCGGAAGCGGTCAAAAGTCAGTGGGACCAGATCAAGCAGGCCGAAAAGGCCGAGCGCCAGGCACGACGTGCCAAGCGGGGCTTGCCGTCTGACGGCGCAGCCAGTCATCTGGGCTCGATACAGCGCAGCTTCCCGGCGCTCATCGAAGCACTGAAGCTGCAGGAGCGAGCGGCCAAGGTCGGCTTCGATTGGTCTGAACCGGAACCTATTCTCGACAAGATCGAGGAAGAAATCGGCGAACTGCGCCAGGCATTGCGCGAAAAGGACCGTGTGAAGGTGGCCGATGAACTCGGCGACCTGATCTTTGCAGTGGTGAATATCGGCCGGCACGTCGGCACGGATCCGGAAATGGCGCTGCGCGGCACCAATACGAAGTTCCGCCGCCGCTTTGGCCACATAGAACGCGAGCTCGAAGCCAGCGGCGAGACACTGGATGCGGCAACGTTGGAACGCATGGAAGAGCTCTGGCAGGCAGCCAAGGCGATCGAGCGGCAATTGGCCTGAGGCGCCAACCGCGCCTCAGGTAAAAACTAAAAACGCTTACCAGTCTTCCGCAATGGGCTTCGGCCCGTTGCCTAGACGCCGCTCCAGTTGCACGGCCTCGTTTTCAGTCAGGCGAAGATCGAGACTGACCGTGCCGTCCTCGAGATCTTCGCGACCATCGACGATCGCGTGCTCGTAGACCCAGGGCAGAAGCTGCAACTGGTCGACGCCAAGAACGACGGTGCATTCGGTCAATACGCCCGACAGGCGACGACCGATCTCAGCCAACAGCACATCGACGCCCTCGCCTGATATCGCCGAGACCGCCACAGTGTTGGCCGTGCCCGCAGCCTTGTTCGTCAGGGCTTCGCGCGCTTCCGGCTCGAGCCGGTCGATCTTGTTCCAGACTTCGACTAGCCGCGCCGCCGCTTCCTTCTCGTCGATGCCGAGATCGGCCAGGATGCGCAGAACGTCGCTTGCCTGCGCCTGGTTGTCCGGATCGGAGAGATCGCGCACGTGCAGGATCAGGTCGGCTTCGAGTACCTCTTCCAGCGTCGCACGGAAGGCGGCAACAAGATGCGTCGGCAGGTCTGAGATGAAGCCGACCGTGTCGGACAGGATCACCATGCGGCCATGCGGCAGTTTCAGTCGCCGCAACGTCGGATCGAGCGTCGCAAACAACATGTCCTCCGCCAGCACACCGGCTCCGGTCATTCTGTTGAACAGCGTCGATTTGCCGGCATTGGTGTAGCCGACAAGTGCCACGATCGGATGCGGAACCTTCTTGCGCTTGGAGCGGTGCAATTGCCGCGTGCGGCGGACCTGCTCCAGCTCGCGCTCGAGCTTGACGATGCGATCCTGCAGCAAGCGCCGGTCCGCTTCGATCTGGGTTTCGCCGGGGCCGCCCATGAAGCCGCCACCGCCGCGCTGACGCTCGAGGTGGGTCCAGCTGCGGACAAGCCGGCCCTTCTGATAGTTGAGATGCGCGAGATCGACCTGCAGCGTGCCTTCCTTGGTGGAAGCGCGGCGCCCGAAGATTTCAAGGATCAGGCCCGTCCGGTCGATGACCTTGGCGTTCCATTCCTTTTCCAGGTTGCGCTGCTGCACAGGCGTCAGCGGATGATCGACGATGACCAGGCCGGCATCCTGTTCGACGAGGATGTGACCGATCTCTTCGATCTTACCTGTGCCCAGAAGCGTTCCCGGCTTTGGCTGCGCCACCGAAACGATGGCGCCATGAACGACGTTCAGGTCGATCGCTCGTGCCAGGCCCGTCGCTTCTTCCAGCCGACTTTCGTCGGTGCGGGTGCTCGTTGCAGAGAGCGTTTCAGCCGCCTGCCTGCCGGTCTTTTTCAGAACCGGCACAATCACGACCGCGCGCATGTCGTCGCGGAGCGTTTCAAGCTCCGGAATGATCGACGACGACTTTGAATCCCGTTTGGTAATGTGCCTAACGTCCCGTCAGGATGCGGCTTCTTCGTTCTCGAACATCTGCAGCGGCTGGCCCGGCATGATGGTCGAGATCGCGTGCTTGTAGACGAGCTGCGAATGACCATCGCGGCGCAACAAGACACAGAAATTGTCAAAAGACGTGACGACGCCCGTCAATTTGACGCCATTGATAAGAAAAATTGTCAGAGAAATCTTCTGTTTGCGGACCGTATTGAGAAAAAGATCCTGCAAGTTCTGAGAACGTTCCGCCATCGCGCCGATTCTTTCTTATTTGCCGGCGTCGCGCGCCGGTGCATTTTGTCTATTTTTTCAATCAGAGGCGTCACAAGTACCCTTCCCCCGACACCTCTGTCAGTTTGGTATCAAATCAATGTCTTTTCCGCAACGCCGAAAAAGGCTTCGCGAATATTCTGCGCTATGCTTCCCGGATGACCGTTGCCGATCGGTTTGCCGTCGATGGAAACCACCGGAAAACAGATGCTCGTCGCGGCGGTGATGAAGACCTCGCGCGCCGCGAGCATGTCGTCGACGGAGAATGCTCGTTCTTCGATCCTGATTCCAAGAGGAGCTGCAACGTCCATCAGGGTCGTGCGGGTGATGCCTCTGAGAATACCGTGATCGGCCGGCCGGGTGCGCAGCACGCCCTCCCGATCGACGATCCAGACATTGGTCGCCGCTCCCTCCTTCACCGTGCCATCCGGGTCGACGAAGATCGCCTCATGGGCACCCTCTTCCTTGGCCTTCTGGCGCGCAAGCACGTTCGGCAGCAGGCCGACGGATTTGATGTCAACGCGGTCCCAGCGGTTCTCCGGAACGGTGATCGCCGAGATGCCTTCGGCATTCTTCCTGGCGATCACGACCGCGTCGGTGCGCTTCGCCGTCACGACGATCGTCGGCACGGTACCTTTTGCCGGAAACACGTGATCGCGCCGCGCGGCACCGCGCGTCACCTGCATATAGAACAGGCCGTTTCGCACCCGGTTGCGGCGCAGCACCTCGCGAATGACGTGGACCAACGCGGCACGGCTCATCGGCCAATCGATGCGAAGTTCGCTTAAGGATCGGCCCAGGCGGTCGAGATGCCGGGTCAGATCGACGATGAAGCCATGACGGATCTCGCAGACCTCATAGACCCCGTCGGCGAACTGGTAGCCGCGATCTTCGATATGGATGGCGGCATCGGCATGCGGCACATAGGCGCCGTTGACATAGGCAATTCTCGGCATGTGTTTATTTGTCCTCAGAAGAACTGAATGCTGACGCGGAAAAGCTGCTCGACATGGCGCACCGCATCGGCGGCAGCAAACAGCACCACGCGGTCCCTGGCCTTGATCTTGGTGTCGCCATGCGGGCGAATGAATGTCTGGTCACGGTAGAGTGCGCCGATGCGGATGCCGTCGGGCAGATCCAGCTCGCGCAGCGCCTTGCCGACCAGCGGCGACGTTTCCAACGCCTCTGCTTCGATCACTTCAGCCATCCCCTTCTGGACGGCATAGACCGAGCGGATGCGCCCCTTGCGCACGTGTTGGAGCACGCGTGAGATCGTTACTGCGCGCGGGTTGATATAGGCATCCACGCCGGCGGTCCCCGCAAAATCCTGGTAGGACGGCTCGTTGATCAGGACGAGCGTCGATTTAGCGCCGAGGCGTTTTGCCATCATGCTGCCGAGGATATTGATCTGGTCGCTGTTGGTCAGCGCCACAACCAGGTCGGCATCCTGCACGTCGGCCTGCATCAGGATACGCTGATCCATTGCCGAACCGTTGAGGACGACCGTGTTGCTGAGCTTATCGGCCATCATCACGGCACGATCGCGGTCGCTCTCGATCAACTTGACCCGGGTTCTAGGCTGATTTTCCTCGATTGCCTTGGCGACGAAGTAACCGATATTGCCGCCGCCGAGAATGACGATGCGGCGCGCCTCCTGTTCTTCGTGGCCGAACAGAGCCAGGGTGCGGCGCGCATGGTCGCGATCGCAGACGACATAGGCGAGGTCGCCGGTCTGCAATTGATCCGACGAATGCGGCACGATCAGCTTGCCGTTGCGGAAGATGCCGGTCACGGTTGCCTGCAGATCGGGAAACAGTTCGCTCAACTGCTGCAGCGGCGTGTCGACCACCGGGCAATCTTCCATACACTCGATCGCCACCATGGCGATACGGTCGTCGGCAAAGCGCACGACATCCGTCGCGCCGGGGAACGAAATGCGCCGCAGTACCAATCGTCCGACTTCGATCTCGGGCGAAATGGTCACGTCGATCGGGACGTTCTCGCGGGAGAACAGGTTGGCGTATTCCGGCGCCAGATAGTTCTGCGCGCGGATACGGGCGACCTTGGTCGGCACGCTGAAGATCGCATGCGCCACCTCGCAGGCGACGATGTTGACTTCGTCGAACAGCGTGACCGCGATCAGCATGTCGGCCTGATCTGCACCGGCCTTCGCCAGCACATCGGGATGTGCGCCATGGCCGACATAACCGCGCACGTCTAGGCTTTCGGTGATGTTGGCAATCAGCGCTGCCGACGTATCGATGACCGAGACGTCATTGTCTTCCTGAGCCAGCCGTTCGGCGATGCCGTAGCCGACCTGCCCCGCACCGCAAATGATCACCTTCATGTCGTTCTATCACCCAGGAACAGGCGGCCGCTAGCCGGAAGAGGTTTAACGCTCAAACGCCCAGCGACTTCAGCTTGCGGTGAAGCGCCGAACGCTCCATGCCAACAAATTCGGCCGTGCGGGAAATGTTGCCGCCGAATCGGTTGATCTGAGCGATCAGATAGTCGCGCTCGAACATTTCGCGAGCCTCGCGCAGCGGCAGCGTCATGATGTGCTGGTCACCCTGCGCGGAGATCTTCGGCAAGGTGTCGCCAACTTCGGTCGGCAGCATGTCGGCGGAGATCGGGGTATCCGGACCGTCACTGCGGGCAAGGATCATCAGGCGCTCGATATTGTTGCGGAGCTGGCGAATGTTGCCCGGCCAGTCATGGGCCTGTAGCACGGCGAGCGCATCGTCGCCGATCTTGCGCGGCCGGATGCCCGCCTGTTCGCTGACCTGACGCATGAACATGTCGACAAGAAACGGGATATCCTCGCGGCGCTCGGCCAGCGCCGGCACCCGCACGGGGATGACCGCGAGCCGGTGGAAGAGATCTTCGCGAAAGAGCCCTTCTGAGATCATGTTTTCGAGGTTGTAGGCCGTCGAGGAGATGATGCGAACATCGACCTTGACGCGCTTGGTACCACCGACCCGCTCGAACTGCTGATCGACAAGAACACGTAGGATCTTGTTCTGCGTTTCGCGCGGCATTTCACCGACTTCATCGAGATAGAGGATGCCGCCATGCGCCTCTTCGAGTGCACCCGTACGACGCGGTTGCCCCGGCGTGCCCTCGGTGCCGAAGAGCGCAATCTCCATGCGATCGGGTGTGATCGCTGCGGCATTCAGCGCCACGAACGGGCCGGTCGAGCGGGTCGACTTGCGGTGGATCATCCGGGCCACCAGCTCCTTGCCGGAACCGGACGGTCCCTGGATCATGATGCGGCTGTTGGTCGGCGCCACCTTTTCGACGGTTTGCCGGAGCTGCGAAACGGCAACCGAGGTCCCGATCAGTTCGACCGGATCACCCGATTTCTTCTTCAACTCCGAGACTTCGCGCTTCAGCTTGGAGTTCTCGAGTGCACGCTCGGCGATCAGGATCAGGCGGTCGGCCTTGAACGGCTTCTCGATGAAATCATAGGCGCCGCGCTTGATGGCGTTGACGGCCGTTTCGATGTTGCCGTGTCCGGAAATCATCACGACAGGCAGGTCGGGATGGCGTCCCTTGATCTCGTCAAGCAGGGCGAGGCCGTCGAGGCGGCTGCCCTGCATCCAGATATCGAGAAAAACGAGTCGCGGCACGCGGTCGCTGATCGCCGCAAGCGCACTGTCGCTGTCGAATGCGGTGCGGGTCTCGTGCCCTTCGTCGGACAGGATGCCGGAAACGATCTCGCGGATGTCTTCCTCATCGTCCACAACCAGAATGTCAGCGGCCATCGCTCGTACCCTTACCCTTCAAAGTGTCTTCGCCCCCGGCTTCTCCGGCAGGCGGCAGGATCACGCGGATCATTGCTCCGACGCCGCCATCGAAATCGGCCGGTGCGTCGTGCAATTCCAGTTGTCCGCCATGGTCCTCAATGATCTTCTTGACGATCGCGAGGCCAAGGCCCGTGCCCTTTTCGCGCATCGTCATATACGGTTCTAAAATTCTGTGCCGGTTCTCGGTCGGAAGGCCCTTGCCGTTGTCGATGACATCGACGACAAACCGGCCGGCAGCTCCATCCCGCTGGGCGCGCACGAGCACTTTCGGCTCGCCCCGGACAGCCTCCGTCGGCACCGCTTCGATCGACTCGACCGCATTCTTCACTATGTTGCCGAACGCCTGGCCGAGCATGCGGCCATCGAACATGCCTTCGAGCGCCTCGTCGCCGAAATCGCGAATGAAGCTGATGTGGTTGTTGCCCATTTCGCGCAGGAACACGGCGTCCTTCAGAATGGCGCGCAGATCCGCCTTCTCCTTCGTCGGCTTCGGCATGCGGGCAAAGGCGGAGAACTCGTCGACCATCCGACCGATATCCTCGACCTGCCTTACGATCGTGTCGGTGCATTGATCGAAGACGATCCTGTCCTCCTGATCGATCTGCTTGCCGTAGCGACGCTTCAGACGTTCGGCAGAGAGCTGGATCGGCGTCAGTGGGTTCTTGATTTCGTGTGCGATACGGCGCGCGACATCGGCCCAGGCGGTCGACCGCTGCGCAATCACGAGGTCGGTGATGTCGTCGATGGTGATGACGTAGGACTCGTTTGCCTCGCCGCCCTCCTCGCGTGTCACCTGGACGTTAAGCGTGCGCTCGGTTCCGCCGCGCATGATATTGATCTGCTTGCGGAAGTTGTTGCGGTAGCGGCTTTCCGCCTCGACCAGCACCTCCTCGATCTCAGGTGCGACCGCGCGCAGATCGGCGCCGAGCAGGTCCGGCGCGGTCTTTTTCAGAAACTCCTCCGAGGAAGAGTTGGCAATGGTGATCTGCCGGTCGTGGCCGACGCCGATGACGGCTGCCGTGACACCCGAAAGCACCGCCTCGATGAACCGCCGCCGGTGGTCGACCTCGTCCTTGGCCTCCAGAATCTGCTCCTGCTGGGTACGGATCTCGGAGACCATCTTGTTGAACGTGCGTGACAGATTGCCGACGTCGCCATCGACGGCACGCACCGGCACAACCACGTCGAGATTGCCGGAGGCAACGCTGTCGGCCGCACCGATCAGCTGCCGGATCGGCCGAACGATACGGTCGGCGACCGCGATCGCCGTCCAGATCGCCGCCAGCAGCACGATCAGCGCAAAGCCGATATAGAGAACCCCGAAGGCAATCTGCGTGAAGGCACGCCCAGCCTCCAGCGTCTTGTACTCGGCGGTGTTTTCTTCCATCAGCCGCAGCGAACGCATCACTTCAGGATCGACGTTGCGGACGGTGTACAGATAGGTGCCGGGAATATCGTCAAGTGGGATCACGGCCCCCACAAGGTTGGTAATACCCGGCGGGATCAATGTCGGTTGACCGGAAACCGAGCTTTTCAGCGCGTCCGGCGGGATGGCCGGCAAGGGCTTTTCCGTCGAGATGTTGGCCTGGAGAATGGCACTGCCATCCGCCCGGACGAGGAAAGCGCCAAGCATGCCGCGCCCTCTCGCCTGTCGAGTCATCAGTTCGGTAAAGCCGGTCCGGTCGAGGCTGTAGAGCTGCCGATTGCGCTCGAGGTCATTGGCCATCGACACGGTCTGGCCCTGCAGATAGCTGGCATTTTCCAGCACATAGGCCTGGGCGACACTGATAGACGATCGAACGATCGCCTGGGTACGCAGTGAGAACCAGCGGTCAAGGCCGACATCCAACGTTATGCTGGCGAAGATCGCGACCAGAATGGCGGGCGTGATGGCGACGATCGAAAACAGAGCCACGATGCGCACATGAAGCCGCGCGGCGGCGCGGCCCTTGCGGCGTGCGCGCAGCAATCTGAGAATCTCGCGAACGATGAGATAGATCAACCCGACCACGAACAGGCCGTTGATCGCGGCGCAGGCGATGAAGACGTTGCGCTCCAGACGGATCGGCGTCAGTCCAAGCAGAACGAGCAGAGACAGGGTTGCGCAGACCAGCGCGCCGATCGCCAGCATGAGCCCCGGCAGGGCAAAGGACGCGCGGCGGTCCTGCGCCGCGACTCCGTCATCTGTGCCCAGCGGCAAGGCCATCGCATCCACCATGTAAAAACATTCCCCCAACCGGCGCCTGTCGACACCGGCAATTCTCACTCACATTCCGGGTCAAGGTGTTGACCGGACCGTCCGTCGGAGCTGTTGCGCATGGGCCACAGGCCTTAGGGCCGGGCAAGGCAGCGCAACACCGCTCGATTCGGCGGTCATAACACGTTCAAGCAACGCATTGTGGCGAAAATGCAACGGTGGGTATGGCCAAGTCAAGCCGTGCGCGAGCTGCGATAGACCGACACGCCCAGTTCGCGGATCTTCTTGCGCAGTGTGTTGCGGTTGAGGCCGAGCAGATCGGCGGCCTTGATCTGGTTTCCGCGCGTCGCCGTCAACGCGGCAAGGATGAGCGGATATTCCATCTCGGCGAGCACACGCTCGTAAAGACCGGTCGGAGGAAGCGCATCGCCGAAGCTGGCAAAATATTGCCGCATATTCTCCTCGACCGCCTGCGAGATCGACAGCGAACCGCTGCGCGCTTGCGTCTTTTCAATGGGGCTGTCGGGGATCTCCGAGCGCAGCTCGTTCTCGATGATTTCCCGCGTGATGACGTCCTGCGGGTAAAGCGCGGTCAGTCGACGCACGAGGTTTTCAAGCTCGCGCACGTTGCCCGGCCACGGATGCGCCTTCATCAGCTCGAGCGCCTCCTGATCGAAACGCTTGACGTCCAGCCCCTCTTTTTCCGCCTGCTGAACGAAGTGGCGCACGAGATCGGGAATGTCTTCCGCACGATCGCGCAGCGGCGGCAGGCGCAGCGGCACCACATTCAGCCGGTAATACAGATCCTCGCGGAACAAACCCTGGTTGATCGACTGTTTCAGATCCTTGTTGGTTGCCGCGACGATGCGCACGTCGGAGCGGATCGGCGTGCGGCCGCCGACCGTCGTATACTCGCCCTGCTGCAGCACACGCAGCAGCCGCGTCTGTGCATCCATCGGCATGTCGCCGATTTCGTCGAGGAAGAGCGTGCCGCCTTCGGCCTGCTCGAAACGGCCGGTCGAGCGGGTCTGGGCGCCGGTGAAGGCCCCCTTTTCGTGGCCGAACAGTTCCGATTCGATCAGATCACGCGGAATGGCCGCCATGTTGATCGCAACGAAGGGGCCGTTGCGGCGCTTGCCGTAGTCGTGCAGCGCGCGCGCGACCAGCTCCTTGCCCGTACCGGATTCGCCGGTGATCATCAGCGTGAGATCGGTCTGCATCAGGCGGGCGAGAACCCGATAGATTTCCTGCATCGCGGCCGAGCGGCCGACGAGCGGCATGCCATCCTGCGAATCGTCGTCGATCTTGGACGGGCGGCGCTTCGGTTCGGCCAGCGCCCGGCCGATAATGCCGATCAGCTCCGTCAGATCGAAGGGCTTTGGCAGATAGTCGTAGGCGCCTTTTTCGGACGCCTTGATTGCCGTCATGAAAGTGTTCTGCGCGCTCATGACAAGCACCGGCAGATCGGGGCGCGCCTTCTTGATGCGCGGCAGCAGGTCGAAGGCATTCTCGTCGGGCATGACCACGTCGGTGACAACCAGGTCACCATCGCCGGCGGAGATCCAGCGCCAGAGCGTCGCGGCGTTCGACGTGATGCGAACGTCGTAGCCGGCGCGGCTCAGCGCCTGATTGAGCACGGTGCGAATGGCTGCGTCGTCATCCGCGACGAGGATCGTGGCACCCGTCATGCAATGTTTCCTTTTGTCATAGGCATGTCGTCTTCGTCCGCCGCCTGCCCCTTGGAGGCCGGCATCAGGACGCGGAAAGTCGTGCGATTCTGCTGGCTGTCGCATTCGACGATGCCACCATGCCCGCCGATGATCTTGGCGACGAGTGCCAGCCCGAGACCCGAACCGTTGGTCTTGGTCGTGATGAACGGATCGAACAGGTGCGGCAGCAGGTCAGAGGGAACGCCCGGGCCGTTGTCGTGCACGCAGAATTCGAGCGGCAGCGAGATCTTCTCGCGGGTGCCTGCGACCGAAAGGCGGATGCCGGGCCTGTAGGCGGTCGTCAGCATGATCTCGCCTTCCGACCGGTCACCGATCGCCTCGGCGGCGTTCTTGATGAGATTGAGAAACACCTGCACGAGCTGGTCGCGGTTGGCAAAGACCGAGGGAAGCGACGGGTCGTAGTTCTCCGTCACCTTGATCCGGCGCGCAAAGCCCGCCTTGGCGATCGCCTTCACATGGTCGAGCACCGAGTGAATATTGAGCGGCACACGGTCGACGGGTCTCTCGTCGGAGAATACTTCCATCCGATCGACCAGCGAGACGATCCGGTCGGTCTCGTCGCAGATCAGCCGGGTCAGCGCCCGATCTTCGTCATTGACGGAGGTCTCCAGCAATTGCGCGGCACCTCGAATGCCGGAAAGCGGGTTCTTGATCTCATGCGCCAGCATCGAAGCGAGACCAGTGACCGAACGCGCAGCCGCCCGATGCGTCAGCTGGCGGTCGATCTTGTCGGCCATCGACCGCTCCTGAAAGACGACCACGACGGAGCCGGGCTCCGAAAGCACCGGCGCCACATAGAGATCGACCAGCTTGTCGGCCCCCAGCCGCGGCGAGCTGAGATCGACGCGATACTCGTTGACCGGGGCTTTGCGCTCACGCACCTGCTCGATCAGTGTCAAAAGCGGACTGCCGAACGGAATGAAGGCGCTGATGTCGTGGCGGGCCAGGTGGTTGGCGCTGGCGCCGAAAAAGGACTCGGCTTCCCAGTTGGCAAAGGCGACGAGACCATTTTGATCGACAAGGATCACCGGATTCTGGATCGCGTTGAGCACCGCCATCGACAGGCCGTTGGCAGCAGCCAAGGCTTCCGGACTATTGGGCTTCTCGGTCATGCGGCGATCCCTTCGCTCGAGAAGGTCACATGCGAACTGCGAATGGCGTCGGACGCGCGCGCGGCGACGGATTTGGAATCAGTCGACGTCAGGATCGCCCCCTTCTCTGCGCCAGCAAGATCGGGGGCGAAACGGTCGAGATACCAGCCGACATGCTTGCGCGCATGCCTCAGGCCCGTGTCGGCACCGTAGAATTCGAGCATCATCTGATAGTGCTCCACGAAAATGTCGGCGATCTCCGCCTGGTCGGGATGTGCCGCCGCGCCGGCGAGAACACCGACATGCCAGGGGCGGCCTTGAGACGACCGGCCGGCCATGACGGCGTCGGCCCCGGAGCGCCTTAGTATCTCTTCCGCATCCGCTACCGTAGCGACGTCGCCATTGGCAACCAGCGGCACGGAAACAACCTCACGCACGGCGCGGATCGCGTCCCAATCGGCTCTACCGGTGTAGAACTGCATACGGGTGCGGCCGTGCACGGTGATCGCCTGGACGCCGGCCTCCTGTGCCCGCCTTGCGATCAGCGGGGCGTTGATCGAGTTTTCGTCCCAGCCAAGCCGCGTCTTCAGAGTGACCGGCACATCCACGGCCTTCACCGTCGCCTCGACCAGCGACAAGGCATGATCGGGATCGCGCATCAGCGCCGAGCCGGAATAGCCGCCCGTCACCTTCTTTGCCGGGCAGCCCATATTGATATCGATGATGTCGGCACCATTTGCAGCAGCGATTTTTGCCGCCTCGCCCATCCAATGCGCTTCGCGGCCGGCAAGCTGCACGATGTGCGGCTTGATGCCGGAGTTCTTCAGCCTCGCCCACGATTCCGAGGCGTTGCCGACAAGCTCGCGGCTCGCCACCATCTCCGTCACGACGAACCCTGCACCGAAGCGCCAGGCCAAGGTGCGGAACGGCAGGTCCGTGACGCCAGACATCGGGGCGAGCGCCACCCGGTTGCGGATTTCGACATTCCCGATCCGAAGCGGCGATGACAGGGCCGGAGCTGGCAAATGCATATCTTTCAGGCACATGTTGTTCTTGCACTATTTTTAGACATTGTTCTTTGGCTTGCCAAGCGATTTCGAAGCGTCGGGCAAATTTCCCTGTTCAGCTGGCAAAGCACGGACCTTCGCGGTACATCACGGCGAAGATTGGCGAAATCCGGGACCACATACAGAAGATGCAGTCTGAAGAACAGCTTTCCTGCGGCGTCGTAATCGTTGCAGCGGGGCGCGGCGAACGCGCCGGACATTCGGCCGAAGGTCCGAAGCAGTACCGCACCATCGGCGACAGGCCCGTTATCGCCCATACGCTTGACACTTTCGCGACATGGCCGGGGGCCGGCCCGATCGTGGTCGTCATCCACCCCGATGACGAGGATCTGCTGGCGGCCGCACGCAGGCGATCGCCGGCACGCGAGTTGATCGTGGTTCACGGCGGCGCGACGCGGCAGCAATCGGTTCTCGCAGGCCTGGAAGCCGTAGCGGCAGCGGGCTCACGCTACGTCATGATCCATGACGCCGTGCGCCCCTTTGCCGATCATGCCCTGTTGTCGCGCTGCGCTGACGCTCTGGCAAAGGGGGCACGCGCCGTGCTGCCGGCGATTGCCGTATCCGATACGCTCAAGCGCGCCGACGCCGCCGGCATGGTGACCGAAACCGTCTCGCGCAATCATCTCCATGCGGCGCAGACACCACAGACCTTCGATCTCAAGGCCATCCTCGACGCCCACAGAGCCGCCGCGACAAGCGGACGAACGGATTTTACCGACGACGCCTCGATCGCCGAATGGGCAGGTATCCCGGTGATGCTCGTCGAAGGCACGGTCGACAACGTCAAGCTCACACTGAAAAGGGACATCGCCATGGCCGACGAGAAACTCAAGCGACATCTGATTCCGGACGTTCGCACCGGTAATGGCTATGACGTGCACCAGCTGGTCGAAGGGGATGGCGTGACGCTTTGCGGTGTGTTGATCCCGCATACCAAGAAGCTCTCCGGCCATTCCGATGCCGACGTCGCCCTGCACGCGCTCACCGATGCGCTGCTTGCCACCTGCGGCGCCGGCGATATCGGCGACCACTTCCCACCGTCCGACCCGCAGTGGAAGGGTGCACCCTCGCGCATCTTCCTCGAACACGCCGCAAGCATCGTGCGCCAGCGCGGCGGCACGATCACCAATGCCGATATCTCGCTGATTGCCGAAGCCCCAAAGGTCGGGCCGCATCGCCAGGCGATGCGGGAGAACCTTGCCGACATGCTCGGCATCGATCTCGACCGCTGTTCGGTCAAGGCGACGACGAACGAGCGGCTCGGTTTCGTCGGCCGCGACGAGGGTATCGCCGCGATCGCGACAGCGACCGTTGTCTACACATCAGGGGGCGCACACGATGTGGCCGAATGACATTCAAGCGACGGCCAGCAAGATCATTGCCGATTTCACCGCGCGCGGCCTCAAGGTGGCAACTGCCGAATCCTGCACGGGCGGACTGATTGCCGGTGCACTGACGGAAATTTCCGGATCATCCGCCGTCGTCGATCGCGGTTTCGTCACCTACTCCAACGACGCCAAGATCCAGATGCTCGGCGTCGATCCGGCAACGCTCGCCGCCCACGGCGCTGTTTCAAGGCAGACGGCCGTCGAAATGGCGCGTGGGGCGGTTGCACGCTCCGAGGCTGACTTCGCCGTCGCGGTGACCGGCATTGCCGGCCCGGGCGGCGGGTCGCCGGAAAAACCTGTCGGCCTGGTGCATCTGTCGGCAACGGGGCGTAACGGCACTGCCCTCCACCGCGAGATGCGCTATGGCGATATCGGTCGCGATGCCGTGCGGCTGGCAACCATCCGAACGGCGCTGGAGATGCTGAAAGAGGTCGCTCAGACCGCGTAAATCTTGTCTGCGCGCTTCTCGAACGCGTCGGAGAACATGCGGAAAGCGCGGTCGAACATCGAGCCCATCAGTGCCCCGAGAATGCGGCTCTTGAACTCATAGTCGATGTAGAAATGCACGATCGACTGCCCCTCGCCGGAGGGTTCGAAGCGCCAGCGATTGTCGAGATATTTGAACGGACCGTCGATGTACTTCACCTCGATCATGCGTTCGGCCTTGTTCAGCAGGACCTGCGTCGTGAAGGTTTCGCGGATCGCCTTGTAGCCGACGGTCATGTCGGCCAACAGCAAGATCTTGCCATCCCTCTCCTTGCGTGAGCGCACGGTCAGCGCCTCGCAGAGCGGCAGGAACTCCGGATAGTGTTCGACGTCGGCGACAAGATCGAACATCTGGTCGGCCGTGTGCTTGACGACATGGTTCGTTTCAAAGTGCGGCATAGAGGGGAGTTAAGCGGGCACGCCGAGAAGATCAAGGAGCCTCTGCATCTGGCGCCGCGATTTCAACTGCAGAACCGGCACATTCGGCCCGTGTTGGGCAAGGCCGGCGACGATACGCGGCGAGAACCTGTCCTCGAAGGTCCAAATGAATTCGAGGAACTGCCAGTCGACCTTCTCGATGCAGCCCGGCGCCATCTCAGGGCGGGTGCGCCCGAGATACTTCAGCCAGCGGGTGACGACACCCCAGATGCAGAGAAGCCGCGGCATGCGCACCCAGATGACGATATCACTTCGCGGCACACGGACATCAAAGGTTGAAGGGTTGGTGCCATCCATGATCCAGCGATCGCCGGCGATCCTCTCGACGATGCGCTGCCGCTGCTCCGCCCGGTCGCGCTGTACCCAACCGGGCAACCACAAAATATCGCGATCGATCGAAATGTAAGCGAGATCGAGATGCCCGCAGAGCTTTTGTGAAAGCGTCGACTTTCCGCCACCAGAGCATCCGACCACGAGCATGCGCCTGGCACTGCGGATATGATCAGCAGCGATGGCATCGTCGATGTAGTTCACCGTTCCTGACGCTATTGGCCGGTCCATCGAGAAACTCTCCACAAACGATCCATGCGCTTGGTTCGCCTCGTCGAAAGGCGTCAAAAAAGCTGGCTCTCACCACCAATCAAACAGCCGTTACGCGATCGACCAAAAATTTGCAAGTTTTGCGCGTACGCGAGAGGTAATGCGCTTCGCGCGCGATGAGTGACATTCAAACGAAAACTCCGGCGCTGGGGCCGGAGTTCTTGTTGTTTCGAAATGCCTTGACACTACTGAGCAGCAGCCAGCAGCTTCTTTTCGCGCGCCGCACGCAGGCGGGCGAAATCGTCGCCGGCGTGATGCGACGAGCGGGTGAGCGGGCTCGAGGCGACCATGAGGAAGCCCTTGGTATAGGCGACCGTTTCGTAGGACTTGAATTCCTCGGGTGTGACGAACTTCTCGACCTTATGGTGCTTGCGCGTCGGTTGCAGGTATTGGCCGATGGTCATGAAATCGACGTCGGCGGTGCGCAGGTCGTCCATCAGCTGCAGCACTTCGTTACGCTCTTCGCCGAGACCGACCATGATGCCGGATTTGGTGAACATCGTCGGATCGAGTTCCTTGACGCGCTGAAGCAAGCGGATGGAGTGGAAGTATCGGGCGCCTGGACGGACGGTGAGATAGTTGCCCGGCACGGTTTCCATGTTGTGGTTGAACACATCAGGCTTGGCGGCGACGACGCGCTCCAGGGCGCCGGGCTTCTTCAGGAAGTCAGGCGTCAGGATTTCGATGGTGGTCAGCGGCGACGCGGCGCGGATCGCCCAGATCACCTTCTCGAAATGTTCGGCGCCACCGTCGGCCAAGTCGTCACGGTCGACGGAGGTAATGACGACGTGGGAGAGGCCCATCTGCTTGACGGCCTTGGCGACGTTCTCGGGTTCCGCCATGTCGAGCGCATTCGGCTTGCCGGTTGCGACATTGCAGAAGGCGCAGGCGCGGGTACAGATTTCGCCCATGATCATGAAGGTGGCGTGTTTCTTGTCCCAGCATTCGCCGATGTTCGGGCAACCGGCTTCTTCACAGACCGTCACGAGCTTGTGCGAACGCACCAGTTCGCGCGTCTCCTGATAACCCTTCGACATCGGCGCCTTGACGCGGATCCATTCCGGCTTGCGCAGCATTTCGGTGTCGGGCTTGTGGGCCTTTTCCGGATGGCGGACGCGTTGCGCCCGGTCAGAAGCGGCATCGAACACCGTTACCATACTGTCTTCCTCGTCGCGGCGGCTGCGGCATCGTGCCGACAGACCCATTTTCGATCTATATAGATGGCTCGACAGGAAATGTCAGGCCACCTTTTGTCGGACAGCCCGACCGCTACAGCGCCGCGCGTCTATTTAGACGCGCAAAGGTCGCTGTAACACTTTGAGTCGCTGCATAATTCCTTAAATCGATTCCGATTTAAGGAATTATGCAGTAGCGTTCGAAGTGTCGCAGGCTATCGTTTGACAGCGCGGCCAATGGCTATCAGCAGGCAGGCGCCGATGAAGCCGATGACCAGATAGGCGAGCCAGCCGGCAAAAGCCATGCCGAAGGTTGCCAGAATGAAGTTCAACACCACCGCTCCGATGATGCCGAGCGCTATGTTCATGAACAGACCCATGTCGCTGTTCATGAACCTCTCCGCGAGCCATCCGGCCAGTCCGCCGATGATGATCGCAGCCAGGATGCCGACGCCGTTCAAACTCATGGTGATCTCCGTGCATTGAGGACAAGGTCGCGTCCTCAATGCCGGATCGAGCCAAAAGTTCCGGCGGAAGCCAGTCCCATCAGGCGTTCAGCGCACGCCCATAAGCATCGAGAACACTCTCCTTCATCGTCTCCGAGATCGTCGGATGCGGGAAGATCGTGTGCATCAGGTCTTCTTCTGTCGTCTCCAGGTTCATCGCGACGACGAAGCCCTGGATGAGCTCGGTCACCTCAGCGCCGACCATGTGTGCGCCCAGCAGTTCGCCAGTCTTCTTGTCGAAGATCGTCTTGACCAAGCCCTGGTCTTCGCCAAGCGCGATCGCCTTGCCGTTGGCGACGAAGGGGAAGCGGCCGACGCGGATATCCCGGCCCAATTCCTTGGCCTTGGCTTCGGTGAGGCCGACCGAGGCGACCTGCGGGTGGCAGTAGGTGCAGCCCGGGATCTTCAAGTTGTCCATCGGGTGGACATTCGGCAGGCCGGCGATCTTCTCGACGCAGATCACGGCCTCGTGCTCGGCCTTGTGGGCGAGCATCGGCGGACCGGCAACGTCACCGATCGCGTAGATCCCGGGAACGTTGGTCTTGCCGTAGCCGTCGATGACGATGCAGCCGCGGTCGGTCTTGATACCCAGCGTTTCGAGACCAAGGTTCTCGATGTTGCCCTGAACGCCGACGGCGGAGATCATCCGGTCGGCGGTGATCTTTTCGACCTTGCCGTCCTTCATCTCGACATGGGCGGTGATCGAGTTGGCAGCCTTGTCGACCTTCGTCACCTTGGCATCGAGGTGGATCTTCATGCCCTGTTTTTCGAACTGCTTCTTGGCAATGCCGGAGATCTCGGCGTCTTCGACCGGCATCACGGTCGGCATGACCTCGACCACGGTCACGTCAACACCCATGGTGCGGTAGAACGAGGCAAACTCGATGCCGATGGCGCCCGAGCCCATGACCAGCAGCGACTTCGGCATTTCCTCAGGCTTCATCGCCTCGAAATAGGTCCAGATCAGCTTGCCGTCCGGCTCGATGCCAGGCAGTGCCCGTGGACGGGCTCCGGTGGCAATGATGATGTGCTTGGCAGTGTAGGTGCCCTCGCCCTTGGTGTTCTTCGGCAGCGGCGCCTGGGGCTGCACGATCGCCTTCGTCATCTTGCCGACGATGATTTCGCCGGGCTTGGTCAGCTTGGCTTCGCCCCAGATGACGTCGACCTTGTTCTTCTTCATGAGAAAGCCGACGCCGCCGTTCATGCGCTCGGCAATGCCGCGCGAGCGGGCAACGATCGCCTTCAGGTCCGGTGTCACCGCGCCTTCGATCTTGATGCCGTAGCTGCCCGGATGCTGGGCGTAGTGCAGCACCTCGGCCGAGCGCAGCAGCGCCTTGGTCGGAATGCAGCCCCAGTTGGAGCAGATGCCAGCCAGATGCTCACGCTCGACGACCGCGGTCTTGAGGCCCAACTGTGCCGCACGAATGGCGGCGATGTAGCCCCCCGGACCCGAACCGATGACGATGACGTCGTAATTCTCAGCCATGTGTTTCCTGCCTTTGTCTCAAGCGACCTTGCGGGTGAAGAGCACCCAGTCGTGTTTTCTGCTGCCTTCGAAGAGCGGCACGGCCTCGGCCCGAGTCGCCTCCTCGAAGCCGTTTGCCCTGTAGAGTGCCTGCGCCCTGTCATTGTGGCTTTCGGTGATCAGGCTCACCGCCGCCGTGCCGGCGCGTGCAATTTCATGTGCAAGCAGTCTGCGTCCGATGCCGCGGCCGCGCCGGTGACGATAGACGCCGAGGCTATCGATGAACCAGTGACCGGCCGCCTGCCGCTGCAGTGCCAGCAAGGGTTCGAGCACGGCATGTTTCGCTTCGATCTCCGTCACCGAAGCGTCGATGCCGTAACCGATCGACAGGCCTGCGATTTCATCCTCGAGGTCGGCCACGACCGCATCACGCCAGTTTCCTGGCCCGACATCCTCGCGCAGCTTGTTGCGCCCGCGCTCGAAAGCCGTATCGGTCGCACCACCGAGAACCGCGCCATACCAGAGCCAGGCGGCAAAGCCGTGCGAGGCGATGTCGACGAGAACAGCGAGTTCCGCCGCCTCATTTCGTTCCGCCGGTCTGATGGTGACGTCGTCGGCCATCTCAGATACCGAGCATCATCCGGACGACCGGCTCGAGGCCCCGGCCGATCGCGCGGGTGTTTTCCGCGTCCAGATGCACGCCATCGAGCGGCGTTGTCCTCGCAACCGATCCGGCATCGAAGAACCCGCAATCCAGTTCGTCCGCCAGATCGCGATAGAGCGGCGCCAGCATCGCGGATTGCTCGATGCCGTCAGCGAACATCGCCGCGAATGCGCTGTTTGCGGTCTCGCAAAGCTGCGGTGGCGAAACGATGAGGATTTCGGGACCTTCCGCCGTTTCAACCGGCCAATCGTGACGGCGCACCAGATTGACCAGGCGCTCGATGCCCTTGACCGCACCGAAAGCCGTGCCGTGAATGATCGGCTTCATGTCGTTGGAGCCGAGCAGAATGACCATCAGATCGAGAGGCGCATGACTGTGCAGGACGCTCGGCAGCATCCGTCCACCATTGCGGTCGCAATCGGCGAGATGATCGTCATAGGCGGTCGTGCGTCCGTTCAACCCTTCGGCGACAATGTGAACATCGGGCCCGAGCGCCTTTTGCAGTACGCTCGGCCAGCGGTCTTCGAGCGCATGACGGCCCGGGCCGGACGCGTCATAGCCCCATGTCAGACTGTCACCGTAGCAGAGAACTGTTTTCATCGTCCGGGCCCGCCTTCGGCATTGCGATCAAGGAGCGGACCGGCCCGAAAGCCGGTCCTGGTCCACATCAGACCAGCATGCCCATCGGGTTTTCGATGTAGCGCTTGAAGGCTCCGAGCAGCTCGGCGCCGAGCGCGCCATCGACGCAACGGTGGTCGGTCGAGAGCGTGACCGTCATCACAGTGGCGATGACCATCTGCTTGTTCTTGACGACAACGCGTTCCTCGCCCGCACCGACCGCAAGGATCGTGGCATGCGGCGGGTTGACGACGGCGGCGAAGTCCTTGACGCCCATCATGCCCATGTTGGAGACCGCCGTGGTGCCGCCCTGATATTCCTCAGGCTTCAGCTTGCGGTCCTTGGCGCGCTTGCCGAGGTCCTTCATCTCGTTGGAGATGGCTGACAGGCTCTTCAGCTCCGCCTGACGAACGATCGGGGTGATCAGGCCGCCCGGAATGGACACGGCCACACCGACATCGGCATGCTTGTGCTTGACCATGTTGCTGTCGGTCCAGGACACGTTTGCATCCGGAACGTCGCGCAGCGCCAGCGCCAGCGCCTTGATCACCATGTCGTTGACCGAGAGCTTGTAGACCGGCTTGCCATCTCTTTCAGGGGATGCAGCGTTGAGCTGTGCCCGGAGCGCCAGGAGCGCGTCGAGTTCGCAGTCGACCGAGACGTAGAAGTGCGGGATCGTCTGCTTGGATTCGACGAGCCGCTTGGCGATCGTCTTGCGCATGCCGTCATGCGGCACCAGCTCGTAGGAACCAGGCTCGAACAGCTTGAGAACGGCGTCTTCCGACATGCCCTTGGCAAGCGGTGCGGCAACCGGAGCGGCAACACCTGCTGCTGGCGCGGCAGACGGCTTGACGCCGCCACCGGCAACAGCGGACTCGACATCCTTCTTGATCACGCGGCCATGCGGGCCGGAGCCGGCGATTGCCGAAAGATCGATGCCGGCATCCTTGGCCAGACGACGTGCGAGCGGCGACGAGAAGACGCGGCTGCCGGATTCCGTCTTGGTCGCCTGCGAAGCTGCCGCCACCGGCTGAGCTGCGACAGGAGCCGGAGCGCTTGCTGCAGCCGGCGCAGGGGCCGGCTCTTCCTTCTTTTCGGCCGGAGCCGGCGCCGCTGCGCCATTGCCGCCCTTGGCGGCCGCGGCAACATCTTCGCCGTCGGCTGCGAGAACTGCGATCAGCGCATTGACCTTGACGCCTTCGGTGCCGGCAGGAACGACGATCTTGGCGACGGTGCCTTCATCGACGGCCTCGACCTCCATCGTCGCCTTGTCGGTTTCGATCTCGGCGATCACATCGCCGGACTTGACCTTATCGCCTTCCTTGACCAGCCACTTGGCCAGATTGCCTTCTTCCATCGTCGGAGAGAGGGCAGGCATTGTGATGTTGATAGGCATCGAAGGGCCCTCCCCTTATTTGTAGCAAACGGCTTTCACCGCATCGACGACCTCTGCGACGTTCGGAAGCGCGAGCTTCTCGAGGTTCGCGGCGTAAGGCATCGGCACATCCTTGCCGGCGATCGTCAGGATCGGGGCGTCGAGATAGTCGAAGGCCTGCTGCATGACGCGGGTCGCGATCTCGGTGCCGACGGAAGACTGCGGATAGCCTTCTTCGACGGTGACCAGACGGCCGGTCTTCTTGACGGATTCGATCACCGTCGGCAGGTCCATCGGACGGATGGTGCGAAGGTCGATCAGCTCGACGTCGATGCCCTGCGCTTCCAGTTCCGCCACCGCCTTGACCGCGTAGGTCATGCCGATGCCGAAGGAAACGATGGTCGCGTCCTTGCCGACCTTGTGGATACGCGCCTTGCCGATCGGCAGCACGAAATCATCAAGCTTCGGCACTTCGAAGGAGTGACCGTAGAGGATTTCGTTTTCGAGGAAGATGACCGGGTTCGGGTCACGGATCGCGGCCTTCAGCAGGCCCTTGGCGTCGGCAGCCGTGTACGGCATGACGACCTTGAGACCCGGAATGTGGCTGTACCAGGCGGCATAGCACTGCGAGTGCTGGGCCGCGACGCGGGCCGCAGCACCGCTCGGGCCACGGAACACGATCGGCGCGCCCATCTGGCCGCCGGACATGTAGAGCGTCTTGGCGGCGGAGTTGATGATCTGGTCAATCGCCTGCATGGCGAAGTTGAAGGTCATGAACTCGACGATCGGGCGCAGGCCGGTCATGGCAGCGCCAACGCCGACGCCGGCAAAGCCATGTTCGGTGATCGGCGTGTCGATGACGCGACGGGCGCCGAATTCCTGCAGCAGCCCCTGCGTGATCTTGTAGGCGCCCTGGTATTCGGCGACTTCCTCGCCCATGACGAAAACGTCGTCGCTGGCGCGCATTTCTTCAGCCATGGCGTCGCGCAGAGCTTCGCGCACGGTCATCGTCACCATTTCGGTACCGGCCGGGATCGCCGGATCGGCGGCAACTTCGACCTTCGGCTGGGCGGCAACCGGTGCCGGTGCGTACGCCGCGGCGGCCGGTGCTTCGCTTGCGGCGGCAGCCTTCGGTGCTTCAGTCTTCGGTGCGGCGATATCGCCAGCGCCTTCGCCGTCCTGCAGCAGGACCGCGATCGGCGTGTTGACCTTGACGCCTTCGGTGCCGGCGGCGATCAGCAGCTTGCCGATCGTGCCCTCGTCGACGGCTTCCACTTCCATGGTGGCCTTGTCAGTCTCAATCTCGGCGATGACGTCGCCGGAGGAGACCTTGTCGCCTTCGTTCTTTAGCCATTTCGAGAGCGTGCCTTCCTCCATCGTCGGGGAAAGGGCGGGCATGAGAATTTCTACTGGCATGTTTGAACCTCCCCGGATCAAAGCAGGATATCGGTGTAGAGCTCGGATGCATCCGGCTCCGGATCAGCCTGGGCAAAGTCGGCGCTGTCGGCGACGATGTCGCGGACGTCCTTGTCGATCTGCTTCAGCTCGTCCTCGCTCGCCCAACCCTTTTCGGCCAGACGCGCCTTCACCTGCTCGATCGGGTCGTGTTCCGACCGCATCTTCTGCACTTCGTCCTTCGAGCGGTATTTCGCCGGGTCGGACATGGAATGGCCGCGATAGCGGTAGGTCTGCATTTCGAGAATGATCGGGCCCTTGCCCGAACGGCAATACTCGACAGCCTCGTCGCCAGCCGCCTTGACGGCGCGAACGTCCATGGCATCAACCTGGAAGCCGGGGATACCGAAGGAAACACCGCGCTTGGAAAAATCGGTCTGCGCCGAGGCGCGGGTGACCGAGGTGCCCATGGCATAGCGGTTGTTCTCGATCACGTAGATCACCGGAAGCTTCCACAGCTGCGCCATGTTGAAGCTTTCGTAGACCTGACCCTGGTTGGCCGCGCCGTCACCGAAATAGGCGACGCTGACATTGTCATTGCCGCGATAGCGGTTGGCGAAGGCAAGGCCGGTGCCGAGCGACACCTGTGCGCCGACGATGCCGTGACCGCCGTAGAAGTGCTTTTCCTTGGAGAACATATGCATCGAGCCGCCCTTCCCCTTGGAAAGACCGCTGCGACGACCGGTGAGTTCGGCCATGACGCCACGGGCGCTCATGCCGCAGGCCAGCATGTGGCCATGGTCACGGTAGGCAGTGATGACCTGATCGCCCTCTTTCAGGGCCATCTGCATGCCGACGACGACAGCTTCCTGGCCGATGTAGAGGTGACAGAAGCCGCCGATGAAGCCCATGCCGTAGAGCTGGCCGGCCTTTTCCTCGAAACGCCGGATGAGCAGCATTTCGCGGTAGGCTTTCAGTTCGTCTTCCTTGGTGAATTCGGCGATGGTGCCGCCGCTCAAGTCCTTCTTGGCCGGCTTTGCTGCGGTCTTACGGCTGGAGACGGACGCGTTTTTTCGCGGAGCCATTCATTCCTCCCAATGGTTAGCCTTTGACGGTTACCATAGGGAAAGAAAAGCGCCACAGCAATGCCATATTTGCATGGCTCGCATTCCGCACAAGCTATTGAATTTAAAAGCTAAATGTCAATTAACCGAATTTCGGTTAATTCGTCATGCGGTGGAAAATAACGATTTCGTCGCTGCGCGACATGTTGAGCGCGAGGCGTGCTTTCTCATCCAGCATGTCACGCTCCAGCGAACCGTCGCTCATCAGCTGGACCTCTCTTTCGAGGGTCGTACGCTGCCTGGTGAGCTCGTCCAGCCGTGCCTGCCGCTCAACGATCTGGCGATCGAATTGTTCCGTCGCCTTCAAGCCGTAGCCGCCGTGAATGGAATGATAGCCGAAATAGGAGAGAAAGGCGACCGCGATCAGCGGCACCACCAACCGACCTAGTTTCCGTTTCTTATGATGCCGTGTCCACATCCCGTCCGTACCCTGATACGCAATACAGAGATGAGACTAGCGGGCATTGATTAACCGACCGTTGACCATGAATGGCCGGATAAAGCAAAACCCGCTCACGGCGGCCGTGAGCGGGTTTAATTTTCAGCAATCGATCGAGGCTATCAGCCGCGCAGGATCGAACGGCCGGCGTACTTGGCCTGCAGACCGAGCTGCTCTTCGATACGGATCAGCTGGTTGTACTTTGCGAGCCGGTCGGAACGGGCCAGCGAGCCGGTCTTGATCTGGCCGCAGTTTGTGGCAACCGCGAGGTCGGCGATCGTCGCATCCTCGGTCTCGCCCGAGCGGTGGGACATGACGGCGGTGTAGCGTGCCTTGTGCGCGGTCTCGACGGCGTCGAGCGTTTCCGACAGCGAGCCGATCTGGTTGACCTTGACGAGGATCGAGTTGGCAACACCCATCTTGATGCCGTCGCGCAGGCGCGCGGAGTTGGTGACGAACAGATCATCGCCGACGAGCTGGCACTTGTTGCCGATGAGGTCGGTCACGGCCTTCCAGCCGTCCCAGTCGTCTTCCGCCATGCCGTCTTCGATCGAGAAGATCGGGTACCTGGCGGCGAGTTCCGCCAGGTATTCGGCCATTGCGCCCGGCTCCAGCGTGCGGCCCTCGCCTTCGAGCACGTACTTGCCGTCCTTGAAGAATTCGGTCGCGGCGCAATCGAGCGCGATGAACATGTCTTCGCCCGGCTTGTAGCCAGCCTTTTCAATCGACTTCATGATGAAGTCGAGCGCTGCCGGAGCGGAGGCCAGACCCGGCGCAAAGCCGCCTTCGTCGCCGACATTGGTGTTGTGGCCGTCGGCTGCAAGCTGCTTCTTCAGGGTGTGGAACACTTCCGAACCCATGCGGACCGCATCACGCATCGTCTCGGCACCGACCGGAACGATCATGAACTCCTGGAAGTCGATCGGGTTGTCGGCATGGGCGCCGCCGTTGATGATGTTCATCATCGGAACCGGAAGCACGTGCGCGTTCGGGCCGCCGACGTAACGGTAGAGCGGCAGGCCGGAAGCTTCTGCAGCAGCCTTGGCGACGGCCAGCGACACACCGAGGATGGCGTTGGCGCCAAGGCGCGACTTGTTGGCCGTGCCATCCAGCTCGATCATCGTCTTGTCGATCTGGATCTGGTTTTCCGCGTCGAGGCCACCGATCGCCTCGAAGATCTCGCCGTTGACGGCATCGACGGCGCGCTCGACACCCTTGCCGAGGTAACGCGTTCCACCATCGCGCAGCTCGACTGCCTCATGCGCACCGGTCGAGGCACCCGACGGCACGGCTGCGCGGCCGAAGCTTCCGTCTTCCAGATGGACGTCGACCTCGACGGTCGGGTTGCCGCGGCTGTCCAGAATTTCTCGGCCGATGATGTCGATGATTGCAGTCATGATCTCTTCCCTGCTTGAGGACGGTGGTGGGTCGGGCCTGTCATAAGCGAAGGCCCGGGAATTTCAATGGCGTGCAAGATGCAAAAACAACCGCGCCACCGGGGTTCATGAAAATTTCACGAGGCTGTCTCAGCCCTTGGCGACGGCATCAAAGGCCAGCAGCTTTTCGAGCAGCCGCGGCATGTCCTTCAGATGCACCATGTTGGGGCCATCGGAGGGCGCGTTGTCCGGATCCTCGTGGGTTTCGACGAACAGGCCGGCGATGCCGACGGCAACGGCTGCACGCGACAGCGTTTCAACGAATTCGCGCTGACCGCCGGTGGAACCGCCCTGCCCGCCCGGCTGCTGTACCGAGTGGGTGGCGTCGAAGACGACAGGCGCGCCGAGCGAGGCCATGATCGGCAACGAGCGCATGTCGGAAACCAGCGTGTTGTAGCCGAAGGACGCGCCGCGCTCGCACAGAAGCACGTTCGGGTTGCCGCTCTCGGTGAATTTGGCAAGCACGTTCTTCATGTCCCAAGGCGCCAGGAACTGGCCCTTCTTGACGTTGATGGTGCGGCCGGTCTTTGCAGCGGCCACCAGAAGGTCGGTCTGGCGCGACAGGAAGGCCGGGATCTGCAGGATGTCGACGGTCTCGGCGACGACTGGGCATTGCTCCTCGGTGTGGACATCGGTCAGGACCGGGAAGCCGAACTCCTTCTTGAGATCGGCAAAGATCTCCATGGCGGTGTCGAGGCCAATGCCGCGCTTGCCCGAAAGCGACGTGCGGTTGGCCTTGTCGAAGGACGACTTGTAGACGAGGCCGATATCAAGCGACTTGCACAGTTCGGCAAGCTTTCCCGCCATCATGAAGGCGTGCTCGCGGCTTTCCATCTGACAGGGGCCGGCGATCAGCGACAGGCGCTCCTTCTGCGAGAAGGCGACTTGGCTGGCACCTTCACCGACGACTACTCTGGCATTCGTTTCCATCATCAAGCTCCAAACGCGAAGATCACCCCTTGCCCCGCCATTTCGGGGACAATGAGGCGTCCGCCCATTTCTGAAAATTCGATATCGTTGCGCGCAAAGAGCGCGCGCGTCACTTCGAGGTCGGCGACACGGAAGATTACGGCCCGGCCGCGCAAGCCGCGCTCGGCGTCGCGAACCGAGCGGCCGAAGAAGGCTTCAATACCGGCAGCACTCAGAACCGAGATCTTGGCGTTCGTCGTCTCGATGTCCATGCCGAAGGAGTGAGCCGCGACTTCGCGCTCATCGACCGCCTCCTGCAGCAGGTATTGGAAATCGGTCGGGTTCGTCTCCGAAAGCACCACCTCGGAAATGCCGAGCACGCCGTTTTCGTGCCGTTCGAGCGCACCCCGGTCGGTCGGAAGGGCACGCACGCGCTGACAGCTGAACAGGAAGAAATCCGGCGAGCGCAGGTCGGCGGCAAAGGCCAGCCGGAAGGATCCGAGACCCTCCCGACCATCGGGTAGCCGCATCGGCCGGGAGAACTCCAGCATGTCGCCGCCGGAAATGCCACGGGCGCGAAACCGCATGTGATCGGCAGCAGCGTCCTCGGTACCGAGCACGATCGCCGAGAGGCCCTCCGGCCCCTGGCGGAAACGGAATGCCTGGTCGCGGGCAACGAAGGCGTTGCCGGCCAAGGCTGCCGCCTCGCATTCCTCGCGCGAAGCGACGGCAAGCGGCTCGAGATAGGTGTTGTCGGAGAAGAAAACGCAGGCGTTTTCGGTACCGAAGGGGTGGCGGGCATCCTCGGCCACCATGAAGCCGAGATCATTGAGGCGACGCCGTGCCTGTTCGAGCGTATCCACCGGCAGCACGAGGTGATCGAGCGGGCGGGTGGTGCGCTTGGAGAGGCTCATGGCGTGTTCCCTGATGGTTCGCCGCTGTTTGCAACTTTTGGCCGGCGAATGCAAGCCGGCTGGCGGCTATGGCGCCGATTGGCCGCTTGGCCCCAAGCATCCGCCGCAAACAGGAGCCGTCCGTGGCGGGCACCGCCCGCCGCAGATATATACTTGCCAGCAGGTACCGAACTGCCTGAGCGTTAGTAGAATCCCGGAGCCGCCGTGGCGTTGGCCGTATTCGAGGCCCCGAGACCGGGGGCGGACGTTTGGGGCTGTGCGTAGGTCGTATTGCTCGAGGGAGTAGTGGCACAGCCCGAAAGCCCCAATACGGCGATCGTCAAAGGCACAAACAACAAAGCTATGAAGCGCATACGTATCGACCCTTTCTTTAGTTGGAGAACAGAAAAGGATGAAATCGGTGGTTTGGGAAGTACGTAACAGTAACACGACGTAACACGGCGCCACGAGGAGCGCTGGGGACCGCAACCGCAGCGTCGCGTCGGCCGCTGCGGTTGTTCTCTTTCCGCCTGCGTTTGCGGCCCGAACAGCGAGATCGGGCCATCCGCGTCAAAGACCAAGATCGCTTTTGATGGCGCAGGTCGCGATAAAGGTCGGCACAAACCTGTCGATCACGAAGCGTGGCACAGGCTGCCAGTCTTCGTGGAAGCCAGCCAGCACGAAGCCGGCCCGCAGTTGACCATCGATCTGTTCAGCCAGGCTGTGCCCGAACACCAGGGCTTCGCCCCTGTCGATCTTGGACCGCACCGAGTCGGCAGCGAGATGTTCGGCCTCGACAAAGGGAAGCTGATTAACGGGGCGGATGAGGCCCTGTTCGGCATAGCTCGGGTCGCGGTCACCGACGAACACCACTGGATTGTAGAAGCTTGCAAGCAGCCGACCGCCCGTCTTCAGAACCCGGTGGCATTCGCGCCAGACCGGCTGGATATCGGGGACGTAGAGGTTCGATATCGGATGGAAGACGATGTCGAAGGTGCCATCGGCAAAGAGCGAGAGATCGCGCATGTCGCCCTGGACGACTTTCAGCAGCAGGCCTTCGCGCGCCGCCACCAGCCGGTCCTGATCGAGTTGCCGCTCCGAAATATCGAAGACGGTAACCTCGCCACCGGCCGCTGCCAGAATGGGAGCCTGCTGGCCACCGGCCGAAGCCAGGCACAGGATCTTCTTGCCGCGGATGTCGGGCAGCCATCCCTGAGGCAGGTCACCGGGCGTCAGCCGAGCCTGCCATTGTCCGTTACGGGCGGCGGCGATCAATTCCGGCGTGACCGGCTGAGACCATTCGCATTGCTGGCTCGCCTGCCTGTCCCAGGCCTGTCGGTTGTGATCGATGAGATCGAGATTGGAGGATATATTCTGCATAATCGGTCCCTGGAAACACGTCCAAATATGACCGCTCACGGTGGAGAATAGAGATCGGAGGCAAAAATACCTCGGCGTCTGTCCGTCTGTTGCGGATCGAGCAATGCCATTGTCCATCCCCTTCGCGAGCGAAGTTGAAGCGAATTCGGCTTTCACCGGGCATTACTGGCGCATTGGACGACGCTCCTCTTGTTGAGCTCGAAAATTAGCGGCGGAGTTGCAAGCGGTCAACGTCGGATGGAACCACTCTGCGGTCGAAGGCTGCGGTGCGACGTCGCATCGTTTTCCAGAGCACTCAAAAAACTACGGAGATCGAAGAAATTGAGCCGCTCGCACGTCATCATCCCAGGAGCGACTTCGGCCGCTTGTGAAGCGGAGGCAATCGCGTAAAGTCGGTCGATGCAGCCTGAGGTTACGACCGGTTGCAGGTTTGAGGGGCGACATTTGATCATTTCATTGCAGGGCGTGGGACGCATGCGGGCACGAGGGGCAACGCATCCCTCGACACCGGGATACCTTCAAGATGGGATCGAGGCGGAATGATTCGCGATTTGCTTGCCAAGCTCGCTTCGGTCGCCATCATGATGTTTGCGCGTGCGCTGACAGCTGCCCGCGCAATCTGGCACGAAACCGGCCTGCCGCCGAAACAGAGCATCTATTTCGCCAATCACTCCAGCCATGGCGATTTCATCCTGATCTGGGCTGTGCTGCCGCCCTGGCTGCGCGAACGTGCCCGTCCCGTCGCCAGCGCCGAGTATTGGCTGAAGTCGAAGCTGACATCCTTCATCGGCCGCGACGTCTTCGATGCCGTTCTGATAGAACGCGACCCCGCCGCCCGCACCAGCGACCCCGTCGAACAGATGGCAACGGCACTTGACGAAGGCGCGTCACTGATCGTCTTTCCCGAAGGTACACGCAACCAGACCGAGGCCAAGCTGCTGCCGTTCAAGAGCGGCCTCTATCACCTTGCGCGCAAGCGGCCGGACGTCGCCCTCGTCCCGGTCTGGATCAACAATCTCAACCGCGTGATGCCGAAGGGCGAGTTTGTTCCGATCCCGTTGATCTGCACGATCAACTTCGGCGAACCGCTGAGGGTTGAACCAGACGAGAGCAAGGAAGACTTCATCACCAGGGCGCAAGGCGCGCTGCTTTCCCTCGCCCCGGCACAGACGGACAACGACGCATGAGCACGACGACTTCCGACATGGTCACCCTTTTGCTCGGCGTCGGCGGTATCCTGCTGTTCGCCTCGTCGGTCGGTTATGTTCTGCAGCGCAAGCTCTCGCCCGATGGCTCCAATGGCGCGATCGAGAACCTGAATGCCCGTATCAAGGCCTGGTGGGCAATGGTCTTCCTGATCGCCATTGCCTTCCTTGCCGGACGGGTCGGGGTGCTGCTGCTCTTCGCCTTCTGCTCTTTTGCAGCGCTTCGCGAATTCATCACGCTCATCAACACCCGCCGCGCCGATCATTGGGCGATTGCCGCCGCCTTCTTCCTGGCCCTGCCGATCAACTACTATCTGCTTTGGGCGGAGGAATACGGCATCTATGCGATCTTCATTCCTGTTTATGCCTTCCTGCTCATGCCGATCATCGCCGTCCTGCGCGGCGACACGCAAAACTTCCTGCTGCGGATCTCCGAAGTCCAATGGGCGCTGATGATCTGCGTCTTTTGTGCCTCGCATGTGCCGGCACTGCTGACCCTGCAGATACCCGGCTACGAGGGACGCAATGTGCTGCTGATCGCCTTCCTGGTGATCGTCGTGCAATCGAGCGACGTGCTGCAGTATATCTGGGGCAAGCTCTTCGGACGCACGAAGATCGCCCCGAAACTCTCGCCGTCGAAGACGGTGGAGGGTTTTGCCGGCGGAGTTGCCAGCGCAACTCTGCTCGGCGCCTCGCTCTGGTGGATCACGCCATTTACGCCGCTTCAAGCTGGGCTGATGTCGTTCATCATCACGATGATGGGCTTCTTCGGCGGGCTGGTAATGTCGGCGATCAAGCGGGACCGCGGGGTCAAGGACTGGGGTCACCTGATCGAAGGACATGGCGGTTTGATCGACCGGCTTGATTCGGTCGTGTTCTCGGCACCGATCTTCTTTCATCTGACGCGATATTGGTGGTCGCTGACATGAGCAGCCGTCTGCGCGCCCTTGCCCGCAGCAGCATCGTCCATGTGCTTTTTGCGTTTCTGGCGATGGGCGGATGGGCATTGTTTGCCAACAGGCATCATGCAATGCCGCGACCGTTGATAGCCGGCTTGGTGCAGGGCGCGCTTTCAGCCGCGCTGACGCTATGCCTGAAATCGACGATCGAGGCGCTGTCTCTTCGTTTCCGCGGGGTCTTGCGGCTTTGGATGCCACCATTCCTCGCCTGCCTTGCCTCAATCACCATTCTCGTCGCCGTCCATGCGGCAACCGGAACACCGGAAATTCTCAAGACGATTGCCGTACCGCTGCTGGTATCGACCAGCTATGCGGTACTCTACAACTTTTCGATCAGTCGCAGGGGAACTTGAACAATGAAAGAAACCGGCGACCGCAGGCCCTTGGCCAGCCGCAACACCCGCTGGGCGCAGGCAATCGCCCGACGCCTCGCCTCAATGGCGATCACACCCAATCAGATATCGCAGGCGAGTGTGGCGGCCGCGGCCCTTGCGGGCCTTGCCTTCTGGCTAACCAGCGAGGCCCAGGACGGACTTCGCGCCCTGCTTTTCATCGCGGCTGCCCTGTTCTGCCAGATGCGTCTGCTCTGCAATCTTTTCGACGGCATGGTCGCCGTCGAAGGCGGCAAGGGAGGGCCGGACGGCCCGTTCTGGAACGAATTTCCCGACCGGATCGCCGACCTCTTCATTCTCGTCGGCGCCGGTTGTGGCATCGGCCTGCCCGCGCTCGGCTTTGCTGCCGGCGCCTTCGCCGTGCTCACCGCTTATGTGCGCGAACTCGGACGCGCCAATGGCGCGCCGAGCGACTTTTCGGGCCCGATGGCAAAGCAGCATCGAATGGCGGCGATCACGTTGGCCGCAGTCGTCTCGGCTTTCGAAGGGCTGTGGCTCGGCGATGGCGAAGTGATCCTCGTCGCACTTGTCGTCGTCTCGCTCGGCGCAGCCTTCACGGCACTGCGTCGCGCACGGCGGCAGACCGCCTGGCTGAAGGCCAAAGCCACAGGCAAATAGCGACTTCGCGGCGGACCGCATCCTTCAAACCGAATCCATTGACCACCGTCACCCCAAGCGTCTTGGCGTTCAACGGGCCTTCTCATTCGTGTTGACTCTAATTAGATAATTATCTAACCACTGAACGACAACGGATCATGGGCTATGCGGATCAACACCGTCTTCGAAGCACTTTCACACCCGGTGCGGCGACAAATTCTGACGCTGCTGAAAAGCGGCCCGAAGAGTGCGGGTGAGCTCGCCGGCCATTTCGATCTGACCAAGCCGACGCTTTCGGTGCATTTCAACAAGTTGCGCGACGCCGAGCTGGTCGCAGTCGAGCGCCGTGGCACGAGCCTGATCTATCATCTCAATATGTCCATCCTGGAAGAAGCCCTAGGCGGGCTTCTGGGCAAGAAGGATCAAAGGCCATGACATCTGTGCTGCGCTCTCCCCTGGTGTTGCCCTTGGCGGCCGCGCTCGTCGCGACGACGCTCGCCGGCTACCTCATGATCCTACCCGGAAGCGAACTTCCGATCCATTGGGGCGTCGACGGCAAGCCGGATGGGTTCTGGCCGCGCGACCGTGCGCTACTGATGGCGCCAATCAGTGCAACGATCGTTCTGGCGCTGGTGGCTTTCGCCGACCGCTTCGCACCCGGACGACAGGCCGGCCACCATGTCGCCGCCGCCGCGTCGACCGGCGTTCTTGCACTCTTTACGGCAATCCAGACCGTCATCGTGTTGATCGGCCTCGGGATCGACGTGTCGATGGTCCGCGTCATCGCGTTCGCCATGGGTCTGCTTTCAGTCGTCATCGGCAATGTGATGCCGAAGTCGCAACCGAACGGTTTCGCTGGCCTCCGCCTGCCGTGGACACTCGCAGACCCGGCCAACTGGGCGGCAACGCATCGCCTAACCGGTAGGCTCATGCTGATATCCGGCATCATGCTGATGCTGGCGGCATTGGCACTGACCGCCGGGCCATGGCTTGCAGCAATAGCGATCGCAGCGTTCGTGCTGCCATTCGTCGTCGGCAGCCTTTACAGCTACATCCTCTCACGCCGGCAAGGGCAGCCGTCACCTCGGTGACAGCGCGGCATATGAAGCCAAAACGAAAGCGGCCGGTCTCAAGGGACCGGCCGCAATTTTCAGAGCCGCGCTAACGGATCAAACGAGGCGCGACTGTTCGAGTGCCGCTTCGACGAAGCTCGCAAACAGCGGGTGCGGATCGAGCGGGCGCGATTTCAGCTCAGGGTGATACTGCACGCCGATGAACCACGGATGGTCCGGGTACTCGACGGTCTCAGGCAGAATGCCGTCCGGCGACATGCCGGAGAAGACGAGGCCACAGGATTCGAGCTGCGGCTTGTAGTCGACGTTGACCTCGTAGCGGTGGCGATGACGCTCCGAAATATCGGACGTGCCATAGATGTCCGCGATCTTCGTATCCGCCTTCAGCGACGCACGATAGGCGCCAAGGCGCATGGTGCCGCCGAGATCGCCGGACGCAGAACGCTTCTGCAGTTCGTTGCCCTTCACCCATTCGGTCATCAGGCCGACGACCGGCTCCTTGGTCGGACCGAACTCGGTCGACGATGCCTTGTCGATGCCGGCAAGGTTGCGTGCCGCTTCGACGACCGCCATCTGCATGCCGAAGCAGATGCCGAAATACGGCACCTTGCGTTCACGGGCGAAACGCGCCGCGTTGATCTTGCCCTCGGAGCCACGCTCGCCGAAGCCGCCGGGAACCAGAATGCCGTGCACCTTTTCAAGGTACGGCGCCGGGTCTTCCTTTTCGAAGACTTCCGACTCGATCCACTCGAGCTTGACCTTGACCCGGTTGGCAATACCGCCGTGATAAAGCGCTTCGATCAGCGACTTGTAGGCATCCTTGAGGCCGGTGTACTTGCCGACGATCGCAATGGTGACTTCGCCTTCCGGCGTGCGGATGCGATCGGCAACTTCTTCCCACGCTTCCATGCGCGGCTTCGGCGCCGGCTCGATGCCGAAGGCGGCAAGCACCTCGTTGTCGAGGCCTTCCTTGTGGTAGGCGATCGGCACGTCGTAGATCGAGGCAACGTCGAGCGCCTGGATAACCGCCGACTGGCGGACATTGCAGAACAGCGAAAGCTTGCGACGCTCGGCCTCGGGGATTTCGCGATCGGCGCGGACGAGCAGGATGTCAGGATGAATGCCCAGCGCCTGCAGTTCCTTGACCGAATGCTGCGTCGGCTTCGTCTTCAGTTCGCCCGCTGCCGGAATGTAGGGCATCAGCGTCAGGTGAACATAGACCGCGGTCCCGCGCGGCAGGTCGTTGCCGAGCTGGCGGATCGCTTCCATGAACGGCATCGCTTCGATGTCGCCGACGGTGCCGCCGATCTCGCACAGCACGAAATCATAGTCGTCATTGCCTTCGGTAACGAAGTTCTTGATCTCGTTGGTAACGTGCGGGATCACCTGAACGGTTGCGCCGAGATAGTCGCCGCGACGTTCCTTGTCGATGATGTTCTTGTAGATCCGGCCAGTGGTGATGTTGTCGGTCTTCGTCGCCGAGCGCCCCGTGAAGCGTTCATAGTGGCCGAGATCCAGATCGGTCTCGGCGCCGTCGTCGGTGACGAACACCTCGCCGTGCTGGGTCGGGCTCATGGTGCCCGGATCAACGTTGAGGTAGGGGTCGAGCTTGCGCAGTCTCACCCGGTAGCCACGCGCCTGCAGCAACGCTCCAAGAGCGGCCGCAGCGATGCCTTTTCCGAGGGAGGAAACCACGCCGCCAGTGATGAATACATATCGCGCCATGGGAGTCACCGGATACCTTTTAACAAACGATTCCGCCACCGAAAAATTCGTCTATCCGAACTTTTCCGTCTTCGAAGGGAATCAGATTTCACACAAAACAAAACCGGCGGATGGTGCCATCCGCCGGAGGGTTCTTCTGAATTGCGACCTTATTGGCCGCTGGGAACTTGCGATCCCGTATTGCTGTTGGCGCCGCCTGCGGGCGTTTCCGTTGTCGTGGCACCGCCGGCCGGAGCTTCGCCTGTCGTGGCGGGAGCCGGCGCCGTGGCGCCGTTGCCTGTTGCCGGCTGCTGGGTTGCGCCACCGGCCGGAGCCGTGGTGTTGCCGCCGCCGAGCGAATCGAGGACGCCGCCACCCGAGCTGGTGCCCGGAATACGGTCGAGGATATCGGTCGCCTGCGGCTGATAACGGGCGAGAATGCCCATCGCCAGGGCCAGAACGAAGAAGAGTGCCGCGAGGATCGCCGTCGTGCGGGTCAGCGCATTGGCTGTGCCGCGCGCGGACATGAAGCCCGAACCGCCGCCGATGCCGAGGCCGCCACCTTCGGAACGCTGAATGAGAACGACGCCGATCAGGGCGACGACGACCATGAGATAGATGACGAGTAGTACGGTCTGCATCAGCTTCCAGTCCTGCCCTTTGGGCAAACGAATCAAATCTTGCGCGGACTCGGGTTTTCCCGGGCGCAATTTTCGCGCCTCTTTATACCAACCTGCCCGCTATTCCAACCCCCTGTCCGGCCCGTGCCGGACAATCAGGCCGTCAAATCTTCATAAGCCCGGTAGATGGCGAGAAAGTCCTCCGCTTTCAAGCTCGCGCCACCGATCAGCGCTCCATCGACATTGGCAACGCCCATCAGTTCGCGCGCATTGGACGGCTTGACCGAACCACCGTAGAGAATACGCATCTTGCCGCCGGCATCGGCAAAGCGCGACACCAGTTCCTTGCGCATGAACGCATGAGCCTCTTCGACGTCCGCGGCCGTCGGCGTCAGACCCGTACCGATCGCCCAGACAGGCTCGTAGGCAATGACCGTGTTTTCCGCCGTGGCGCTGTCGGGCAAGCTTTCTGCGAGCTGACGCTTGAGCACGTCGAGCGTCTGGCCCGACTGACGCTCGTCACCGGTTTCGCCGATGCACACAATGGCGATCAGATCGGCAGCATGGGCGGCATCCGTCTTGGCGCGCACCAGCCCGTCATGCTCTGCATGGTCCGTGCGGCGCTCGGAATGGCCGACGATCACATGCGTGCCGAAGCAATCGGCAATCATCTCGGCCGAAACTTCGCCGGTATGCGCGCCGGACTGTTTCTGGTGGCAATCCTGGGCGCCGATCATCAGGGGGCTGTCGTCGCAAAGCGCGGTCGCCACATAGAGCAGCGTCGCCGGTGGGCAGATCAGCGTTTCGACCTTGCCCGACAGATCGCCCTTGACCCCTTCGGCCATCGCCTTGATCTGATCGAGCGAGGCGCGCGTTCCGTTCATCTTCCAGTTTCCGGCGACGAGCGGGCGGATGTCAGGCGTCATGAAATTTCCTCCGGGTCAGGACCTTTTTCTCCGGAAAGCGGCCTAGCAAATGCTGCCGGCAAAGGAAAGCATCCGTCGCGGAATATTCCGGCAGGACCAGGACGATCGGCCCTGCCGGCGGTCTCTCGCCTCAGGAGGCGCGAGCCATGTGGATCACCGCAAAGGGCAAGCCCTCGTCGTCAGTCTCCTGTCGGCCGGTCTCAACGAAACCGCGACGGCGATAGAATTCGACAGCACTCGGATTGTCGGCATAAACGCTGACCTCGAGACGACCGAGCCGCGTCGCCGCGTGCTCGATCAGCCCGCGGCCGACGCCGGCGCCATGGATATCGGGATCGACGAACAGGCCGCCGACAAAATTGCCGATCAGGCCGATGAAACCGGCCGGGCGGCCATCGACCTCGGCGACCCAATTGTCGGCCATCGGCAGGTACTTGTCGCGAACCATCTGCAACTGGGTGAGCAGGCGCTCCTCGCCGAGGAAGGGATGTCCGATACGCGAGGCGGACAGCCAGATTTCCGCCAGCCGGTCGCGATCCTCGGCACGGTAGGGCCGGATCACCGTTTCGCGCCGTGACCCTGCCGGTGCGGCCGTTATCGTCTTCGGTTTTTCTGCCGCGATCGCATACATCAGGGGAATGCTCGGCATGGCTTCGGGTGGCAGCATCCGCCCGCCGCCGGAATCGCGCATCCGCTCAAAGCCGGCCCAGCCGTTGGCATAGGGATATTCCTTCAGGCATTCGATCCTGAGACCGGCATCGATCAACGCCTGGACGACGTCGGCGATACCCCAGTTGAACTCGAACGAGGGGTGCGGATTGCGGAAATCCACGACGCCCTGTTCGTAGCCATCCGGCGCCAACCCCGTCCCGGACGCAGCGACATAGTCGCTAATGCCCGCTTCGCAGACCGGCTCTCTCGGCGCGTAGTCGTAACGCGGCGACCACTTATCATCGAAAACCATCGCAAACGGGTGGAACTCGACGAAGGCGAACCGGCCGCCGGGCTTCAGTACGGAAGTGATACCTCGAGCCCAAGGGCCGAGGTCGGACAGCCAGCAAATCGTGCCATAGGAAGAAAAAACCCGATCGAACGTCAGACCGCGCACTCTTGCGTCGTCAAACCAGTGGAAAAGATCGGCGCGCTCGAAAGTCGTGGCAATGCCGCTTTCGCTCGAAAGCCGCTTGGCAAAGGCGATCGCCTCGTCGGAAATATCGACGCCGGTCACCTTGGCGCCGAGGCGGGCGAGGCTCAGGCTGTCCTGCCCGGAGTTGCATTGCAGATGCAGCAGATCGAGGCCGGTCAAGTCGCCGAGCAGCTCGATCTCTTCGGGATAGAGCGTCGAACCGCCGTTGCGGAAGAACGCCGCTTGATCGCCCTTGTGGCTGTTGTGCGCGACGGTCGCCGCGTTCCATGAGAGCCGATTGGCCTCGTGCAGATCGTTTTGCATGTCTCTCTCGTCAAATATTCTGGGCGACGCCGGGTCGAGTGGCGCCAATGATCTCTCTTTCAGGCCGCAAACTTGAGCACAACCTCCGGTTCTTCGCCATGGCTGTCGCCTGTTGGAACAAAGCCCAATCCCTTGTAGAAACCTTCGGGGCTCGCCTCGCCCAAGCCGTAGCTGGTGTGTAGCTCGCGGATGCCGCGTGCCTTGAGGTCGCGTACGACAAGTTCGATCGCCTTCTTGCCGACGCCCTTTCCCTGAAACGGGCGAGCGATCATGAAGCGCCAGAGGTAGACGCCAGGGCAATCGACCCCGTCGTCCGCGAGCGGCTGGCGTAGCGAAAGCGTCCACTCCCGCACGAGTTTCGAAACGGCGATGCTTTCGCGGTGACGACCGACATCGTGGAGCGCGGCGCCGTAACCACCCCTGACCCAATAATAAAGGTCTTCGCCCTCAAAGTTCGCATCCGCCAGTTGCGCCGCCAGCCGCCATTGCTCGAGCGATTCCGCGAACCTATGCTCGGCCCCCAGCGCGATGCCGGCGTTGGCGTGCTTCAACACCACGTTTTCAAGTGGGATCAACTCGTATGTCGAGCTATTCTTGGTCATGACGAATGTTCCGCATTAAGTTGGTGCAACCACTCGGGCCAGCCAGTCGACTGCCCTGTGTCGAGCAAATGAGATATCCTTTCGCCGCATCAACATGATCGGCCTGCAAATTTACGGTATCGTCGGAGAATAAAAGGCGGGCCCAGTGGGTCTTATCCGCGCGACAAGGGCGAAATCGAGGATTTCATCCGAACGCCGCAGGAGCTTGCCATGCTGCAAAACAGCAAGTCTGCATTCGGCTGGGTGACGATCATCCTTCACTGGCTGATCGCTGTGTTGATCCTTGGCCTCCTGGCGCTCGGCTTTGTCATGCGCAGACTCCCACTGGATCCGAGCCTGCAATTCTCGCTCTACCAATGGCACAAGTCCTTCGGCTTTACGGTGCTCGCCCTCGCCGCGCTGCGCGCCGCCTGGCATGTGCTTGACAAGCAACCACAGGCGCCAGCCGGCCTTTCCCCGCTCGAACGACGCGCAGCCCGAGCCACGCATGCAATCCTGATCGGCCTCACCATCGCAGTGCCCCTCGCCGGTTGGGCAGTCGCGTCGACCTCGACGCTGAACATTCCAAGCTTCTATTTCGACTGGTTCGTCATCCCTCATTTGCCGATGGCGAAAACAGAAGCGGCTGAGAGCTTCTGGGCGTCGACCCACTCCATCCTCGCCTACGCGACATTGGGTCTTCTCGTGCTCCACGCGATGGCTGCGCTCTACCACCATCTGGTCCGTCGCGACGAGGTTCTGGTCCGCATGCTGTCTACGCGACCGCAGCGGCGCCGCGAGCTCGAAAAGAGCAAGAGCAGTCAGGTCATTGCCAAGAGGAAATGAACCATGATGAAGCAGAAATCGAAGGCATCACCCGTCGCATCGGCACTCTGCGCCATGCTAGCTGCGACATTCGGGCCAAGTGCCACAGCGGCCAGCGCGCCGCAACTCTCGGACGCCGCCGGCAGCTACGGCATCACCGCCGCGTCACGCGTCCATTTCTCCGTCGCGCAAGTCGGTGGTGGCGGCATCGTCGGCGACTTCGGCAAGTTCTCCGGCAATTTCCGCATCGATGGCAATAACATCGCCCGCTCGTCGGTCGACTTCACACTCTATCCGGAAAGTGTCGAGACGGGAGAAAGGCGCGTCGAAGACTTCCTGAAGTCGAGCGCCGTCTTCGACAGCGCGACCTACCGCACGGTCACCTTCCGCTCGACCAGCATCACGCAGACCGGCCCCGACACGGCCGCCGTCGAAGGCACGCTGACCGCACGCGGCAAAGCCCGCAAGGAACGGTTCTCGGTAAAGCTGATGGATTGGAACAACCGGTCGATCTCATTCAAGATCCGCGGCAGCATCTTTCGCTCGCCCTACGGCATGGACGTCGGCACGCCGATCTACTCCAATGTCGTCGAATTCGACATGAACATAAAAGGGCAGAAGCGTTAAGCCCTCCTGCCCTCCGAGACATTTTCGGGCTTCCTTCAGCCGCCGATCTGGCTGCCGACGAAGTCCTTGACGATACGGACAATGCCACGGCCCAAGAGCTCGTCGAGCGCAGCGATGAACTGGTCGACGTGGGACCGTTCGCAGATCAGCGGCGGTTCGAGCCGGATGACGTTGCGATTGTATTCGGTAAAGGCAACCAGCACGTCGTAGTCGCGCAGAAGCAAGGCACCGATGAAGCCCGAGAGCGAGCCCTTCAGCTTGTCGTCAAGCACAGAAACGACCGGACGCAGGACCATCGGCAACGTCTGGCTGAAGTCCTGGAACTCCAGGCCAACCATCAGCCCCTTGCCGCGCACGTCCTTGATGATCTTCGGATACTTCTCCTTCAGCGCCTGCAGGCGTTCAAGCAGATAGTCGCCGCTGTCCGCCGCGCGATCGATCAGATGCTCGTCATAGAGCACATTGATACCCTCGATCGCGGTGACGCAGGCTTCGCCCATGCCGCCAAAGGTCGCCATGGCGTGGATCATCGCCGTCTTCGATGTGCCATAGGCCTTCATATAGACCTCGCGGCGCGCGATCATCGCGCCCACCGCCGCCTTGCCGGCACCGAGCGATTTGGCGAGTGCAGTCACGTCAGGAACGACGCCATAGTGCTCGAAGGCGTAGAAGCGACCCGAGCGGCCGTAACCGCACTGCACTTCGTCAGCGACCCACAGGACGCCATAGCGATCGCAAAGCGCACGCAACTGCTGCCAGTACTCGGCTGGAGCCTGGATGATGCCGCCACCGCCCTGGATCGTCTCGAGCACGATGACGCCGATCTCCGGATCGGACTTGAAGGCATTCTCGACGGCTTGGATATCGGCGAAGGGAACGCGCACCGTGTTGTCGGCAAGCCTAAACTCGGCGCGGTAGAGCTGGCCATCGGTAATGGCAAGTACGCCCTTGGTCTTCCCGTGAAAGGAGTTTTCCGCATAGACGACCTTCGGTCGCTTCGGGCCGGCCGCGCGCTCGGCAAGCTTGACCGCCGCCTCCATCGCCTCTGAACCGGATGAACCGAGGAAGACCATGTCGAGATCGCCCGGCGAGCAGGCGGCAATGTTCTTGGCGAGCGCCGCCGCATATTGCGACATGAAGGCAATGGCTATCTCGTGGCGCTTTTCGTCCTGGAACTTCCGGCGCGCCTCGAGGACTCGCGGGTGGTTGTGGCCAAAGGCCAGCGAGCCGAAGCCACCGAAGAAATCGAGGATCTTCCGGCCGTTCTGGTCGGTGTAGTGCATGCCCTCGGCGCTTTCGATCTTCACCTTGTGAAAGCCGAGCAGCTTCATGAAATGGAGCTGGCCAGGGTTGAGATGGTCCTTGAAGGCAGTGGTGATGTCGCCGATCGACATGGCTTTCGCCTGCTCGACCGTGAGCAGATTCGGCCTGGCGAGGTCATTGTCGAGAGGCGGCGCCGAGACGGCTTTATAGTTCGGTCTATCCAGCATTGTCATCCCCCTCACTCGGCCGGCACGGCGGCGGCGTCTTGCATCGCGGCGCTGGACTTCTTGGCCCGATACTCGTCATAGGCAGCAATCAGCATGTCGCCATCGTTGAACTCCGGCCGCCAGCCGAGCTGATGCTTCAGCTTGCCCGTCTCGCGCACACATAGTTCGTCGGCAATCAGGTATTGCTCCGGATCCATGATCGGCTTGTTGATCAGGTCGAACAGCGCCAGCGTCTGTTTCACTGCGAAGGCAGGCGTCGGCAGTAGGAAGGACTTCGAGCCGGCGTGCTTGATCAGGTTACCGAGAAGCTCACGCACGGAAGGAGGACTGTCCGAGCCGAGATTGTAGGCCTCGTTGGGCACGCCGCCCTTCCAGGCAAGCCGTGCCGCTTCAGCGCAATCGAACACCGAGATGAACTGGTACGGCACCTTGCCCGACCCGATCATCGGCACCGGCAGGTTCATGTCGATCAGCTTGAACAGCTTTTCGAGAATGCCGAGGCGTCCGGGGCCGATAATCAGGCGCGGGCGGAAGATCGAGATGCTCATGCCCTGCTTGCGCCATTGCACGGCCAGTTGTTCGGTCGCCCACTTCGATTTCCCGTATTCGCCGAGCGGCTTTGCCGGATGATCCTCGGTCTGCGGCGACTGCACCGTGTGGCCGTAGATCATGTCGGTGGTGAACTGCACGAGGCGCGATGCGTTCGCTGCCCCCATGGCCTTCATGATGTTCTCGGCACCGTAGTAGTTGACCGGCCAGAAGAAATCCCAACGCTTCGAACGGATCTGCAACGGCGACAGCATCTTGGCCGCCATGTTGTAGATCATGTCGTCCGGGGCGATACCGACCTTCAGCACATCGCTCATCTGCGTGACGTCGCAATGGACGAAACGGGCGCGATTGTAGTGCGGCAGGTCGGACTTGACGATATCGGCGACCACGACTTCTTCGCCATCCTGGACAAGGCGTTGCGCCAGATGCCGGCCGACGAAACCATCGCCCCCAAAAATAATATGCCTCATGACTTGCTCCCGAAGTCTGCTGTTCTTGCACCAGCCGCATCGACCGGCTTCTCGTCGCTATGGGATGACATGCCCGACTGGGCGATCAGAACCGTTCCGGCGCAAATGAGCGCAATGCCGGCGATGCGCCAGGCATTGAGGTCCTCGCGGAAGACGAAGTAGGCGAAGATCGCAACCGCCACATAAGCCAGGCTCAGGAACGGATAGGCGAAGGAAAGCTCTACCTTCGACAGCACGTATAGATGCGATGCCATGGAGATGACGAAGGTCACTAGACCGGCAAAGACCCATGGATTGAAAACAATCTGGAACAGGCGGACGATGGCGGTCTCTGCCGTCATAGAGATCGGCCCGAGCGACATCATGCCCTGCTTCAGCATCAACTGCGCGGCCGCATTGGTCAGCACAGTGAAGAGAATGAATGGAATATATTTCATGGTTTTACTCCCAGTCCCGGGAATGTACTTACACGTGAGAGACGCATATTCAGTGAAGTTCGCGCGTTTAATTTAATAAAATTGTCGGCAGTCTCATTTTGGCAGAGCCAGCGCCGTGCGGCGCCAGAAGTTCGACGTCAACGCCGGATCGCGGAGCGCCTCAAGCGACCGCCAGGAAGCGAAAGACTTTTCAAAGACTTGCGGGCTCATGCGTGCATCCTTGTAGGGATTCACCGCACCTCCGGCCTCGACAACGATCGCGTCGAGGCGGTCCAGCAGTTTTACCGTCCGTTCACCCTGATTGGCGAAGTCGAGCGTCAAAGTAAAACCGGGCCGCGGAAACGACAGGAGACCGCGCGAGGCGACGTCCCCGAAGCGCTTCAAGACGGTCAGGAAGGACGCGTGTCCGGCACGGCGCGCAGTCTCCATCAGCGTCGCTGTGATTTCCCGCGCATTCTCCGAGGGATAGACGCTTTGGTGTTGATAGAGCCCTTTGGGACCATAGAGCCTGTTCCACGCGCCGATGGCGTCGAGCGGGTAGAAATAGGAAGTCCACGGCACCGTCGAAACGGTTTCCCCCGGTTTCTCCTTGCGGAAATAATACTCGTTGAAGACCTTGAGCGTCGCGGAATTGAGAAGGTTGAAAGGTGGCGAGAACGGCACAGAGAGCTTCATGCCCTTCGGCATGTCGGGAAACTCGCAGGAGCCATCGGCATGATCGCCGGCCAACAGAACGCCGCGGCCCATGCGCCGTCCCGTCGCAAGCTGGTCGATCCAGGCGACGGAATATTCGTGTTCCTCATCGACGCGATCCACCAGACCGAAATATTCGTCGAGATTGTCGAAGCGGATCGCATGCTGCTGCACATGCGGCGACGGCACTTTGCTGAGCCGAAGGCTGATGGTCAGGATCAGGCCGGTCAGCCCCATTCCGCCGATCGTGGCTGAAAACAGCTCCGGATTCTCGACGGAAGTGCAGGTCAGGTGCTCGCCATCGGAACGCAACAACGTAAAGCCGGACACATGATTGCCGAAGGTGCCGCGCGCATGATGGTTCTTGCCGTGAACATCGTTGGCAAGCGCACCGCCCACGGTGACAAAGGCCGTACCTGGCGTCACCGGAAGAAAGAAACGGTGCGGAATGGCACGGGTCAGGACGTCGCGGAGCGTGACACCTGCCTCGCAGGTCATCACGCCGGTGCCCGGGTCGAACGCGAGGATGCGAGCGTGACGGCGATTGTCGATCAGCAGGCCGCCGTCGTTGTGGCAGCTGTCGCCGTAGCTGCGACCATTGCCGAAAGGCAGGAAGGCATCGGGCTCTATCGAGCCGAGGCGATCCTCGTAGTCGTCGGGCGAAATGCCCTGTCGCGGCCGACGGTCGAGCCTGCCCCAGCTGTCGTAGTCTTGCGTGTTCATTGCGGCCCGACGGCTCCGAAAAGGATGAGTAACGCCCCGATCAGCATGGTCAGTTGGCTGCGCCAATCGCGCATGATGAAGACGACAGGATCCTCGTGCAACATGCCCCGGCGCGCCAGCATCCAGATCCGCAGCAGCATATAAAGCACCAGCGGGCAAAGTGGCCACAACGCCCAGGGCGTCGTGTACATTTCCTGCAACTCCTTGCTGTGCACATAGAGCGCAAGCACCAGCGCCGAGGTAAAGGCGGAGGCCACACCCGCCTGCCCGACCATTTCAAAATCGACCGCCAGATAGCCGCGCCCGGGAACGACACCACCGTCCTTATCCTCGAATTCATGCAGTTCGACATAGCGCTTCACCAGCGCCAGGCTGAGGAAGAAGAAGATCGCGAAAGACACGAGCCAGAAGGAAAGTTCCGTTCCGGTCGCCGCCGCGCCGGCCACGATGCGTGTGGTGTAGAGGCCCGCAAGCGTGAAAACATCGACGAGAAGCTTGCGCTTGAGCACAAAAGTGTAGGCCGTCGTGGCGCAGGCATAAAAGGCGAGCACGCCTGCAAACTTCCACGGCAGGACGAACGTCAGCGAAAGCGAGGCCAGCATCAGGCAGACGACGAGGATGAGCGCCGTCGGCACCGACATCTGGCCGCTGGCAAGCGGCCGGTTGCGCTTCTTTGCGTGGCGCCGGTCATTCGCAAGGTCTGAGAGATCGTTGATGACGTAGACGGCGGAGGCCAGGAAGCTGAAGGCGAAGAATGCGATGATAACACTCACCAGCGCATCGAGATGCAGCACCTCATGATTGAGGATCATCGGTACGCCGATCAGTACATTCTTCGCCCATTGATGGACGCGGATCGATTTCAAAGGAGCAAGCATGCTCACCTTGCCGGTATCGAGCTTCTCGGCATCGTGGTTGCGGCGCCATTTCTCCGCCGCCGAATCCGGCGCCACGACAATCGCACGGCGTGACACCTCGAACACCGCGATGTCGTCGCGGCTGTTGCCCATGTAATCGAAACCGCCCTCGCCGAACCGTTTCACCAGTGCGTCACGCTTTCGGCTGCTCGTCAGATTGAGCGCCTCCGACGAATGCATGACCGAGGAAAAGAGCCCGACATGCGCCGCGACCTCCCGGGCGACGGAAGGCGCAGCACCAGTGACGAGCACGATGTCGCGCCCGTCCGCCTTCTCTGCGGCCAGTCGGGCCAGGACGGTCTGGCGGTACGGCCAGTCCGCCGCCTTTCGCCGGGAGCGCAAGGCGACTTCATGCTTCAGGCGCGCCCTGCCCTGCAGCAGCCACAGCATCATCAGCACGAGCATGAGCGGATTGCGCAAGAGGATGATCGCAGCGCCTTCCCACAGCGTATCGGCGGCCAGCAATGTGCCATCCAGGTCGACACACAGCGGAACCCGCCGTGTTTCGGTGCGCGCATCCATGAAACTTACCCCAGCAATATCTGCCGGAGATCATCGCGCCGATCACTTTCAAAGGTGGAAACAAGCGGACGGCCTGCACCCGGAAATTGCCGGTCTGGTTAACAAATGCCGAGCATCAAACGCTGTGCGTTAGCGGCCGCCGATCCAGTTCAGGGCGTCGCGCCAGTCGGTCATGCGAACCGGCGTTCCGTGCGAGCCGGTTTCAAAAAGCACGAAGCGGCTCGGGTAGCCCTGCCCCTTCAACGCGGTGTAGAGCGCCTTCTGGCTCTCGGCGGGATAGACACTATCCCGGCTGCCATGGCTGAAGAACATCGGCAACTTCGCCTTGTAGGCGGCACTCTTCGTAAAATCCGGATCGGCGGCACCGCCCATGACCATCATGCCGCCAAGGACAGCAACGGCGCTTGCGTCACGCGACACGCCCCAGCAGATGAAGCTGCCCATGGAGGCACAAGCCAGTACCACCGGCCGGCCGCCTGAGCGCTCGGCGGCAAGTTTGACCAGTCCTGCGACATCCTCAGCCCCGGCGGCATCGAAGGATCGCACGCTCGGCGCGTAATAGACACCGCCATTGGCAACAGCGAGGTTCTTCAGGCGATTGAAATTGCCACCGAAGGAAAAATCATTGGCGCCAAGGCGCCGGTCCCCGCCTCGCCCGTGAATGAAGATCACGCTGAACGCCGCCCCCCGCTCCCGACCGACGCGTGTCACATCGATGGAGCGCTCGCCGACATCGAGCGTCTCGTTGACCTGTTCGCTCTTGACGCCAAGCGAGAGGAACGCGCGCTTGACCCGACGCTCCGGAATTTCGTCGCGTTCATTGATGTCGCGCAGTTCCTGATAGTCGACGACGCGGTAGTCACCGCCATCGCCTTGCTCCAGCACCTTGCCGTAGGAAAACAGATCGTCCTTGTAGGGCTTCAATACCTGCGCCTCGGCGCAAGCGGCCGAGCCTGCAAGAAGGCCGGTGGACAGGACCATGGCAGCAAGCCGGCGAAAGCAAAAATGAGCTGTGGACACGGACAACGAAGGGCTCCCTGGTTCGCCGCAAAGCCTTGCCATCGGCCCGGCGCCAAAGCAACAGTTGGTGATGGAAGCCGACGCAGAGGCTTTATTTTGCGGGCATCCGGCGTTGCCATTCTCCTTTTGTTCGTACAATCGGGAAGACTCTGGCAGAATCCGGGTGATTCGAATGACTGGGGATGGCGACAAGACCGAGGTCTTGCTATGGCCTTGAACACCTCCGCACGACAGGAATGATCTAGACGCCCCATGGACGACAGCAACGACCTCTTCTCCGCAATGCCCGAACAACCGAAGCCCGTTGCGCCAGATGCAGCACCTGTCGCGCGAGCGGCGCCGGTTCCGCGCGAAGAACCGCGCCCTGCCCCCAAGGGGAGCGACAGCGGTGACTACGATGCTTCTGCGATCGAGGTGCTGGAGGGACTGGAGCCGGTACGTCGGCGTCCGGGCATGTATATCGGCGGCACCGACGAAAAGGCGCTGCACCATCTCTTCGCCGAAGTCATCGACAACTCGATGGACGAAGCGGTGGCCGGCCACGCCAACTTCATCGAAGTCAATCTCGATGCCGATGGCTATCTGTCGGTGACCGACAACGGCCGTGGCATTCCGGTCGAAAACCATCCCAAATTCCCCGGAAAGTCGACGCTCGAAGTCGTGATGACCGTTCTGCATGCGGGCGGCAAGTTCGACGGCAAGGCCTATGAAACCTCCGGCGGTCTGCACGGCGTCGGTGTCTCCGTCGTCAACGCACTGTCCGACGACCTTGAGGTTGAGGTTGCCAGAAACCGCAAGCTTTATCGCCAGCGCTTTTCGCGCGGCGTGCCGCAGGGCGGGCTGGAAGAACTGGGCGACGTCCACAACAGGCGCGGAACGCGGGTGCGGTTTCATCCCGATCCGCAGATCTTCGGACCGCATGCCCGCTTCGAGCCGGCACGGCTGTTCCGCATGGCGCGCTCGAAGGCCTATCTCTTCGGCGGCGTCGAAATCCGCTGGTCGTGCGATCCGTCGCTGCTGGCGGAAGGCTCCGAGATTCCGGATCGAGCCGTCTTCCACTTCCCCGGCGGCCTGAAGGACTATCTTGCCGCGACGCTCGGCAAGGAGTTCACGGTCACCCGCGAGATTTTTGCCGGCAAGTCCGAGAAGTCGAACGGCCACGGTTCGCTCGAATGGGCCGTCACCTGGTATGGCGGCGACCAGCAGGTCCACTCCTATTGCAACACCATCCCGACGCCGGAAGGCGGGACGCACGAGGCGGGTTTCCGCATCGCACTCACCAAGGGGCTGAAGAATTACGCCGAGCTGACGCAGAACAAGCGCGCTGCCATCATCACCACCGATGACGTGATGATTTCGGCCGCCGGCATGCTCTCGGTCTTCATCCGCGAACCGGAATTCGTCGGCCAGACGAAGGACAAGTTGGCGACTGTCGAAGCGCAGCGCATCGTCGAAAACGCCTTGCGCGATCCTTTCGACCACTATCTCGCCGACAACCCGGCAGAGGCGGCAAAGCTCCTCGAATGGGTGATCGAACGCGCCGACGAGCGCGTCCGCCGTCGCAAGGAGAAGGAAGTCAACCGCAAGTCAGCGGTGCGCAAGCTGCGCCTACCCGGCAAGCTTGCCGACTGCTCGCAGAACACTGCCGAAGGTGCGGAACTCTTCATCGTCGAAGGGGATTCGGCCGGCGGCTCCGCCAAGCAGGCGCGCAACCGTGCCAACCAGGCCATCCTGCCGCTTCGCGGCAAGATCCTGAACGTTGCCAGCGCCGGCCGGGAAAAGCTGGGCGCCAACCAGCAGATCGCCGACCTGATCCAGGCACTCGGCTGCGGCACCCGCAGCAAATACCGGGAAGAGGACCTGCGCTACGAACGCATCGTCGTCATGACCGACGCCGACGTCGATGGCGCGCATATTGCCTCGCTGCTGATCACCTTCTTCTACCAGGAGATGCCGGAGCTCATCCGCGGCGGCCACCTCTATCTCGCCGTACCGCCGCTCTATCGCCTGAGCCAGGGCTCGAAGACGCTCTATGCGCGCGACGACACCCATCGCGAAGAGCTGATGCGCACCGAATTCAACGGCCGCGGCAAGGTCGAAGTCGGCCGGTTCAAGGGTCTCGGCGAGATGCTGCCGGCGCAGCTCAAGGAAACGACGATGGACCCGAAGTTCCGCACGCTGCTCAAGGTCGAGATCGACGACGTCGATTTCGAAGGCACGCGCGAAGCCGTCGACAGCCTCATGGGCACTAAGGCCGACGCACGCTTCCGGTTTATCCAGGAACGGGCCGTATTCGCCGACAATCTCGATATCTGATCGTCTGAGACGTCGCGGTGCCTATTTGTTTGCGAGCAGACGGGCACCGTAGGTGACTTCGCTACTGCATAATTCCTTAAATCGGGATCGATTTAAGGACGAAGTGTTACAGCGACCTTTGCGCGTCTAAATAGACGCGCGGCGCTGTAGTGGTATCAGAACGATCAGCTTCGTTCATTTGCAAGGCGTCCTCAAAGACCCCATTCCGATTACGGGCTGAGATCAGCAGGTCCGTGCAGCGCCTTCTCCATGAACAGGCTTAACGGGTCCGGCTGGTAACTGCCGAAAGGCGGACGGTCGATGTATCCAGCTGTTTTGTAGAGCCCTATTGCCTCCGGCTGATGGATGCCGGTCTCAAGCTGGATCGCGACGACGCCGCGGCTCTCTGCACGCTTTTCGAGCGCCTGCAGCAACAGCCTCCCGACCTTCAGCCCTCGCGCCTCGGGATCGACGAACATGCGCTTGATCTCCGCCGTGCCATCACCCGCCTCGACCAGCGCGCAGCAGCCGAGGACAGCTCCGTCTAAACGCGCGACGAAGAACGATACGGCCGACTGCTCGAGCGTCGATACATCGACGAGGTGATTGCTTTCAGCAGGATAGAGCGAGGCGGCATAGGCGTCCGACATTTCCAGAAGGCGCAGGATTTCCGGCTGTCGCGGCGGTTCTTCGGCGATCGTGACTTCAGGCAATTTTCCATCCTCGGCAGTGACTCGGGTCGCTTGTGGTCCCGGAAGGAAATTAACGCCCGGCGCGGCGGCAACCAATACGTCAAATGACGCAAGGATCAGACCTGCCCCATCAATCCGAATGACGCCGCGAAACAAATTGTTTCTGCGCCTTCAAGCCACTGCCCTATTTCCGGAAGAATCATGCAGGCATAAGTTGATCGTAGCACCTGCACAACCTCAATCCAGATGGATACACCCTGACCATGAAAGCCGCCTTGATCGTCATGACCATTCTTGGCTGTGACCACGACGTCAACCAGTGCCGATATATCTCAACGGTCGACGGGGCATGGCCATCGATCGCCCAGTGCGATACGGATTCGCAGAAACAGTTGCCGCGTTTCTCCAACGCCAACTATCCGGTGGTGGTTGCCGTCTGCGAGAGTTCCGGTCCCGGCCTCGCAACCGATGATCTCCAGCCGGAGGTGGTCGCCCCGCTCCCGCGGCCCGAGACGCCACCGCCTCAGCCGACCGAGGCGCAACCGGGCCTGCCGAAGCGCGCACTTGCGTTTCTCTCCGGCGCCGTCCCCGACCGCGAGAAGCTGAAGAACCTCGTCACCAAGCCGGTTCACTATATCGAGGACGGCTACTCCTGGGTGGCGCGGCGGTTCAGCGACTGACGCAATCAGACGAGGCCGGCCGCTATCAGGCTCTCGGCGCTCGCCTTGATCGCCTCCTCCTCCGTTCTTGGCGCCCAGCCAAGAATGCGGCGCGCCTTGTCATTGGAGATACGCTGGTCGCGGCCAAGCTCCCGAACGACGAGACGAAGCCCGGGATCGAAGCGTGCTGCGATCGCGGCCATCCAGTTCGGCAAGATGATCTTCGGCAACTTGCCGGCATAGGCCGGGAAATGCCGCCGCAGCACGGCAGAAATATCGGCTAGCGACAGCGCCGCGCCACCAATGAGGAACCGCTCGCCGGCCGCATCGGCGACAGTCATTGCGCGCAGGTGAGCATCTGCGACATCGCGCACGTCGACGATGGGCACGCTGAACTTCGGCATGGCCGGATATTTGCCTCGCAACAGGTCGCGAACCACACCGACGGAGGTCCCGACTTCACCGCCGAGCAGCGGACCAAGGATCATCGAAGGATTGATCACGGCGAGCTCAAGCCCACTCTCCCGCGCATAGGCCCAGGCAGCGCGTTCGGCAAAGGTCTTCGAGCGGTAGTAGGGCGTGGCGAAGGGCGATTGCGGATCGCTCCAGTTCTCCTCCGTGAACGGCGCACTGCCATCGCCATAGATCGCCGCTGCGATCGACGACGTCAGCACGACCCGGCGGACGGCGGCGGCACGGGCCGCCTTCAGTACGCGCAGCGTGCCGCTTCGCGCCGGCTCGATCAGTTCGGCCTCCTCACCGGGCACGCTCGCCGGAAAAGGCGACGCCGTGTGCATCACATAGACAGCGCCGGAAAGCGCGTCTGGCCAGCCCTTGTCGCCAAGCAGATCGGCGGCAGCGAATGTCAGTTGCCCCGCCTCTGTTCCGCCTGCCCCACGTATCGCTTGCTCGATCTCCTGCGTTCGCGCCAGCGTGCGCACCGTCCCGCGCACATCATAGCCCTGTCTCAGCAGCGTTGCGGCGACGTGCCGTCCGACGAAGCCGCCGATACCGGTCACGGCGACAAGCTCAGGGGGTCTAGCATTCATGTTTTCGCGTCCTCATTCGTCAATTCGCCAAACTGACGTACTGACATTTTCTATCCATAATGTCAGTTTGACAATATTGATCCAGAATGTCAACGATTCAAAAATGGACACGAAGAGACATCATATCCTCAATGCCGCGGTCGAGGTCTTCAGCCGATTTGGTTATCGCAAGACCTCCATGCAGGATGTCGCCGATGCCGCCGGCATGTCACGCGCTGCGCTCTACCTGTATTTCAAGAACAAGGATGATCTGTTTCGCGTGCTGATGGAGAGGCACCATGCGACCGCGACTGCCGAAGCCGAAGCCGGCTTTGCTCAGACGGCACCATTCGAGCGCCGCCTCTCCGCAGGTTTGAAGGCGTTCGTGCTGTCGGCAATGGCGCCGGTGCAATCCAGCCCCTACGGCCAGGAACTGTTCGAGGCGAACAACACGCTTGCCGAAGACCTCAACGTCGCAACCGCAGCAAGATTACAGCAGCTGACGCAGGCCACAATTGCAGACGCAATCGAAGCTGGGGAGATTTCGCTTGGGAAAGTGGCGGTTACGCCGACCTTACTGGCCGAGCTCATTTTCTGCGCCATCGACGGTATCAAGAAGGGATCCGATGGGCTCGATCAGATCGAGGAACGCATCGATGCGCTGGTCCGCATCGTGGCCTCTGCGACCGGTTCGGCCGGCTAGGGTCAGGAGCTACTGCATAATTCCTTAAATCAGAATCGATTGAAGGATAAAATTATGCAGCAAGTTTAAAGCGTTACAGCATCCTTTGCGCATCATATTTGATGCGCGGCGCTGTAGTTTTCGGTGAGTTGTTCTCAGGCCGCCTGGCGCGCGGCCAAGTGAGCATAGTTGCGGGCGGACTGCCGTTGCTCGGCAAAGGCCAATCGTTCGAGAATTTCCGCCATTGCGTTGCATGCCGGCGAAGGCGTTCCTTGACCGCGCAAACTTGCAAGCAGTGCGGCGCAAACGGAGGCGCGGCAATCGTCGCTGCTCGTCACGCCGTCCTTGCGCCAAAGAAGAACCGCCTCGGCAAAAGCTTCGCTGATGTCGCGCCCAAGGCCGGCACTCTCGAACAGCGCGCGAATGGAATGGATACGGCCGCCCGAAAGGATCGAGCGAACCCGCTTTTCCGTGACGCCGGAAAGGTCGACGATCGCGGCCGAGAAAAACTCGGCCCGGCCGGTGACAAGCGCATGCAACAGGAACGCCGGCGTCAAACGGCCGGTTTCGCGCAGATGAGCAACGAGACCCGGCAGTTCCTCCACCGCCAAGGTGCCGGCCATGCCGACGGCTGCGACATCGCAAGCCTCGCGCGTAACGCGCTCAACCCGTGTCGCCCCAATCGCCATCTGGACGAGACCGAATGCGGCAAGTGCCACCCCTACTTCTTCGACGAGCGTGTGCCGAGCGTCGCTTGGCAAATCGGCACGGTCAAGCAGAAGATCGCGAATGGCGGCGGAATGGCCAAGACGGTCGGCGATCCGCTTCAACGACCGGCGCGACAGCTGGGCACCGTTATTTTCCAGCAGGATCAGCATTTCTTCTTCGCTGCCGATTTCAGCGATGGCAGCGCAAACCGAGCGCGAGACGAAGGCACGGGCCGCAATCAGCGCCCGCGTCTCGGCCGAGCCCCGGGCCGCGAGATCGACAAGATCCTCGTCGGTCAGAACGGGCGAGCGGGAAATGACGATATAGGCGATTTCGGGCTGGTCTTCGGCAAGACCGAGAATGATGGCGCGGGGAATGTCGGAGGATGGCGCGAGCACTTCGGCGAGAGCCGAACGTACCTTTGGAGAGGGATCGTCGAGCAGAAAGGTCATCGCCATTTCGGCAGCACGGCGATCGATACCGTTCACCTGCGCGTCGACATAGGCGCGACCGAGGGCGCGAGCGGCGCGGGCACGGTCGCCCGTTCTCGCCGTTTCCACCCAGCGAAGAAATGCTTGTATGATCACCTACGCCCCACTAGACACCCAAAGCCACCTGATGTTCGAAGCCTAGCTGGCAAAGGTTTAAGATTGGTTCACCATGTCCGTTAACCGCTTCAAAACCAGGAAGCCGCTGCTGTTTCAGAGGATCGGCACGCCGCCGCCGACCTCGGCCGACCTCAAGGCAGTTGATGGCATCGTTGTCGATCTCGGTTATGGTAACGATGCGTTCGCTCGAGTTATGGAAGCAGCAAAGAGCGCCTGCCGTGTCTTCGCGCGGATTGCCCCGGTCGACTGCCTGACGGAAGACGAACTGGTCCGGCTTCTTCGCCACGATATTGACGGCGTCGTGCTCTCCGGTTGTCGGAGCCGCGCTGACGTGCAGAGGCTCGACGTCATGCTGCGTGTCGCAGAGGCGAGCGCAGACCGTCGCGCGCAACAGATGGCTATTCTTGCGGAATATGGCACGGTCCCCGAAAGCGCGCTTTCGCCCTACTCCCTTGGCGGAAGCTCGCCGCGTCTCGAAGGACTTATTTTCGACGGATCGGAACTCGCCGCAGCAATGGGCTGCAAACCACCGGAAGAACGACAAGATGGAGAAACGGTCGCTGTGATCGTCACCGGGCGTGCAGCGTGTGTTCTTCGCGCCGGCGAAGCGGGGCTTGCCTGTTACGAAGGGTTGCCGCAAACGGCTGTGACTGAAAAAGCCGTCCGGCGCGCTTTCACCGCGAGCCGCAGCAACGGCTTTTCGTCCGTGGTATGCCGCTCGCCGGAACAAGCGGCATGGCTGGGAACAGATGACTGACGCCATCGGTCCGGCAGTCCGTGACCGAACAGGCTACGCTTCAGCGCGTCGGTCGCACCATCTGAAAGACGTCGCCGCCGTCGCAGTAATCCATGTAGCCAAGGCGGGCAAGCGGCCGCACCGTCGCCATGTCGAAACGACCGTCGCGGATCGCTTCGTCGCGAATGTGAATGCCGACGACTTGACCGATGACGACATAATTGTCCGAGGGCTCGCCATCGAGCCCCTTCGGCTGAAACATCTCGGTCAGCCGGCATTCAAGCGCAGCATAGGCCTCCCCGACGAATGGCGCCTTGACCAGCGTCCCGTCGATCGGCGTCAATCCGGCGATCGCAAACTCACTCTCGCCATGGGGGGCTGCGATCGACGTCTTGTTGACGGCCTCGCTCAGGTTTCGGCTGGCAAAGCTGGCGGTGAATTCACCCGTCGCTTCGATGTTGCGAACCGAATCCTTATAGCCGCTCGACGAAAACATCACGAGTTTCGGCCGGTCGCTGATCGCGTTGAAGAAGGAATAGGGAGCGATGTTCAACGAGCCGTCCGTGGCGCGCGTGCCGATCCAGCCGATCGGCCGCGGCGAGACAATGGCCTTGAACGGGTCATGCGGCAGGCCATGCCTGTTTGCAGCGGTGTCGTAGAACATCAGGCGTCTTCTCCGACCCAGGTGACGATCTCGGCCAATTCCGGGCGCGGACGCTCCGTCGGCGGGACCATCGCGGTACCGATGTGGATAAAGCCGGCAATTTTCTCACCGGGTTTGACGCCGAGCAATGGGTAGGCAGCTTCGTCGAAGGCGTACCACTCGGTCAGCCAGTTGGAGGCATAACCGAGCGCGTTGGCGGCCATCAACAGGTTGAGGCAGACGGCTCCGGCCGACATCTGCTGCTCCCATTCGGGGATCTTGAAATGCGGGGCGGCCTTGCTGACGACGGCGACGACCACGGGTGCCCGCGTCAACCGCGTCTCCTCGACCTTGATCATCTCTTCCGACAGATCGGGCTTTTTGGCGAGCGCCATCGTCTTCAACTCGGCACTGATGCGCGCCCGCTCCTCGCCGCGGTAAACGATGAACCGCCAGGGCGCCAGTTTGCCGTGGTCCGGCACGCGCGATGCGAGCGTCAGCATTTCCTCGACTTCGGCCCTGGCGGGCCCCGGGCCGCCCATCTGAAAAGCCGGAATGGATCGACGGGACGCGAGATAGTCAACGAGCTTTATTTCGGTTTTCATATGGGGTGAATTCCACTATTTTGCCGCCGACCGGCAGCCACGAAAATGCCATACCGGCGTCTCAAGTGGAGTCACCCAGTCAGGAAGTCAACTGCTCTCATGCGCACCTGCCCTCGTATTTTCATCAGAACCAGTTTGGCGATCGCACTCGCAAGCATCACCGCCGGAAGCGTCCTGGCGCAGGACGCCGCCGAGGCCTTCGAGAGCTTCCCGTCGATCTCCGGAACCCGCAAGATGCCGAAGCTGACCGGCTTCAGCCCATTGACCAGCGACCCGACACAGGAAGGCGCGCTGAAGGACGTCAAGCTCGAGGCGCTTCTGACCGGCAAGGGGCAGCCCGTCGAGGCCGGCCTGACCTGGCGCGTGTTCAGCCCTATTCCGGGAAGCGACGGCAAGCTGCCGCTGCTGGCCACATCCGAAGGCGGATCAACGGGCTTCAGCCTGGTGCCAGGCGAGTACTTCGTCAACGTCGCATTTGGCCGCGCTGCCGCGACGCGCAAGATCCGCATCCCGGAAGACGGCGTGCTCGACAAGCAGGTGCTGGTGCTCGATGCCGGCGGCATGACGCTGAACGCGGTCTCCGGCAGCGATGTGCGCATTCCGCCAGGCGAACTCAGCTTCTCCATCTATTCGTCCGAGACGCAGGGTGACGGCGAGCGGGCACTGATTGCCGCCGACGTGAAACCCAGCACCGTCATCCGCCTCGGCGCCGGCACTTACCATGTCAGTTCCAACTACGGCACCACAAACGCTGTGATCACCGCCGACATCCAGGTGGAAGCCGGCAAGCTGACCGAGGCGACGATCCAGCACAAGGCTGCGAAGCTGACGCTGAAGCTGGTCTCCGAACCAGGCGGCGAAGCCATCGCCGACACCGGCTGGTCGATCCTCACTTCGGCTGGCGATATCGTCGACCAGGAGGAAGGGGCGTTCCCGACGCTCGTTCTTCTCGAGGGCAACTATACGGCCGTCGCGAGAAACAAGAACAAGATCTACCAGCGCGACTTCACGGTGAAGGCCGGCGTCAACACCGATATCGAAGTGCTCCTGACCAATGGCGGCGCGGCCGCAAGCCCGGAAGCAGCGGCGGAAGCGCAGGATTGACCTGACATCGTACGCATAACGTGACCGCAGGTCGCTATTGCATAATTCCTTAAATCGGAATCGATTTAAGGACAAAATTATGCAGCAACTCAAAGTGTTACAGCGACCTTTGCGCGTCTAAATAGACGCGCGGCGCTGTAACGCTGCGTCAGCCGGCACGCTTGAGGAAACGGCGACGCGGCGGTGCCATCGAAAAGACCGCCTCATAGATTCGACCGAGCAGATCCTTGCGGTCAGCGTGCAAACAAAGCTCTTCCCAGGTGAGAACGTGCCCGATCCGCGCCGCGATCGTCGTGCCCGACAGCTTTCGGAATTCGCGGATCAGCAACGAGATCCTGAGCGTCAGCGACACCTTGCTGGCGAGATGGAAGATACGGCCGTTCTGCCCTTCGAAATAGATCGGTATGACGCTGGCGCGCGCGGCCTGGATCAGCTTGGCCGGAAAGATCTTCCATGGCAGATCCTCGGCCCTGCCCCAGCCCGAGCGTGCTGTTGCCACGCCGCCGGCCGGAAAGATCACTATCGTCACGCCTTCCTTCAGCAGCCGCACCGCCTCATGCCGCGTGGCCATGTTCAGTGCCAAGGCTTCCTTCGTTTCCTCGAAAGACACCGGCAGCGAATAGGGCGCCATCTCCGGCACTTTCAACAGCTCGTTGTTGATCAGTACCCGAAACGGTCTGCCGAGCTGTTCGGCGAGTGCCAGAACGGCAATGCCGTCACCGATGCCGAAGGGGTGATTTGCGACGATGACCAGCGGCGTGTCCGGCAGGTGGCGTGGTGGCCATTCTCCTTGAAGCTGCAGGCGCACATCGATGAGCTGCAGCATCTCACCGAAGATCCGATCGCTCTTGCCGACGATGTCGGATCGCCAGCGGGCGTAAAGCTTGGCGTATCGGTTACGACCCGCCAAGCCCTCCATGGAGCGGATGAACCAGCGCTTCAGGCGCCGGTCATTTTCGTTTGCGTAGGACAGCTCTTTGAACTGCACGGAAGTCTCCGATGGATGGCCTACTGCATGTTTCCCAAAATCATCCTCGATTTAAGGACAAAACATGCAGCTATTCAAAGCGCTACAGCGACCTTGGCGCGTCCAATAAGACGCGCGGTGCTGTAGCATCCGGATATTCCGCTAATATGACAGTTTGCTGACGGAGCGAAGGTCCCGGGGTGTTAACCCCGGGCTTTCTTTTCGGCCTTGCGTTTGAGATCCGGCGCCGTGGCCTCGGCCGAGAGCGAAGCAATCGCCTCGTCGAGCGACATCGCCGTCTGGGCCTGCGAGCCGAGGCGCCGGATGTTGACCGAACGCTCCTCCGCCTCGCGCTTGCCGCAAACGACGATGACCGGAACCTTGGTCACCGAATGCTCACGGACCTTGTAGTTGATCTTCTCGTTGCGGAAGTCGGTCTCGACCGTAAGTCCGGCATCACGCAGAAGCTCCGCGACCTCGCGGCCATAGTCGTCGGCCTCCGACGTGATCGTCGCGACGACGACCTGCAACGGCGAGATCCACAGCGGCATATGGCCGGCGAAGTTTTCGATCAGGATACCGAGGAAGCGTTCCATCGAACCGCAGATCGCCCGGTGGATCATCACCGGCTGACGCTTCTCGGAATCCTTGTCGATATAGAATGCGCCAAAGCGCTCCGGCAGGTTGAAGTCGACCTGTGTCGTGCCGCACTGCCATTCGCGGCCGATCGCGTCCTTCAGCGTATATTCGAACTTCGGACCGTAGAAGGCGCCCTCGCCCGGCAGGATGCCGGTCTTGATGCGACCCTCGGACTGCGCCTCGATCGTCTTCAGCACCTCGGTCATGACGCTTTCGGCGCGATCCCAGAGCTCATCGGAACCGACGCGCTTGTCCGGACGGGTCGACAGCTTGACGACGACTTCCTTGAAGCCGAAGTCCTCATAGACCGACAGGATCAGGTCGTTGATGCGCAGGCACTCGGCCGCCATCTGCTCATCGGTGCAGAAGACGTGCGCATCATCCTGGGTGAACCCGCGTACACGCATCAGCCCGTGCAGCGCGCCAGACGGCTCATAACGATGGACGTTGCCGAACTCGGCCAGTCGCACCGGCAATTCGCGATAGGACTTCAGGCCGTGCTTGAAGATCTGGATATGGCCCGGGCAGTTCATCGGCTTCAGCGCGAAGACACGCTCGTCATCGGTGTCGTCGCCGGCAACTGTCACCTTGAACATGTTGTCGCGGTACCAGCCCCAGTGGCCAGAGGTTTCCCACAGCGACTTGTCGAGCACCTGCGGCGCGTTGACCTCCTGGTAGGTGTTGGCGAGCCGGCGGCGCATATAGGCCGTCAGCGTCTGGAACAGGCGCCAGCCCTTGCCGTGCCAGAAGACGACGCCCGGACCCTCTTCCTGGAAATGAAAGAGATCCATCTCGCGGCCGAGGCGGCGATGGTCGCGCTTTTCCGCTTCGGCAAGGATGTGCAGGTACTGGTCGAGTTCTTCCTGCGTATGCCAGGCCGTGCCGTAGATGCGGGTCAGCATCGGGTTGTTGCTGTCGCCGCGCCAATAGGCTCCGGCAACCTTCATCAGCTTGAACGCCGTGCCGATCTGGCCGGTCGAGGCCATGTGCGGTCCACGGCAGAGGTCGAACCAGTCACCCTGGTAGTAGATCTTGAGATCCTGACCTTCAGGGATCGCGTCAACCAGCTCCACCTTGTAGGCCTCACCCTTATCGGCGAAGACCTGGCGTGCCTTATCGCGCGACCAGACTTCCCTGGTGAACGGCTTGTTGCGAGCGATGATCTCCTTCATGCGCTTCTCGATGACCGGCAGGTCGCCGGGCGTAAAGGGCTCGTTCTTGGCAAAGTCGTAATAGAAGCCGTTGTCGATCACCGGACCGATGGTCACCTGCGTCCCCGGCCATAGCTCCTGCACGGCTTCGGCCATCACGTGCGCAGCGTCGTGGCGGATCAGCTCCAGCGAGCGCTTGTCGTCGCGGGTGACGATTTCGATGCGGCCATCGGCAATGGTATCGGACAGATCGCGCAGCTCTCCATCGAGCGCAATGGCGACAGCCTTCTTGGCCAGCGACTTCGAAATCGACTCGGCGACATCACGCCCGGTCGTGCCCGGGACGTATTGGCGGACGGAGCCATCAGGAAATGTAAGGGAAACGGGATTCGACATCATGATCTCCTATCCAGTCCCGCCAACGAATGCGGGTGGTATGGTGTGGTATGATTGACCGGCGCAGCCGGTTATTTGACGCAGGCCTGATAGAGGTTTTTCGAGGCGGAGTAAAGGTAAGGGGCGCCTACAGCGCCGCGCGTCTATTTAGACGCGCAAAGGTCGCTGTAACACTTTGAGTTGCTGCATAATTTTGTCCTTAAATCGATTCCGATTTAAGGAATTATGCAGTAGGCGCGAAGCATCGCGGCAAGGCCCTTCACCGTGTTCCAGTTGCGGAACGTGCCGACGCCGAGGCGCTTTTTGGTCAAGGCGCCGAGCAGTTTCGATTCGCTCGCCTGACCGGTGAAATGAACCCAGAGATGGCCATCGACGACCGCCAGGCGCTCGCCGGCGGTGCAATAGCGTTCGAAATCCGAAGGCACGGCGCCGGTGAGGGGATCGCGCATCACGCGGACATGGACGCGGGTGCCATCCTCCTCGCCGTCGTCACGAAACGGATTTGCTGCGGCGAGTTTCAACCAATCGTCGCCAGGGCGGACAATGATGTCGACATGGCGACCGAACGTCTCGGCGAATGCCGCCTCGAGCGTCGCCTCCAGATTGCGGACCGCAGTCCTGTCCGCCTCGAACACGAGGTTGCCCGTCGCGACGAGCGTGCGCGGCGACCGGTGACCAAGTCGCTCGGCCATGGCTCTGAGATCAGCCATGACGACCCGGCGTCCTTCAGCGAGCACGATACTATAGAGCAGCGCAACGTAGCTTTGCACGCGAGGGGCTCCTTCTCACCCACGCCAGAAGTCGCCAGCGCCTGCCGGCAGGCGTGACAGGACGCGATCGAGCTTCGCTTCGTCGATATTGCGTCGCAAGGCGGCTGCCACATCTGCGATCGCCGTATCCGGCGAAACATTGTGATCGCCACGAAACTCCTGCACTTCCCGTGTCATTGCCGTCCTAACCGAAAAGGGGCTCCTTGGTTCTTCGAGGTCCCACTCGGCAACGAAAATTGCTCTTAGAACCGGCGGCAGCACGTCGGCAAACAGGATCGCATCCTCGACATCCAGACGACAGCGAAAGGCCCGCAGCACCGCCTGAACCATCGTATAGGCCTGGTTCGTCGTCTGAAGCCCCGAAATATCGCGGGCATCGACGATGAAGCGATCAAAATCGACAGAGGCCCGCCGGTATTCCATGGGGATCGTCATCGTGTTCAACCGCCCTTCGGCCGCGGTTGCCAGTAGCGCCACGGCGCATACCAGAGATGCCTGCGTTCCAGCCGTTCTGGCACCGGATCAAAGCCGTGGGTGCCGCCAGGGCCGCAACGCGCGACGCGGAACAGCGTCATCCAGCCGCCGGCCCACAGGCCATGGCGGGCGATGGCCTCATAGCCATATTCGGAACAGGTCGGCAGATGCCGGCAGGCATTGCCGATGAGACTGGAAAGCGTCAATTGATAGGCGCGAACGAGCGCCATGCCCAGGAGACGGCCCGGCGTCTTGCGGAAGGGACCGGACCAATTGCGCCCACGCGCCGGTCGTCTGTTTCCAGGGTCAGATAAATGTTCACAATGCGAATCCCGGCACATGGCTCAGACGGCCGCCACCGTTCGCTTGGCCTCGATCTGGCCGATCGCATCGACGACGGCATCGAAGGTGAGCATCGTGGAGGCGTGCCGCGCCCTGTAATCCTTCACCGGCCTCAGGAAGCGCATATCCTCGAACCGACCCGACGGGCCCTCGCCGTCCGCCTTCAGCATCGCCAGCATCTCGTCGCGCGCCTGGCGGATTTCACCCGCCTGCGCGCCGACCACATGGCGCGCCATGATCGATGACGATGCCTGCCCGAGCGCGCACGCCTTGACGTCATGGGCAAAATCCGTGACCACGTCACCGTCCATCTTCAGCCAGATCCGAACCTTCGAGCCGCAGAGTTTCGAATGCGCCACCGCTTCGGCATCCGCATTTTCCAGAATCCCGATGCGCGGGATGTTGCCGGCGAAGTCGAGAATACGATTGTTGTAGATGTCATCCATCATTTGACGCGATCCGGCTGATTTTTCGCGGTTTTGGGTGATCGGCGCATGATTTTCTCCTGTAGCCAGGAAAAAAGCACGACGCAGTACCCTCGGCCTCTTTCATCTCTATGGCACCATACTATATGCTATGTCGTGTTGGGGCGACAGTTCCGCAAGAGGTTCAAATGTCGCCTGTTGTTTGGGAAACCGTGCCGGACGGTCCATTGCACTGCTAAGCAAGGACCAGAAAGCCCCGGAGCCCGCCGACGGAACCCAAGCCTGCAGGGTTAGGCGAATGGCCAGTGGCGAGTTGTCCGAAAGATAAAACGTCAAGCAATCCCCGTATTGCGCAAAGAGGCCATTATGGATGCCATAGTGAAGAATTTCCCCGTGCTCGACAACGCGAGCGACCGGCCGACGCAAAAAGAGGCCGAGGACGCCGTGCGTGTTCTGCTGCGCTGGGCAGGTGACGATCCAAGCCGGGAGGGCTTGGCGGATACGCCGGCCCGCGTGGCCAAGGCCTATCGTGAGCTTTTCAGCGGCTACGATCTCGCAGCCGAAGACGTGCTCGGCCGGACCTTCGAAGAGGTTGCCGGTTACGACGACATGGTGCTGGTGAAGGACATTCCGTTTTATTCGCATTGCGAACACCACATGGTGCCGATCATCGGCAAAGCGCACGTCGCCTATCTGCCCAATGGAAGGGTTCTCGGACTTTCCAAGATCGCCCGCGTGGTCGACATCTACGGCCGTCGGCTGCAGACGCAGGAATCGATGACGGCCCAGATCGCCCGGGCGATCGACGAGTCGCTGGCGCCCCGCGGTGTTGCGGTGATGATCGAGGCGGAACATATGTGCATGGCGATGCGCGGCGTTCAAAAGCAAGGCTCGACAACGCTGACCACCACATTTACGGGTACCTTCCAGACCGAACCGGCCGAGCAGGCCCGTTTCATGACCATGCTGCGGGGCTTCAAGTAAGGCTCCTGCCAACGGAGCCTTTCATGACGCTCACCTTTGAGACCCCCTCTCCCAACAAGGCCGAACTGGAAAACGGTCCGGCCTTCACACCGCGCTTCGACGAAAAGGGGCTGATCACCGCCGTCGTCACCGACGCGCGCGACGGCGAGTTGCTGATGGTCGCGCACATGAACGCCGAAGCGCTCGCTCTGACGATCGAGACGGGTGTCGCCCACTATTATAGCCGCTCCCGCAAAAGCCTTTGGAAGAAGGGCCAAAGCTCCGGCAATCTTCAGACGGTGAAGGAAATCCGTACCGATTGCGACCAGGATGCCATCTGGCTCAAGGTTTCGGTCGCCGGGCACGACGCGACCTGCCACACTGGCCGCCGCTCCTGCTTCTATCGAACAGTTGGTATGGATGATGGTAGGGCCACCGTTACGATTACCGACGATCACCGTCATTTCGACCCCACCGAGGTCTATGACAAAAATTAAGCATTGCGCACCTTTTTGGGGCGGGTGCATACTGCGTTTATATTTTGGTAACCCAGCGGGCGCCTAATCCTTTGGCAAGGATGCCGTTTCCTAGGGGACGGCGGCAAGCCGGGCAGTATTGCAGACTGTAGCGAATGTTTATCGACCCCGCCGCGCTCGGCGACAGGATCGATGGTAATCTGAGTAACGGTGCCAGTCTTTCAGCGATGAATAAGGACAAGGCCGGCACCAGCGCCGGCTTGGCAGGTTCTCCTCCAGACAAGAGCGCTCATAACTATTGCGTCGTTCCAGGATCGAATCAGGTCTTCGGAAGGTTGGGTCAATGCATGGAGTGCCACGACGCCCTTCGCGCATTCTGAAGGACGTGTCGCGCTGCCAAGTGTTCGGCGGTGTTGGAGGTGCCGGATGTTGAACTGGACTTTTACGCGTAGCAGCCAAATTGCCGACCTGACCGACCCGGACGGGTCATCACTCTCGACAACACCATCAGAACCCGCCGTACCGCCCAGGCCGCCCAAGATCGCGATCGCGCTCGGTGGCGGCGCCGCTCGCGGCTGGGCACATATCGGCGTGCTCAGAGCGCTTGACGAAGAGGGCATCGAAGTCGGCATGATCGCCGGCACGTCCATCGGCGCCCTTGTCGGCGGCTGCTATCTCGCCGGCAAGCTCGACGAGCTTGAGACCTTCGCCCGCTCGCTGACTGTGCGTCGTATTGCCGGCCTGCTCGATTTCGCCATCGGTGGCGCCGGCCTTTTCGGCGGGCTGCGCCTGACCAAGCGCATGCAGGAACACCTGCAGGGCTTGAGCATCGAAAACCTCGACCGACCCTTCATCGCCGTTGCAACCGAAGTCCACAGCGGCCACGAGGTCTGGCTGGAAAAGGGATCGCTGATCACCGCCATCCGTGCGTCCTACGCCCTTCCCGGTATCTTCGAACCGATCAAGGCCAACGGCCGGACATTGATGGATGGCGCGCTCGTCAATCCGGTGCCTGTTTCCGTCTGCCGCGCGCACGAGCAGCAACTCGTCGTAGCCGTGAACCTCAACTACGACCTCTATGGCCGCTCTGCCGTCGTCAAGCACAGCGCCGGCACCGAGACCCAGGATATGCCGACTAACAAGGAGCCGACGCATCACTCCGTGCGAATGGGCATGACCAGCGTGATGGTTCAGGCCTTCAACATCATCCAGGACCGCATCTCCCGGGCACGCCTTGCCGGCGACCCTCCGGATCTATCCTTGCATCCGAAGCTCAACGATATCGGGCTCTCGGAATTCCATCGCGCCGGGGAGGCGATCGATCGCGGCTACCAGGAAGCGAAAGCCAAGCTCGCGGAGATCCGCCGGATGCAGGAAGTCCTGGTTCGCTGATAGCAGGCGCGACGCCGGGGTCCGCCTGCTCCCACGGGATAGCTGATCTGTCCGAATATTTCGCGATGGCGCAAAGTGCCACCGCGCGCTCAGGACGGATGCTCGAGTCTGTGCCGCAGCCGGACGACAAAAGGGCGGCTGAAACCGCCCCTTTCCATTATCCGGCGATGTAGGCCTTGATGTGCTCGGCCTCTTGCTCCATGGCGCGAATGTGATGTTTGATCACATCACCGATCGAAACGATGCCAGCCAGATGTCCATTCGTTTCAACGGGCAGGTGACGGGCTCGCAACTTGCTCATCATCTCCATCAGCGTATCGACGGACATGTCCTCGGTGCAGCAATAGACATTCTGCCACATGACGGCCGAAACCGGTTTCTCCAGACAGGCTGCGCCATGCTTGGCGATGGCGGCGACGATATCGCGCTCAGTCAGGATGCCAGCGATCTGGTCATCCGCATCAATGATGATCACCGCGCCGATATGATTGTCACGCAAAAGAACCGCGGCCTGTTGAACCGGCATGCGAGGACCGACGGTCACGACGTTTCGGCCCTTTTCATTGAGTATCGCTTTTACTGACATGCGTACTTCTCCCCGTTGCGACGACGCCGGGTCGGCGGGGAAGGTTCCAGCCGGTCGTGTGCGGCACAGTCGGGCAACGGAACCTATACCCTCCCCGATGCCTGCATGGCTGGCGCGCCGCTCCTCAGAGACGCGCCGACCTATGAGCACCCGGCCTTCACGAGCCGCACCGTCCGCGGACGATATCGGCCGTTTCAAATGGTGCGCCAGCGTTACCGGGAAATCAAGCGTTCTGACAATGATCGCAACAGGATCGGTGTGTTATCAATCGCGTGGATCGAACAGCGCGAACAGAAGGAAGCCAAAGAGAAAACCACCGATATGCGCTTCCCACGCCACGCTGTCGGCTCCACCGGGCGTGAACATGCCAAAGCCGACGAGGAAATTCGTCAGGAACCAGATTGCGCTGAATATGACGACGGAACGATTTGAGAGCGCCTCGCTGACGGAAAGCCGGCGATTAAGATGCGCGAACTGGCGGCTGATGCGCCCGCTGGGCGAAAACACGAATCGCGCCGCGCCGCCCATGAAGCCCGAAACGACACCCGAAGCGCCGACGACAACGATCATCTCGCCCCAATGAAAAACCACATGAAGCGCGACGGCGGCGGCGGCCGACAGAGCCCAGAAGACCGCAAGCCGCGCCATACCGATGCGCCGGACCACCGGTGCGCCGAAGGCAACCATCCAGAAGATATTGAAGATCAGGTGTTCCCAGCTTCCGTGCAGGAACGAATAGGTCACCGGGCTCCAGAGCCAGGCGAGGCTCTGTTCGGCAAGCGGATGATCATAGCGCGCCGGGAGGAAGGCGAAGTTCAGGATGATTTCCTGGTCGAGACTGTCCGGGAAGACATAGGTGCGCAGTGCATGAACGGCGATGAGGAACAACAGGATGCACGTCAGCCCCGCCGGCAGGTTGAATGCGGGCTCGCGCGTGCGATTGACGGCGCCTTCCCGATCCGCCTCCGGTGGCGTCGTCGCCTGATCTCGTTCCATGGTTGCTGCTCTCTTCGTCCGCATATCCGTTTCATTCCGACCCAGTCGGCCTGGCAATTGCGCATCGCCGGACAGCGCGCCCAGCCATAAGCAAACAAAAAAAGACCGTCCAGTAAAAACTGAACGGTCGGCAAGCCCACAATACCCCGAGCTCAAGTTCTGTGCCGAAGGCAACCCTTCGTGAAGTGATGTCTATCCAAGTGCCAGCCCGGTGCGGCCGAAGCAATCGAAACCGTTTGTTAACCTTAATTTCCGGCTGGCACGGAATTCGCTCTGTCATCGGCACAACCGGAATGAGCGATCGAATTTGTGCCGGATCGGCACACAGATCGCGTGAAATGGAATGAACGACATCATGCGCAGCAAGACATCAACGCAGTTGTTCCAGTACTGGAACCTCATCCGTGGCGACCGCGAACGACCGCGTCGCGACGAAATCGAACCGTCGGCCATCCGCACGCTCCTCCCCGACCTCTTCATTCTCGAGCGGGACCGCTTCGGCGGCATGAAATTCCGCCTCGCTGGAACGCATGTTTGCGCCCTCTTCGGCCACGAGTTGCGCGGTCAGCAATTTGGCACACTTTGGTTTGGGAGCCAGGCTGGCAGAACGCTTCAGGTCAGCCGGAAGGTGATGGCGCGACACGTGCCCGTCATGCTGTCGGCGACAGCACAAACGGAAGACGGCAGAGAGCTGGAGACCGAGGTCCTACTCCTTCCCCTCGCCTCCAACGACGGCCACAGCGACCGCATTCTCGGTTCCCTTTCACCATTGTCACGCCCGTACTGGTTGCACGCGACGCCCGTCAACGGTCTCGATGTTACAGGCCTCAGGGTACTCGATCCGGATCGAACCGCAGCCCTTCTCAAAGGACCGGCCCAGGACGAGACGTTTTCTCCGGGAATCCGCCGGGTGCAACACTTGCGCGTCTTCGAGGGCGGCCGTGACGCCTGACACGGTGCGCCTGTGCCAGGATCGGCGCAGATACCAACCGCAGGGCGAACATTCTATTAACCGGATCGCACTATGCTTTCGCGTGCCAAGATACGTCGATGCAGAGTGATCATGTTCTCGTTTCAGCACGCTCAAAATAACGGTCCGAAGCCGCACCAGGAAGGCGCATTCCAGCGCGTCTCGGTGAATCTCACCGGGCGACTGATGCTTGCCAACCACGACGAATACGACTGCACCGCCGTCGACATGTCACCGGGCGACGTGCTCCTTTCATCGCCGGCCCGCCCGCGCGCCGGCGAACGCATCATCGCTTACATCGACCATGTCGGGCGGCTCGAAGGCACCGTATCTCGGCTTGCCGAGAACGCCTTCGTCATCCAGCTCAACGCGACGGAACGCAAGCGCGAGAAGCTCGCGGCGCAATTGACATGGATTGCCAACAAGCACGAACTCGGGCTTCCGGAAGATCGTCGCCATGATCGTCTGGCGCCGCGCAAGACACTGACCGAGCTGACGCTCGATACCGGCGCGAAATATCCCTGCCGCATCATCGACCTTTCGCTGTCCGGCGCCGCCGTGGATATCGAAAACCGTCCGCCGATCGGCGCGCAGATCAGGCTCGGCAACATGAAGGGCAAGATTGTCCGTCATTTCCAGGAAGGCGTCGCCATCGAATTCTCGGGCGTTCAGTCCCGCGAAGCCCTGACGGAATTCCTCTAATGCATAATTCCTTAAATCGGAATCGATTTAAGGATAAAATTATCCAGTAATTCAAAGTGTTACAGAGACCTTGGCGCGTCTTAAAAGACGCGCGGCGCTGTAATACCAATCTGCACTGATATTGCCGCCCTCAATCGTGACGCCATGTCAGTGGCGGCATCCACATGCGGCCGACCGCGCTCGGTGAAGCAGACACAGTAAACCACCAAGGCCCCATTCCGATCTGCCCCTGACAATCGAACTGAAGTACCCGTGCCCGCGCTTTGCCCGCGGCCCTTTTGCTCCATTTCAGCACAGCCCGTAGTCCCCGCACCGATTTTCCGGCACAACTTTCTCAAATATTTTTTCCGCGTATTTTCGCTCTTCGCGTTGATTTCACGTTGAATTCAAGCATTGCGACCGAGCGTGAAGCGGGGAATTGTCCCTTCCGGATAGATCCCACCACCGCCATACAGCCTAGCATCGTCGCGCGTGCCGTCGATATGACGCTCGCAAAACACCGCCATTGCAACCATTTAGATGCTTAATGGATTCCACTTGTGCGATTGGCAGCCTTTGAAAACCGTTAAAATTTGAATCAAATTCAACTAAAATATATCTCAAATTCTATTCTTATTTTATTCTGATACGGCTTTCATTTGTACTTTGTTTTACCTCGCATCTTCGCGAGCGATAAAAATGTCCGTGGCATTGTCGAACCATAACGGGGAGACAATCATGCTCAAGACAATCACCAAAATGATCGCTGTCGCCGCACTTTTCACCGGCAGCCTGGTCGAGGGTGCGCTGGCCCTTCCGGCAAACATGACCGTGACCGGCGCGACCAATCCGCCGATCGGTCATTATGAATTCTGCAAGATCAATCCGGGCGAATGCCGGTCGAACGGCGCCGATCGCGGCCCGACGGTCCTGACGCGCGAAGGCTGGCAAAAAATTCTCGAGGTCAACTACGACGTCAATCAGGCGATCACGCCGATGACCGACATGGAAATCCATGGCGTCGAAGAAAAGTGGTCCTATCCCGACAGCGTCGGCGACTGCGAAGACTACGTTCTGCTGAAGCGCCGCAAACTCATCGAAAGCGGCTTCTCCGCCTCTGACCTGCTGATCACCGTCGTCCTTCAGCCGAATGGCGATGGCCACGCGGTCCTCACGGTCCGCACCGATCGCGGCGACTTCATTCTCGACAACATGCGCAACAAGGTGCTGCTGTGGTCGGACACCGAATATACCTACCTCAAGCGGCAGTCGACAGAACATGCCGGTCGCTGGGTCAAGCTGCAGGATGGCCGTACGGTCGCCGTCGGCAGCGTCCGCACCCAGTAAGCCGTCATCGGATGAAACCGTGGCGCGGTTGGGTGATTTCCCGCGCCACGCTCCGCCTACCGGGCTTTGGTCAGTCCCCATCCCCGTATCAGACCAGGCCCTGGCCGGTTCCGCTGTCCCTCGGAGCCGGCTTTTTCGTTACTGATCGCCCCACTGAACCACGACCAAGCTCGTGCCGACGGGAGACGCGCGTCGATTTCATCGAAAATTAACCATCTTCGACCAGCGTCAGACAAGCAAACCTTGCCAGAGTCCACCTGACGCTACAAACCGACCGGCGGCAGTTGAACCGCCACATATCGCGCGGCCACCGCGACGGGATGCCCCATCGATGAGCACCTCTTCAAACGGGAACTCCGAGCCGGAACTGAGCCCGCTTCTTTCAGGACGCTTCGTCTACAAAGTCACCGCGGTCGTTGTCTTGCTCGCAGCAATCACCGCGGCGCTCTCGCTATCGGGACGCTGGTTTGGGGAAAACCTCGCCCTTGCCGGCCACACGTCCAGCCTCACGCCCTACGATATCTTCATCGGCCAGGATCATCTTCGTTTGCCCGCCAATGTCATTCGCTTTGAAAGCCAGCGGGCAACATCGATCGCTGAACGCGTCGACATCTACCTGACCTGGCCGGCGTTCGAAGGCTACAGTGATGACAACCGCCACCTCTTCAATAACGTCAACCGTCCCGAGAGCCTGATCTTCCTGCAGATCTCGCAGAGCACCATGTCGCGCGACATGTCCGGTCGGCTCGAGCCCATCTACAGCCAGGTTTTCGAGGGCGCCGCAAGCCCCGGCCCCAACGGGCTGACGCGGCATGGTATCAAGGCGACGTCGAGTTATGCAGGCGAAGCCTTCTTTACCGCTGAGCGCGAAGGGGAGCCAACCTATGTCGTGCGCTGCCTGGATCCTGGCGCCAACGAGGCCTCCACGAGTGCGGACTGCCAGCGCGATATTCATGCAGGCAAGGATCTGGTCATCCTTTACCGGTTTTCCCGCAATCTGCTGCCGCAATGGCGCGAAATCGACAATGCTGTGGGTGGCTTTGTGAAAAGCCATCTCGTGCCCTGATTTCGTCCAAGTGGTGTGATGCTGGCTTGTGCGCCGCACCATTGCGCTACACCGGTATCACCTCTGTAAAAATGCGTCCGGTTCCGGAAACCAATCATTCATCATAAACCGATTGGTAACGCTATGCCGATACTGTCTCAGGAACGGTCGTTCCCGGAGGCGGCGTCCGGACAACACCCATGACATGAGAATGAAGAGTAGCGTAGTGTCCCAATCAGGTTTTCTTGATCTCGCGAAACGCCCGTTCGGCGCTTTTTCAAAGATGGTAGGACGGATCGTCCTTGCGGGCGCCGTCGCATCGGTTGCCTTCGCAGTGCCCGCTTTGGCCAATCCGAAATATTCGGGCATCGTCGTTGATGCGAAAACCGGCAAGGTTCTCTATGGAGAAGATGCGGATGAACTGCGCTACCCTGCGTCGCTGACCAAGATGATGACGCTCTATCTGGCGTTCGAAGCTCTCGAATCTGGCCGGATCAGCAAATCGACACCCGTTCCCTTCTCCAAGAACGCCTCGGCCGAGCCTCCGTCGAAGCTTGGAGTGCGCGCGGGACAGGCGATCACCGTCGAGCAAGCGATCCTGTCGCTCGTCACCCGCTCGGCCAACGACGCCTCGACGGCGCTCGGCGAACTGCTGGGTGGCTCGGAGCAGCGGTTCGCCCGCATGATGACCAACAAGGCGCGTGCGCTGGGCATGACCCGCACCACCTATCGCAACGCCAACGGCCTGCCGAACACCGAGCAGCGCACGACGGCGCGTGACCAGGCCCGCCTCGGCCTCGCGCTGCGCCAGCATTTTCCGCAGTATTACGACTATTTCTCCACCCGCAGCTTCCGTTTCGGCAAGCAGACGATCGGCAACCACAATCGCCTGCTGGGCAATGTGCGCGGCGTCGATGGCATCAAGACCGGCTACACCCGTGCCTCAGGCTTCAATCTGGTGACCTCCGCGCAACTTGACGGTCGCAGCATCGTTGCCGTCGTCATGGGCGGCACCTCCGGTGCCAGCCGCGACGCCCAGATGCGCCGTCTCGTGGCAAAGTACATGCCGACGGCCTCGCGCCGCGGCGGCGGCAACCTGATCGCCGAAACGCCGGCTGCGCCCGTGGCAGAAGAGCCGATCGCTGTCGCACAGGTCACGGAAACGCCCGTTGCCAGCCCGGTTGCCGCAGTTGCAGGTCTCGATCTGCCGAACACCGGCCCCGTACCGGCCGTGCGTTACAATGGCGAAAATACAAACAGCGTGCAGATGGCCTATGCCGGAACCAAGCGCGCCTCGGACAACCCGGTCCTTTCGCCGAAGATCGTTCCCAATACGCTGGACGCCCAGAGCATCAAGCTATCGCGCCAGCCGGTTGCTGCAGGCATGGTCGACGCTCAGATCACCAATTCCGTTCCCAAGCGTGAGCCGGTGGCGGCCGAAGCCGAGCCGCAGGCCGCGCCACAGCCTCAGGGTTGGGTCATCCAGATCGGCGCGACGCCGGACAAGGACCAGGCCATGACGCTGCTCGGCAACGCCAAGGACAAGGGTGGTAAGGCGCTCAGCAAGGCAACACCCTTTACCGTCGCCTTCAGCAATGGCGGCGCTCAGGTCTACCGCGCCCGCTTTGGCGGATTCGACGACCAGAATGCAGCGGTCAACGCATGCAAGGCGTTGAAGAAGAAAGGTATTTCCTGCTGGGCCGCCCAGCAGTAGACGGCATCTAGTTTCGGTGGCCGGTTTGTTAGTTCGGCCACCCCCCTCGGTTTTGTAAAGCGTACGAGGTTAGTTATGGCAATGAACGAGAATGTTCCGGGTGTCACTCCCTTGCCGGGGCGACGGGTTAAACCGTCGCGCATCAATCTGCATCCGCTGCACGAGGCAGCGATGCGCATTGCCGATCTCGGTCTCAACCGCCCAAAGGCGAAGACCAAGGATCTGGTGGGCATGCTGCTGACACATGGCGCAAGAGCCTGGCGCTCGACACAGCCACGCGCGGGCATCCATCTTCACGTGACGGCGCCCGGCCGTCGCCAGCCGCTGAAGATGCGCATCCTCTGATTGTTCTGAATTTGAAAGGCGGCTTCGGCCGCCTTTTTCGTCTGGCTAGAGCAGACCGAGTTCAGCCAGTTCGCGCCGGAGTTCGAGCGGCATGTCGGCGCCGCCGCCGGACAGCGACGCAAGATCTCGCGGTGCCTCGTTAGCCTTGAGGTAGCGCCAGCCCTGGAAAGCCCGGCGCGGCTGCAGCTCGGTTTCGACAACTTCGGGGCCGAGAATCAGGTTGCAGCGGCCGATCCCTTCCCCGTCGGTAAAAGTCTCGATGCCGATCAACGGTTGACGCGCCTGCACCTGCCCCTTGATGACCCAATAGAGCGAGCCGCCATCCAGAAGTTCGTCCACGCGTTTCGGGACCATGCGGGTCGTGTGGAACGAATGCGGTTCAAGGCCGGCGGCAATCGCAGTCAGGGCCTTGCGCGAAACCCATTCGCGCAGGTCCTCGATCGATTCCGCTCCGACGCAGAGCTTTATGAGATGCAGAGACATGGCTGTTTTTGAACACCCGTCCTACCGTCACGGTCAAGCGAATTGCGCAGCGTCATCCACAATCGTTCGTGCGCCGCTCAACATTCGACGACATTGACCGCCAGGCCGCCGGTCGAGGTTTCCTTGTATTTCTCGTTCATGTCCACGCCGGTCTGGCGCATGGTTTCGATGCAGGCGTCGAGCGGCACAAAATGTTGCCCATCGCCCTTGAGCGCCAGCGACGCGGCGGTAACGGCCTTGACGGCGCCAAGCGCATTGCGTTCGATGCAGGGCACCTGGACCAGGCCGGCGACCGGGTCGCAGGTCATGCCGAGGTGATGTTCGAGCGCAATCTCGGCAGCGTTTTCGATCTGCTCTGGCGAACCGCCCATAACGGCCGCGAGGCCCGCCGCCGCCATTGCCGAGGCCGACCCGACCTCGCCCTGACAGCCGACTTCGGCACCCGAAATCGACGCATTGTGCTTGATGATGCCGCCGATGGCAGCGGCCGTCAGCAGATAGTCGCGAACGCCGTCCTGATCGGCGTCGTCGTGGAAATGCATGTAATAGCGGATGGTCGCGGGAACGACGCCAGCGGCACCGTTCGTCGGCGACGTCACCACGCGTCCGCCGGCCGCATTTTCTTCATTGACGGCCATGGCGTAGACGCTCAGCCAGTCGTTGGCGAGCAGCGGGTTGATCTTGTTGGAGCGCCATTCTTCCTGCAGCTTGTCGTGAATAGAGCGGGCGCGGCGACGCACCTTGAGGCCGCCCGGCATGATGCCGTCCTGGCTGAGGCCGCGATCGATGCAGCTGCTCATGGCGCCCCAGATGCGGTCGAGCCCCTCGTTCAGTTCCTGGGGCGACATGGTGCATTCTTCGTTTGCCCGCTTCATCTGCGCGATCGTCATGCCCGACCGGGCCGCCATATCCAGCATTTCCTGGGCGGTGCTGAAGGGGAACGGCACCTTGACGCCAGCGGGCTTGTTCTTGGAGGCGCGCATGGCGTCGAGTTCCGTGTCGGTCACGACGAAACCGCCACCGATCGAATAGTAGATGCGCTTGAGCAGAAGGCGGCCGTCCTTGTCGAAAGCCGAGAAAGACATGCCGTTGGCATGGCCCGGCAAAGGCACCTTCTTGTCGAAGATCAGATCGGTCTTCGGCTGAAATTCGTAAGGTGGATGTCCCGGCGGCGTTATGCGCCCGGTCCGCTCAACTTCGTCGATCAAGGCATCCATGCGGTCCGGATCGACGCGATCGGGACGTTCGCCGACAAGCCCGAGCACAACCGCCCTGCCCGAGCCATGGCCGATGCCCGTGTGGGCGAGCGAGCCGTGCAGGCTGACCTTGATGGCAGCGACAGATGCGTGCGACGGCCGCGGCCATTCGTCGGACAGGATCAGTTCGAGAAAGCGATTGGCAGCCGACATCGGCCCCATCGTATGCGAACTCGAAGGACCAATACCGATCTTGAAGACGTCGAAAACGGAAAGAAACATGAATTGCCTGCCCGGAGCCTGAACATATGCCGCCCGGCCGATCGCCGGATGCCGTCATATGCATGATTGCACAGTCGATACAAACCTCGATCTCTCCTCAGGACCGAAGCAGTACCCTCACCCTTAGATATAGGATCAAACCCTAAGCCATCCTACCCCTGTCGATCAGGCGATCAACCGACATCCGATCCCGCTGGTGCGACATTGCGCTGGCGAAACGGGCAGCAGCCACCAGGCCTGACGTTACGACCGCCCGGAATCAAAACAGCGCGGCTTCTACGAAGCCGCGCTGTCAATCAGGGGACTTTTGGGTATCAAAGGCCGCCGAAAAGATAAGCAAGAACAAGAACGCCAGCGAAACCGGCTACGGCGCGAGCAGTCACGCCCCAGCAAGACTTCTGTATTGTATTGTCCATGATGTCTCCGAAAAACTCTCAACGGCTGCGGGCCACACATCAGGGGCCCGTGCATGGCGCAATGCATACTGAAGAAAGTGTAAAGACGCAACGATGAAATATGGCGGAAAGGTGTCAGAGGCGTATCCGCACTCCCGTCAATCGACCAAACGCTGGAGTCGACGCATTTTTGCAGGAAGAAATTCCGCCGCAATTTCATCACACTAGTTGATGCACCGCCGATTCTCCACAGGCGCGCCGATCTTGCAATTTCCAAAAGCCATGCCAAAAACACGTGTATGACCTTCGAAGATTACATAGCACTTGTCGTGTTCATCCTGCTGTGGGCCGGCTTCAGCTGGGCGACAGACGGTACTCGTGGCTTCAAACGCATCAGTCTCACGCGGCTGATGAACGAGCATCGTGGCCGGTGGATTCGCAATTCGCTCAACCGCGACCTGAAGATGATCGATACGCAGATCATTGCCGGGCTGCAGGCCGGCACCGCATTCTTCGCCTCGACAACGATCTTCGCGCTCGGCGGTTGCTTCGCTCTCTTGGGCGCGACCGAGCAGGCACAGATGATCTTCGCCGACATGCCCTATGTCTTCCACGGCGGACGGACGGCCTTCGAGCTGAAGGTCGCCGGGCTCACCTGCCTCTTCGGCTACTCCTTCTTCAAGTTCGGTTGGTCCTATCGCCTGTTCAACTACTGCTCGATCCTCATGGGCGGCATACCGATGACGGCGGACATGATACGCGACCGGCACAGCGCCGAAATTGCGGCCGAGCGCGCGGTGCGCATGAACGTACTTGCCGCCAAGCACTTCAATGCCGGCCTCAGGGCGATCTTCCTATCGATCGGTTATCTCGGCTGGTTCATAAGCCCCTACGCCTTCGTTGGCCTGACAATCTTCGTCATCTTCGTCCTAACACGCCGACAGTTCTTCTCAGAGGCGCGTGCGGCCCTGTTGCAGGACGCCGCCGGCTAGCCGCTGTTGCTATACCCGTCGGATATGGTCCGGGCGGGTATTCAGCGGCATCTTCTCTTTCCCAGCGATCAAAACCGGTCTGGCGCAAGCCAGACCTGACAGTCTCATTCGCGCCAACAGGATGGCGAGCACCATGTCCGATACCAACATGACTTCAACCGTTGAACCGCAACCGACGAGCAGTGCTCGTCGCCGGCTCGTCTTCATCGATGTGCTGCGCGGCTTGGCACTGGTGGCCATGGCCCTCTACCATTTCGTCTGGGATCTGGAATTCTTCGGCTATATCGCGGCCGGAACCGCCGGCACCGGCGGGTGGAAGATGTTTGCGCGGCTGATTGCCAGCAGCTTCCTGTTTCTGGCAGGCTACAGCCTCGTACTCGGGCAACGGCCGAAGATCCGTTTCGACGCCTTCATGCGTCGTTTCGCCAAGATCGCCGGCGCGGCCGCACTGATCAGCATCGCGACCTGGTTCGCCTTCCCCGACACGTTCATCTTCTTCGGCATCCTGCATTCGATTGCCGCAGCAAGCCTCTTCGGTCTGCTCTTCCTGCCCCTTCCGGCTATCATTTCGTTCGCGACTGCGGCCGCCGCCTTCGCCGCCCCGCTCTATCTTCGCTCGGCGATCTTCGATGCGCCGTATCTTTGGTGGGTCGGGCTCTCCGAGACGATCCCGCGTTCGAACGACTACGTGCCGCTGCTGCCGTGGCTCGCACCCTTTCTCCTCGGTGTCGGCACCGCAAAGCTGGCACATGCGCGCCTGGTGGCAGCTCTGGCAAGGCGCCCCGTCGGCGACGGAAAAACGCGCCTGTGGACGAAAGCGCTGGTCTTCGGAGGGCGTCACAGTCTGGCCATATACCTCCTCCACCAGCCGCTGCTCATCGGATTGGTCTACCTCTTCTCGCTGGTCTCACCGCCGACACTGCCGGACCCCAAGCAAGCCTACCGCACGAACTGCGTCGAGGCCTGCAGCCGCGGCAATCCGGCCGTGCCTTGCGACGCCTTCTGCGGATGCACGCTCGATCGCCTGGTGGAGCAGAACCTGTTCGATGAACTGAACAGGGGAAAGATCAACGTGAACACCGATGAACGCATTGCGCGAATCGCCGGTCAATGCACAATGGACGTGCAATCAGGGGACTAGGACATGAATGCCTATCGTGCCAAGCCGCTGAGTTTCCCGTGGCCGGCCCTGCTCTACGGGACCGCCACCCTCGCAGCCTTGCTGCTTGCGCGATACGCGCCGATCCCAGTGGCCCACGGTCATGGCTGGGTGCCCTGGCTTTCCGGCGGCATTCTTGTCGCGGCTGCAATCTGGCTCGACCTCTGGGCCGTCAAGACGCTGCTGGATCGCCATACGGCCGTGCTTCCGCACCGCTGCGCCACGTGCCTCGTCACCTACGGGCCGTTCCGCTTCACCCGCAATCCGATCTACCTCGGCTACACGTTGATGATGATCGGCTTTGGCCTGATCACGCTCAATCCTTGGTTCTTCATCATGGCGATTGCAGCGGTGATGTTGACGACGATCTTCGCCATTCGCAACGAAGAGCGGCATCTGCTTTCGCGCTTCGGCTTCGAGTTCGAGCGCTACTGCCGGCATACGAGCCGCTGGATCTGATCAGGCTGCAAATAGACACAAAAAAAGGCGGCCAGAGCCGCCCTTCTCAATCCCTATGCGCGCCGAAAACGGGCTCAATCAGGTGCCGACGCCGATCTCGGCGAGACGAGTCAAACAGGCCTCCTCGACGTTGTCGAGCTCGGTCAAGGTGTCTTCGATATCCTTGCGCTTCTGGCGCAACTCTTCGCGCTTGACCTCCACGCGGCTCATCAGCAATTGCAACTGACCCAGTTCACCGGGCGGATCCTTGTAGACCTGGATGATTTCGCGAATCTCGGCAATCGTGAAACCGATGCGCCGGCCACGCAAAATCTCTTGAATCAGCCGACGGTCTGCCGGTCGAAACATGCGGGTTCGGCCGCGGCGCTCCGGATGGATGAGGCCCTCGTCCTCATAGAACCGCAGCGTTCGGGTCGAAATGCCGAATTCCCGCGTCAATTCGGTAATGCTATAGTACTTATTCAAGCTGCCATTCCATGATTTCTTGACCGTCACTATCGTTGACCTTGACGTAAAAGTCAAACAACCGCCGACGTCACGTGACCTGGAACCACCAGGTGGCGATACCGAGAAAACTGAAGAAGCCGGTGACGTCGGTGATGGCGGTCACGAAGACCGCTGAGGAGACGGCTGGGTCGGCGCCAAAACGCTCCAGAAGCAGCGGAACCAAGATACCGGCAAGGGCTGCAGCCATCATGTTGATCAGCATGGCCGTGGCGATGATGCCGCCGATGTTCGGGTCCTGGAACCAGAGTCCGGCCAGGAGACCGATCAGAGTGCCGAAGATCATGCCGTTCAGCAGACCGACCCCCGCCTCGCGGCGGATGATTCGCGGAGCGTTATGAATGTCGAGGCCGCGGGTCGCAAGCGCGCGCACCGTCACGGTCATCGTCTGCGAGCCGGCATTGCCGCCCATTCCGGCGACAATCGGCATCAGAATGGCGAGCGCGACGATCTGCTGGATGGTCGCATCGAAAAGGCCGATGACCGAGGCGGATATGCAGGCCGTCATCGAATTGACGAACAGCCACGGAACGCGCGAGCGGGAAGCCTCGGCCACCGAGTCCGACAATTCCTCATCGCCGACGCCGCTCAGGCGCAGCAAGTCTTCCTCCGCCTCCTCCTGGATGACGTCGACGACATCATCGATGGTCAGGACCCCGACGAGCCTACCATTGTCGTCCACTACGGCGGCGGAGAGAAGGTCGTATTGCTCGAAGAGCTGCGCCGCTTCCTCCTGGTCCATTTCCGCGGGAATGGCATGGCTTGTGTCGCGCATGATGGCGTCGACCTTGATCGAGCGCTTGGAGCGCAGAACCTTGTCGAGATCGACCGCGCCCAGAAGCTTGAAGGTCGGATCGATGACGAAGATCTGCGTGAAGCTCTCGGGAAGGTCCGCGTCCTCGCGCATGTAGTCGATCGTCTGCCCGATCGTCCAGAACGGGGGCACGGCGACAAATTCCGTCTGCATGCGCCGGCCAGCCGTGCTCTCGGGATAGTCCAGCGAACGGCGCAAGCGAACGCGTTCGGTAAAAGGCAGCTTCGCCAGGATCTCGTCCTGGTCCTCCTGATCGAGATCCTCGAGAATGTAGACGGCATCGTCCGAATCCATCTCGCCCAACGCCTCGGCGATCTGCTCGTTAGGCAGATGCTCGACGATGTCGAGGCGGATGACCTCGTCGACCTCGGTCAGCGACGAAAGGTCGAAATCCTTGCCAAGCAGCGAGACGAGCGCCAGGCGCTGTTCCGGCTGGATCGCCTCGAGCAGGTCGCCCATTTCGGACGAATGCAGACCGGCGACATGCTGGCGCAGATAGATCGTATCGCGGTCGGCAATCGCCGCGCCGACATGCATCAGGAGGTCGGAGCGCACCGAACCATCGTCGGCATAGATGTCTGCCCCGTCATAGGCGGGGATTTCTTCGGAACCGCGGTCGTCGTCGCCGGTATTGCTCATGAGCGCGCCCTCGAAACGATTGCCAACTTTCCGGCCCGCCACGCGCGGACTTGGGAAAGGGTACATCACTGCCGGTTTTACCGCCCAGATCCGCCTCTCGGAACTGAGCCTTACAGCCCTGCTAGCGCAAAGCCCTGCCGAGGTCCACATCGCAGGCGCAGGCGTCGCCACTGTGGCAACAGATTTATTCAAGCTGTTGCAAATACATGGGAAACGCACATGCACGCACGCAGTCGACATCGACAGCGCGATCGGATAGCACTATGCGGCCGCAGCCGAGGAGCATGCCATGGCGATCCGTCCCATTCTTCGTTTTCCAGATCCGTTGCTGAGCCGGGAAGCGAAGACCGTCGATCATTTCGATGATGCCCTGCGGGCGCTTGCCGACGACCTTCTCGACACGATGCGCGCTGCACCGGGTATCGGCATCACTGCGCCGCATGTCGGCATGTTGCAGCGGCTGACGGTGATCGAGCTCGACCGCGAAAGTGGTGTCCGTATCTTCGTCAATCCCGAGATCGTCTCGTGCTCGAACGACATTGTGAAACACGCCGAGGGCAGCGTTTCGATGCCCGGAATTTCCGAAGACGTCGAGCGTCCCGGAGCCGTCCGCGTTCGATACCAGACGCTCGACGGCACCATTGTCGAGGAGGACGCGGATGGCCTCATGGCGATCTGCCTCCAGCATGAAATCGACCAACTCGACGGCATCTTCTGGACGCAGCGTCTGTCGCGCCTGAAGCGGGAGCGCGCCGTCAAGAGATTCGAGAAAGCCGTAAGGGAATTGGCACGAAACTGACGTGGCAAGGGCCGGTCTTCTGGGAGATCGAGCAGACAACAGGATATCAATCGACCCCGCGCTTTTCGTCCCGGGACAAAACCTCTAGTTTCAAACCAGGTTTTCAATCAAGGATCAGCCTATGAGACCGACGCATGTCGCAATTCTCACCCTTCTCGCGCTGGCGGGATGCAACAGCGCATCCCCCAACATCGAGCCGCTACCGGGTAGCCTCACCTACGGCGAGACCGGCCCTATGCGAAAGACGATAGCGGCGCCGGGCACGATGATCCAGAACCGCTTCATGCATCAGGGCACCATGGTCTTCGAAACCTACGAAGTTCAACCCGACCACACCTACAAGCTCGTGCGCCGCACAGTGGCCGATACCTGGTCGAACTGAAACCCTGGCTTTCGGATGGAAAGAAGCATGGCGCCGGATCGCCAAATTCGTTGGCATTTCGGCTGCTCTCATTCCTGGCCAACTGCCGGGGTGATTTTGCCTCAAGGCGGAACATTGTCGTTGGAATCCCGTTGTTTACGATGACAACAACGGAGGTCATCCAATGAGCAAGTATCTGGATGAACGGGGCGATCCCATCCCGGCGACACACGACGCCGACCGGGAGAGCTTTACGGCTGGCGAAAGCCGCGAGGGGTCGCTAGGCGTGCGTGTTCTGGCCATCCTCGGAGCCGGCCTGTTCCTGGCGCTGCTTGTCTGGGGCGGCGCCGGGATCTGGGGCGAAAGCAACGACAACGACCGGACAACGGCAGTCGATCAGGTCCAACCGCAACCCTCGCCCGAACAAACCGGCAGCATCGACAACAAGCAGGGCCGGGTACTGGCGCCGACTGATACAGACCCCACGGCAGACACGGGCACCGGCGGTGAAGCACAGCAGGCTTCGCCCTACGGAACGGTGAAATAACCGCATCTGCACGATCGGGATTATCGCTGGCTGATGACATCCCCGAGCGGCTCGCCCAAAAGGGGAACATTTGGTGCGGTCGAGATGTTTCGATTGCCTCCCTCACCTATTGTCTATCAACCACCCATGACGACCACTCAGTGAGTTTGGAGTGCATTTTGTAGTGCAAATTGCCCGATGAACGACACTGTTTGCGCTAGGTGTGTCGCCAGACTTTTACCGCAGAGATCAGCAAAATCACAGCGAGAGCCGGCAGCAGAACGCCATTAGGCACTGCACCTAAAAGTAATCCTCCAATGAACGTCCCCATAATCGAGCCCGCCGCCATAACGAAGAGAAAACCCTTGTTCTTACCTAAGACGGCGAAGCTCTGATCTCGGCTATATCGGGTAAAGCCGACAAGCATCGTTGGCAGGCTCACTGCCAGTGAAAGGCTCCCGGCTAGCTTTATGTCCGCGCCGAATAGAAGCACAAGCGTCGGAATAAGCAGTTCCCCACCGGCCACACCCAGGAGCGAGGCGACGATCCCGATAATGAAGCCCGCCGCTACGCCGGCGATGAGCTGTGCCGCTCCGGTCGAAAGTGGTTGCCCCGCCGTCGCGTCATGGCCCGCAACCAGAATGACCGCGATCGCAACGAGCAAAGCCGCGATGACCTTATAGAGGGTTTCAGATTTGAGACGCGTGGCCCACCCTGCCCCAAACCACGCGCCCAACAGACTTCCCGCGAGCAGATTGACCACAATGGACCAATTTTCCGCGATCGCTTCGAACGGTACGGTTGCTGCCCGGAACGGAAGGGCCGTCGCAACTACAACCAAGCTCATGGCCTTGTTGAGGATGACGGCTTCCAGAGCTGCAAAATTGAATAGGCCAATGAGCAGCGGCAAGCGGAACTCGGCGCCGCCAAGGCCGATCAGGCCGCCGAGTACGCCGATAATCGCGCCTCCGCCAAATGCTGCCGGCGCGCTGCGGGTAATAGTGGGTCCGTTGGCAGAGGTTTCCATGAGCGATGCATATGTCGACACGTAACGTTATGGATAGCAATCTATTGTTAGCAAGTGTGCCAAATTGTCGATGGTGTATCTCGGCAGCCATGAAGGAACCCCTTGGTGGATAACAATCTACGCCGCGTTGTGCTCATCGTCGCCTTATTGAACCTAGGCTACTTCGGGGTTGAATTCCTCGTTGCCCTTGCCATCGGCTCTGTGTCTCTCTTGGCCGATAGTGTCGATTTCCTCGAAGACGCGTCCGTGAACATCCTGATTTTCTTTGCGCTGGCCTGGACAGCGCGGAGCCGCGCACGGGTCGGTATGGCGATGGCATTCATTCTTCTTGTCCCCGCGCTGGCCTTCTTATGGACGGCTTGGGCGAAGTTCATGGATCCAATCCCGCCTGAGCCCTTTGCGCTATCCCTGACCGGCTTTGGCGCGCTCCTGGTCAACCTGTTCTGTGCATACCTTCTCGCCGCGTACCGCCATAAAAGCGGCAGCCTGACGCGGGCGGCGTTCTTGTCTGCCCGCAATGATGCCGTTGCCAATGTCGCCATCATCGGCGCGGGTCTGGCGACGGCTTACCTGTGGCAGTCAGCTTGGCCGGATTTGATTGTTGGGCTGGGGATCGCACTGATGAACCTGGATGCAGCGCGGGAAGTCTGGGAAGCTGCGCGCGAGGAACACGACGCCGTGGCGTAATTCGTCCGGATTGAAGCTGGAAACTCGCGCTCGGCGCCAGAGAACGAATAATGCGCCCCGTGCATGGTCCCGATGTGGGGCACCCACTTCGCTAAGTATAGGATATAAAAACAAAAAACCCGGCCTAAGCCGGGTTCTTGGTGCGGTCGAGAAGACTCGAACTTCCACGGGTTGCCCCACAGCGACCTCAACGCTGCGCGTCTACCAATTCCGCCACGACCGCATCGTGGTAGGCGCCGAATTGCTCCGGCGGGGCTGCATGTAGCAAAAGCCTCTGGGGTGCACAAGGGCATGACGACAGAAATTTGACGGGAAAAGAAACTATTTCAACAGCCTCCTCGCGAAGCCCTGCAAACGCTGGACTCTTGTCGCGCGCCGTCCCATGTACAGGGGATCAAAACAGGAATGCAGACGGAAATGCAGCGCGAAAACCTGAGCCAGGACATGTTCTCCCCACCGGAATCACCCCCGGTTCGTTGGCGAATTGCCCCTCACCTCGTCGATTATCCACAGGCAGTTGAAACGATGGAGCGGGAAGCCGCTGACATTGCCGCCGGCACCGCCGACGAACTCGTCTGGCTGGTGGAACATCCGCCGCTTTATACCGCGGGCACAAGCGCCGACGCGGCCGACCTCGTGATGCCCGACCGGTTCCCGGTGTTCGCAACGGGCCGAGGCGGCGAATACACCTATCATGGGCCCGGCCAGCGGGTGGTCTATGTCATGCTGGATCTCAAGCGTCGCAGACAGGATGTTCGGGCCTTTGTCGCCGCGCTCGAAAGCGTAATCATCTCAACGCTGGATTCGATGAACGTCAAAGGCGAGCGCCGCGAGGATCGCGTCGGCGTTTGGGTTCGCCGACCGGAGAAACCTTCGCTCCCCGACGGGTCGATGGCCGAAGACAAGATCGCGGCGATCGGCATTCGTCTGCGCCGTTGGGTGAGCTTTCACGGCTTCTCGCTCAACGTCGATCCGGACCTCGACCATTTCGGCGGGATCGTGCCCTGCGGCATCCGCGGCTACGGCGTGACCAGCCTCGTCGATCTCGGCTTGCCGGTGATGGTGGCCGATGTGGACATCCGGCTGCGCGAAGCCTTCGAGACGGTGTTCGGCCCGACCCGCAACGACGAAGCCTGAATGGGGAGGCACCAGGAGCCGGTATGTATCAGGGCGCTTCGATGGATCGATCGCCGGCCTGTCGCTCGCGCCAGATCATGAAGAGCCCCGACACGACGATGACCGCTATGCCGAGCCATTTCGAGACCGATGGAAAGTCGCCGAAGATCAAGTAGCCAAGGGCCGTCGCGGTGACGATTTCGAAATAGGCAAACGGCGCCAACAGGGAAACGGGTGCGGCCTGGAAGGCCTTGACCACCAGCAGGTGGCCATAACCCGAAAGCGAGCCGAGGATGACAACGAGCACCCAGCCGAGTGCCGTCTTCGGCAAGGACGGCTCGAAATCCGCGACATCCATGCCGTTACCGATCGCAATCACGCCGACCATGAACAGCGTTCCGCCGATACCGGCGATCGTCTGCATCGTCAGCGGGCTGTCCGCCGTTCCGACCGCCCGGTTCAACAGGAGATAGCAGGCAAAGACCGAGGCACAGGCAACGGGCAGCAACGACTTTGCCCCAAAGGCAGCGAAGCTCGGTTGGATGACGATCATCCCCCCGGCAAAACCAACTGCAATGGCCAACCAGCGTCGCCAGTCGACCTTCTCGCGCAGGATCAGTGCGGATAGGCATGTCAGTATGAACGGCTCGACGAAATAGATCGCAAACACGTCGGCGAGCGGCATGTATTTCACCGAAATGAAAAAGAACAGCGCGGCCGCTGCCAAAGGCACGCCGCGCAGCAAATTGAGCCAGAGACGTTTCGGACGCAGCGCCCGCACGCCCCCGATCTTGAGGAGCAAGGGCAATGTCGCGACAAGCTGGAAGAAGAAGCGGTAGAAGGTCACCTGAGCCGGCGCCATGCCCTCGAAGACGGCCATGTATTTGGCGATCACGTCCATGCCCGGCAAGATCACCATGGCAAAGAGCATGATGGCGACGCCCTGCATCACCGTGTTCTGGGGATTGGCTGCTGTCGATACCGGCGCGGTCATGGGCTCGTTCCGATTTGGATGCGCCACCTTAGAACGTTCGCAGCGCTTTTCAACGCATGCGGGTACGATGCGGAAGAGCGTATTTCATCGTCCGAGCCGCTTTTGACCGCGTTTTTGCCGCTCCGGGGTGGTCCCCGACGGGCCGAATGCCTATAAGCTCACGTCATCTTCCGCCCCGGAGGAGAAGCTTTCTCACTTCTCCGATCAGAAACCGGGACCTTTGAACGTAACCGTGGCAAAGGAGATATCCATGCGCTTGTCCACCGAAACGATGATTGCCCGCCTGCGCGATACCGGCGACGGAGATACGCTGGGCGGACGCATCTGGCGCGCGCGCGACGCAGCCAATCTTTCTACCAAGGATCTCGCCGATCAGCTCGGCGTACGGACGGAAACGGTCGCCGCCTGGGAGCGCGATCGAGCAGAGCCGCGCACCAACCGCCTGTTCATGCTTGCCGGCGTGCTCGGCGTCACACCCGCCTGGCTGATCGCCGGAATGGGCCGCGCGCCTGACGACGAGACGAAGTCCGCCTCCGGCGAAAGCCTTCGCGAGCAACTCGCGCTCGTCAAGAAATTGCACGAACAGACCGGCAAGGCGATTGCGGCTCTTGAGATGGAACTCAATCGCGTCCAACAGACTATTCGCTAGTTCATTGCCGATTCCAACGGGTGACATTGGCCGATGCGCCGATGCCGCCCGAAATCATTCTTAGCCGAAGGGAGAAAATAGATGGATGTACGCGCCGCCGTCGCCGTTCAGGCCGGCAAGCCGCTGGAAGTGATGACCGTTCAGCTCGAAGGCCCGCGGGCCGGCGAGGTGCTGATCGAGGTCAAGGCGACCGGCATCTGCCACACCGACGATTTCACGCTGTCGGGCGCCGACCCCGAAGGTCTGTTCCCGGCGATCCTCGGCCATGAGGGTGCC